>DASPXD010000029.1:0-3330 GCA_035637435.1 Gemmatimonadales bacterium
CGGTCTTGCTGGGCCGGGGGAAACGCTTCTTTTCGGACAGCGTTGACCCGCGCGAACTCGCTCTCGTCGGCACGAAAGCAATGCCGTCCGGCATCATCCTCAGTAGTTACAAGGTCGCCGGGCCTTTGAAGACCGGATAGTTCGACGACGCGACATCTTCAGTGAATACGGGAACGCCGTAGCCTAGCAGGGACAACGTACATCCTCGGAAAGTTGATTGCTGCACTGAGCCGCCTAACGAATCGCGCTTAAGCTGCGGCGCGCTGACGAAAGATTCATTCCCTAATCTACGCGCGCCGCCAGCTTCAAGCGCTTGTTAGACCGCGCCCCAAGGAATCAAGGTTTAGCGCGATAAGAGGCGACCTCCGCATCCAACAGAGGCGGCCATTCCGTGCCTTGCAGCTCGACTGTCCAACGTTGCCACACTTGGTTTAAGGCGTTGGCGATCGGAATCACTTCGCTCTCGAAGTCCCGCGTACCCTTTTTCGAGCGCGCAGTGGAGATGTGAGCTAGCTGACTACTGATAGCATCAAACCTCTCATTGGGAAGTTGGGTAAGGGCGGTCCGAATGGTGCCCCAAGAATCGGGCGTAGGCAGATAGTGAGCGGCATAGACGCCATCTCTGTGCGACCGTCGCCGGCGACTGGGCGCCCAGAAGAACTCGGTAAGGTTCCTCGCGTGCACTAGTGCCGCTTCGAGATCGAAACGCCGCTGTCCGCCTTGACTCTGAGGCCTCCTAAAGGCTGCCAAAGCGCGCTCAAGGCCAACATACTCGTACGCAATGTGGGTAATAGCGTCGTGGAGCTGAGGACGCGAGCGATGCGGAAGCCCATGAACTTTGCGCTTCATCGAGAGGATGTAGCCGATACCGGCTCCTGCGATGAAGATGACGGCGTAAAGAATCACGGGAATGCTGAGGAGAACGAAGGCGCGGTCTAACGCATGTTGAGAGCGCGCCCCTTGCTGTTACCATGGAGTCGACCAAGACCCGTGGTCCACAGCAAGGAGCGGCTCTCATGAAACGGACTACCAAGTATGTCGCGTTGGACGTGCACCAGGCAACTACGAGTGCGTCGGTGCGGGAAGAGAGCGGACGGGTGATCGCGCGGAGCGTGTTGCCGACCGACGGCGGCGCGATCACGGAGTTCGTGCGCGGGATGCGCGGCGCGGTGCATGTCGCCCTCGAGGAAGGCACCCAGGCCCAGTGGTTGCGCGACCTGCTGGCGCCGCTGGTGGATCGAGTCGTAGTCTGCGATCGCCGCGGAGCACCGCGGCAGGGGAACAAGGCCGATCAGGTCGATGCCGATCAGTTGTCCGAGCAGCTCCGCCGCGGCGG
Organism: Gemmatimonadales bacterium; assembly: GCA_035637435.1. GTDB lineage: Bacteria > Gemmatimonadota > Gemmatimonadetes > Gemmatimonadales > GWC2-71-9 > 20CM-2-65-7. The sequence goes on from DASPXD010000029.1 coordinate 1,337, forward strand.
GCTGCGCGCGGTCTATCATGGGAGCGCCGACCGCGCGACGCTGAAGGAGCTCACCCGGACGTACCGGAACCTGGTCGAAGACGCGACCCGGGTGATGCTCCGGCTCAAGGCGCTGTTTCGCGCCCGCGGGATCCCGGCCGCTGGCAAACGTGTGTATCACCCCCGGGCACGAGCGCAGTGGCTCGCCCAGCTCCAGGACCCCGGCGCGCGGCTCCGGGCCGAAACGCTCTACGCCGAGCTCGACGTGCTGCGGCACCTGCGGCCCCGGGCCAAAGCGGCCATGGTCACCGAGGCGCGGCGAGATCCCGCATGGCCCGTGCTGCGGGCCATCCCGTTCTTCGGCTCGGTCCGCGTGGCGCTGCTCCTGGCCACGATGCAGACGCCCTGGCGGTTTCGCACCAAACGGAACCTGTGGGCCTACGCCGGCCTGGCGGTCGTGACGCGGTCCAGCGCCGATTATGCGGTCGTGGCCGGCGAGACCGTGCGTCGGCGTCGCCCCCCGATGACTCGCGGGCTGAATCGGAACCACAATCGCGTACTCAAAGACGTGTTCAAGGGCGCCGCCACGGCCGCCACCGCGCGACCCGGCCCACTGCAGGACTTCTACCACAGCGTGATTGCTCGCGGGACACGGGAGGAACTGGCGCGCTTGACGCTCACCCGCAAGCTCGCGGCGCTCACGCTCCGGCTCTGGAAGAAAGGAGAGCGCTACGATCCGACCAAGCTGACGACGCCAGCGCGCTAGCACCGGTACCGCGAGGCCGCGGCGAGGACGTTCCCCTCGCGGCGGCTCCCGATACCGGGACGAAGGTGCGGAGGGCAGTCTCACAATTCTCGTTCGCCCGGTCCGCAGTCAGACCGAGGCACTCGCCTAACTCTAGGCCCCTTCGCAGAACCTGAAGAAGCGTCAGGCCAGCTCCGTGCCGAGTCTCAGATAGAACCATGGTTTGCGCGCGCGCGACCGTAGCGCTGGCGATTCGTCCAGTCGGATCGGGAGCTCAAGCGAGGAGAACAGATGCGGAAGAAGACTGCCCCGCAGATCCAGAAAAACCGCGAAGCCTCGTCCCGCAAGGCGTCGGGGCTGATTGCTCAGGACCTGAGCGCCCAGCAATCAGCGACACTGGACTGCGTCCTAGACAATCGCTCTCATAGAACTAGTAATTAACTGGAGTCACTGAAGGGACTCCGTTGACGGTTGATGTCTGCATAAGTCTCGATTCCAAGATAACGTCGATTATTATCGAGATCGCAAGATGTATAACATTCAGGTTAGTGTGTTAGGCTGCAGAAATCCGATAGTGACTAAGGAGCCTCAAACAACAAGGCGCGGCAGCTCGTCAGCCGCCGCGCCTCACCGCCTCCCCTCCGAAACCGGCGCAGCCATCACGCCGCCTTCGGCGTCTCACTACCGCCCGCCCCGGACTCGGGCTCGCTCTTGGTCTGGAACGACCTGGCCACACGCCGCGCTGAGCGGAGCGAAGCGTTGCGGGCACTCTCCCACGCTCCCATCAGCTCGGCATTATCGCCGAACCGATACCGGACCACCTTGTCCAGCAAGCGGAGCTGCTTGCTGAAAGGGTGACCAGGATTCCAGCTGAGCCGTGCGCTGAAAGCCTGTCCTGAGCGGAGCGAAGGACGCCGGCTCGGCGAATGCGCGAGCCCTGAAGGGCTCATCGCGTCCTTCAGAGCTTGCCCTGAGCGCAGCGAAGGGACGCTCGCCTTAGCCGAGCCGGTCCTTTAGGACACGGACAAGATCCGACCGCCGCGTCCGCCCCTCGTCGATTCTCCCCCCTCCCATTCGTCGCATTGGTGTACCATCACCGGCACCCGAACGCGAGGCATGCGGCCGTGCGAAAACTCATCGTACACGAATTCGTCACCCTGGACGGCGTCATGCAGGCGCCCGGCGGCAAAGACGAAGACACCGATGGCGGGTTCACCCACGGCGGCTGGACCGGCGCCTACTGGCACGACGACATCGGCGCCGCCTTCTT
>DASPXD010000030.1:0-10797 GCA_035637435.1 Gemmatimonadales bacterium
GGCGTCGAGCAAAGTTTGTGGGGAGGGATCAAGCTAGTGCTCAGACGCCGAGCAGCTGCTTTACCGCGCGATCCGCCTCGCGAATCGAGTTCCGATGATCGCTGGCCCCGGCGAGATCGGTATTCGCAAACGCGATCCGCCCGTGCGGACGATTCCGCAGGATGTCCCTCGACGCCGGCTGGCCGTTGATCCCGAAGAAAAACCCCGGCTGCGGATTCACGTACGCGTGACCCCAACGATTGAGAATGATGCCGGCGATGTCCCGGCGTGGATCGAATCCGCCGAGCGCGAACATGTCGGCGAGCTGTTCGCGGAACGCGCGCTCGTACTGCGCGAACGACGTGCCGAGCAGCTGCGCGCGGCCCCGGCTCCCCTGCTCGGCGATCGACAAGCCGGGCTGGGCGAAGAGGACCTTGATGGTCAGCACCGTCGGTGAGTCAGGACCGATCGTGCGGGGCTCGTTGCCGACGAGCGCCATTTTCCGGACCGAGAGATAGTCGCCGAGTCCCCCGAACCAGCGGCAGCCGGACAATCCCATCTTGTAGAGGAAGCGCCAGTTGCGAACGGCGATGTTCGCCATGAGACACGGCGATCGATAGAACTGCGCGTACGCTCCGCGATGGCTGGGAGGGAGGTCATGCACGATGTGCTTCGCCGTCCAGCTACCCCCGGCCACGACGACCGCGCGCGCTTTGACTGTGTGGAGTCGATTGCGCCTAGCGTACGTGACGACGACGTGCGGCGCGCTCCCAGGATCACCGGCGTGCTCGATGCGAACGACGGTGGAATTCAATCGAATCCGGGTCGGTTGGCCGGCACGATCGAGCGCGCGGAAGTTGACGCGATTCTGCCACACTGCGTCGACGGTGCGCGGGCCGGCGAAGGCATCGGGGATGAGCGTCTTCACCATCAGCCGCGCGAATCCGCCGTTGCCGTCGGGAAACATCTGGTCGCCGAGGGTGTCATCGCCATCCTCCGGAAACTGGTTCTCGATCGCGTAATTGCAGTACGCCGACAGCACGTCAGGACCAAGTCCGTATCCTCCGCCTTCGACGGGCGACAGAAACGTGCGCACAGTCTCGCGGCTGATGGTGTGGCGCGCCATCAGGTGATCTTCGAGCGTGATGGAGTCGAGCTGGCGCGAGATGGCGTCGCCTTCGGTCCGAGGCCCTGGTCCTGCGACGCGGCTCGTCCCCCACCGTAGCAGCTCCGCCCGCGTGGTATCACTGATGGGCGCGCCTTCGAGCTGCCGTCCCCACGGGTCCATCACCCACGTGCCGGACCCGTGGCCGAACTTCGGTCCGAAGTAGAAGCCGTAATTCCTCGGCGTCTCGTACGGCGAGTGCGCGAGCGGCATCTCGGGCGATGGTCCGCGCCACGTCTGGTAGGCGAACGCTGCGCGATCCATTCCGATCATCTCGTAAAACCGATCGGTGTAACCGCCTTTCCCCGGTACCAGGAAAATCGCTGAACCCTGGTGCGCGGTGAGCCGCTGTCCGTCGACCAGGAACTCGTTGCGCTTCGCTTCGCCGCCGAAGATGGCGTGGTTGTCGATGACGAGGCAGTGCCCGCCTTTGTATTTCTGGAAGAAGATCGCGGCGGCGAGTCCGCTGATTCCGCCGCCGACGGCGACGAGGTCGTACATCTCGCCGGTGTCCATGGCATCGGCGATCCGCGCTTCGAGCGTGCCATCGCGCAGCGCGTGTCCGGCGCTCAGGACATCCCAGGTGTTGCCGTTCGAGTGCCGGTAGTCGCCGATGCCGCCGTAGCCGTTGAAGGCGTCAGCGGGGGAGATCGCCGGCGCTTGACCGGGGAGGAGCAGTCCGGCGCCGGCGAGGAGGGCGCCGTTGAGGAAGTCGCGGCGGGAGATCGGCTCGCTCAGGCCGAGCCGGTGCTCGTCCACAGCTCGTCTACTGTCCCGTCGCCGCCGGCGCGCCGAGCCAGCGCGCGAACCACGCCGCCACCTCCTTATAGAAGAAGCGGCTGTCCTCGCCCTTCAGAATCCAGTGGTTCTCCTCCGGCCAGATGATGAGCCGCGAGGGAATCTGCTGGCGCTGCAGCGCGGTCCAGAACTCCAGCGCGTTGTTCATCGGTACCCGGAAGTCGCGCTCGCCCACGGAGACGAGTACCGGCGTGTGCAGCTTCGCCGCCCGCCGCATCGGACTCTGGGTTCTCCACAGGGCGTGGTCTTCCCACGGCGGGCCGCCCACGTTGCGCTCCCGATCGTAGTTGTAGTCGCTCGTCGCCCACTGCGTCTCGAGATCCCATTCGCCGGCGTGGCTGACCAGCGCGCGGTAGCGTGTCGTGGTCACGGCCAGCCAGTTGGTGAGATGGCCGCCGTAACTCGCGCCGCCGGCGACTTGTCTTGAGGCATCGATGAACCGGAACCGCTTGATCGCGCTGTCGGCGGCTTCGTTGATGTCATTCGCGGGCCCCTCGAGCGGATCGAACTGAATGTCCTGCGAGAATTTCTCCCCGTAGCCCGTCGAGCCCCTGTAGTCGGTCATCAGGACCACGTAACTCCCCCCGGTGGCGCCCAGGAGATGCGGATTCCAGCGCAGGCCGAAGTTGTCGGTCCACATGTTGGCCGCACCGCCGTGGATCAGCACGAACAAGGGATAACTGCGGGTCGAGTCGAATCCTGGCGGCAGTGCGTAGAAGCTGTGAATGCGGTTGCCGCGGGTTGATATAAACCAGAAGTCGCGCAGCGGCTGCCAGTCGATTTTCGCGGCCCTGTCCGTGTTGAACTTCGTCAGCGTGGTCCACCGGCCGGTGGCCGGATCGATCCTGACGATTTCGGGCGGATTGGTCGCACTCTCCCACACCGCCGCCATCTTGAATGCGGCACCGGTCGTCGCCGTCGCCACCTGCAAACCACTGAACGTGCCGCTCGTCATCTTGCCGACCTCTTGCTCCAGCCCTTCGGGAGCGGGTGTGCGAAACAGACGCGTGTGGCCCGCGTCCTCAGCGAGGAAAAACACGCTGCGCTTATCCGGCGCCGGGTTGTAGCCGCCGACCGAATGCGCGCTCCCTCCGGCGATCACGTGGGGCGCGGATGTCGCGGACATCGGCCAGGGCCAGCTGACGAGCCGACGGTTGTTGAACGTTTTCTCGGTGGTCGGCGTCGTGACCGCGTACAGTGTCTTCCCATGGGCACTGAATTGCGGCGCGTCGTAATCGTCTTTGCCTTGCGTAAGCCGCAACGGTTCGCCCGCCGTCGCGTTCACGACCCACAGCGCCTGGACGACGTCGCCATGCGTCCACTCCCCGCGGTTCGTGGTTGCGGCGAACACGACGAGCTTGCCGTCCGGCGTCCATGCGGCGGCCAGGTCTTCGCCGCTGGTGCCGAGCTGCCCACCGAAACCGGCTCCTTGCACGAGCTGCGACCCAGCGAGGATGTCCCTGGCCGGTACGTTCGGGTCGAGCGGCTGCACGAACAGATGCGGCCGCCGCTCGTCGAGCCAGTGGTCCCACAGGCGAATCGGCGACGCGTCGTACACGCGCGCGTTGTACTTCCGGCCTTTGCGCTCGGCCGCCGCGGCGCGATTCGCCGAGTCGGTCAGCGCGCCGGGGTAGATCATGCTGGAGAAAAGGATGGCGCGGCCGTCAGGACGCCACAGCGGGCTCGCAGCGCCGGTCGAGATATTCGTCACGCGCTGTGCTTCGCCACCACCACTCAGGTCCAGTACGTAGATCTGCGCCGCGTCATCGCCTTCGCGGCGCGCGCTGAACGCGATCCGCCGGCTGTCCGGGCTCCAATCGACCCCGCTCTCCCCGCCTTTGCTGTTCGTCAGCCGCCGCGGCTCGGCGCTGCCGTCCAAGGGCACGATCCATAGATCGCTCACTTGCTCGCCTTCGGTATACGACGGCTCCGTCACACTGAACACCACCCAGCGCCCGTCGGGGCTTATCGCCGGCGCGGACACGCGCTTCATCAGGAAGACGTCTTCATGGGTGATCGTGTGGCGTTGCTGAGCGGCGAGCGGCGCGAGCGGCGCGAGCGGCGACAGCAACCAGGCGGTGCAGGCGAGCAGGCGGATGGAGCGCATGGTATGTCCTATCGCATGTAGGGAGCGACGTTGGTGGCGATGGTGCGAAACTCCGCTGCGGTCAGCGGCAACGTGAGAAACTCGGCCCACGCCGCGTGCGGCGCCAGGTTGTCCCCGGCGGCCGCGTCCGAGCCGTACAGCACGCGCTCCGGCCCCAGCTGCCGGATCCGGTGAGCGATGAGCCGCGCGTCGTCGCTGGTCATGTTGCGGCAGACGGTCGTGACATCGAACCAGAGCCGCTGCGCGCGCGGATCGTGCCGCGCGATCGCTTCGACAAACACCGACAACGCCGAGTCCGTCGTGGCGTCGTAGCCACCGGCCCCGGCGAGGTGCGCGATCTGCACGGGCACATGCGGCGCGGCCGGGAGGATCGAATCGAAGAAGATTCGTGCCTCTTCGCGCCCGTACGGCAAATTCCGCGAGATCGAAGCGCGCATGTGGATGACGATCGCCATGTGCCGGTCGTCGGCGGCCCGAAAGACGCGGCGCAGCTGTTCGCGATGTTGCGCGTTGTGATAGTCGACCGCCGAGTTGCCGATGTGCATCTTGAGGCCGGTGCGGAGCAAGGGATTGGCGAAGCAGCGGTTCAGCTCGTCGAGCGCATAATCGCGTAGCGGATTGAAGCTGCAGAAGGCGCGCAGCCGGTCGGGGTAGCGGCCGACTTGCTGGGCCGTCCAATCATTCTCCGCTTTCACCTGCTCGTATTCGTTCTCGACGTGGCGGCTTGGATTGCCCCAGGTGTACGCGACCGACAGCACCAGAGCGCGTCGAATTCCCGCCGAGTCGAGCAACCCAATGACGCGGTCCGCATCGATCGACTGGAGTGCCGTGGTACCGGGCGGAAGCGGATTCGGCGTAACGAGCGCGGCCGCCGCCGGGCTGAACAAGTGTTGATGATGATCGACGAGCGGCGGGCCGACCTGGCCCGCCGCCGAAGCAATGGTGAGTGTCAATAACGCGGAAAGGGAATGGACTGCCTTCATCCGAGCATGGCTCCCAGCGCGTCCAAGCGTTCCTGCCAATACCCCTTCAGCCGCCAAATGGCCGCGGGTGTTACAGCCGGAACAGATAACTCAGCTTCACGAACAGGGCGTCTGCTTGGCGCTTCAGCCCGCGGAACCGGAACGCGTCCTGATCCTCCATGTCGCTGCCGTACCCCGCGAACACTACGGTTCCGGGAATCGGTTGATAGCTGAGCAGCGCATCGAGGTGGAAGTTGTTGTGCGCACTAGCCTGGGTGCGGGTCACCGTCGTTGGTCCGGCAATCAGAATCGGCGCGCCGGTCCGTGAATCGTCACGCAACGAATCGGTCTGATCCTGGACGTACTGGCCGACCAGCCGGACGAACAACGGCCGCGACAGCTGGTACTCGACCTTGGCACGCAGAATCCGGCCCACATTCACCAGGCTGCCGTCGGTACGACGGTTCACCTGCTGCCAGAAATAGCTGACGGAGTTGCGGATCCGCTCCGTGGGACGGTACGACAGGTCCACACTGAGGAGCAGGAGATCGGCGGACGCCCACTCGAAGAAGTTTTCGTCGTGACCCTGCAGGAAGAACCCGCCACCACTGAAATGCTTCCACTGCGGCGTCCCGATCTGAACGATGTACTCCCCATTCCCGATCGTCGGTTGCCCCACGAACGGGATCGTGTCGAGTCCGCCGCCGGATTTTGGTACCTCGAGCCGATAGTCGGCGTAGAGCGCCGAGTCGTAGCCGAATGATTCGACGAAGTATCCGGCGCCGATGTTCCAGCCGCCGCGCAGCGCGGCGTTGCCGTTGAAGTGCAGCTTCTGGTCCTGGATGCGGCGCCCGTGGATGAAATTCTGATACTGCCAGATGCCGTCCACGACGATATCGCCGGTGAAGCGCTGCAACAGCGCGCCGGGCTTCCCGTAGGTGGTCCAACTCGGGTCGACGTACGAATGCACGATCCCCGCTCGGCCGATGAATCCGCTTGCGGAGCGGAAGTCATCGGAGATGCCGGCGAACAGGCTGCGCAGACCCCACACCCGGTGCTGGATCGTGAATTGACTGAGCCACAATGGCGCCGCGCTCGTCACGCCTCCGTTGCGCGTCCGACTACCGGCGAGCTGCAGGCTCAAGCCATAGATCTCTTTAAAAACCAGGCGGCTATCGAATTCGGCGACGCGATTATAGTTGCTGCCTTCGATGCGATCGGTGTACGCAAGGCCGACGCGCGAGCCATGGCCGAGGCTGCGCTGCGCGCGCACGATGTTGAAAATCGGATTCTCGCTGCCGCTCGCCGACGCGAATGTCCCGTCGACGGCGGAGAGAAACCCGATGTCCGTGCCCGACGCGTTGCCCGTAAGCTTGACGGCGGCGACCGGCTGCACGATGCGGCGCGTGTAGATCAGCCCTTGCGGCACCTGAAACAGCTCGCTCCCTTCCAGGAAGAAGGGCCGCTTCTCGGGGAAGAACAACGCCTGACGCGGATCGAACGCGAGCTGGCCCGCGTCCGATTCGACCTGGGAGAAGTCGGGCTTGACGGTGCCGTTCAGCGTGAGGTTGTCGGTCACGCCCCAGCGGACATTGCCGCCGACCTGGGGATTGCCGGTTTCGTACGCGTACCCGCTCGTCCCCAGCGTCCCGGTCCGTTTGGCGGTCGCCTCGGGATTCAGATCCATCACGAGGCCACGATGCATCCCGGCCAGCCCGACAAGATTCCCCGACTGCCCGATAAACGTGGCGTTGGCGCGGCGCGCGGGGAACCAGGAATCCTCGAACCCCGAATGCTTCACCTGCCGCACGATGTTGAGGCTCCAGTCCTGCGGCTGCTTCGGCTGATAGCGCAGGCTCTTGAACGGGATCCGCACCTCGACTTCGTAACCCCAGTCCGTGACGCGTCCCCGGGACTGGAACACGTAATCGGGGCTTAGGTCCGGTTGCTCCCGTCCGACGACGGCGCTGCCGATGAAGCCGCTGGCGGTGACGTTGGCCCCTTCGATGAGCGCGCCGTCGCCCTGCACACCGAGCGGGTTCACGGCGAACATCAACGCCTTTTTCCCGTCGTGGAACGTGCCGAGGAGGATCTGGATATTGTCGTCGCCGAAGATCTGGTCGCGGTCGGCGAGCGTCGCAGTCGGGCGGCCGTGCAGCTCGAAGGCGCGGATGCCGAAATAGATCGCGCTGGAGGAGTACCAGACGAGGACCTGCGTCGAGTCGACGGCGGAGACGCCGTCGTTGGGCGCGTATTGCGAGAAGCCCGACAATGCGGCGGCATGCACCCACACCGATTCGGAGAGGTCGCCGTCGATGACGATGTCGGCTTCGACGCGCGGGATCCGTACGTCGAGCTGGCGGTCCCGGCCGGAGTAGATCAGGACGGAGTCCGCCAGTTGTCCGAGCAGCAGCAGGGTGAGCAGCATGTCGGGTAATTATGCTGCCCGCCTGCCGCGGCTCACCATTGGCGGACGGTTAGGAACGTGTCACAACTAGGGCTTCAACGAAGCGCTCCCCGCGCGCGTCTTGAATCGGAGCACGTACGGCGCGAGCGGCACACCGTCGCTGACGTTTCGAAAGCCGTAGCCGTGTGGTGTGCCGAACTGCAGCTCGTACTGGTGGCCCGGCTCGAGTGCGACTCCGAGATGGATTGTCGTCCCAGTCGAGTCGAGGCCTTTGCCAAGCTCGAACGGGACGCGGTTCGCGCCCATCGCCCGCCAGAGAATCTTCGGCATCGTTTGCTGCGGTTCCAGCGTCGGGCCGTTCGGACCGAACACAGGCAAGACGCTCCAGCCATCGTCGCGGACGGAGCGGTCGAATTGGATCACGATTTCCTTGAGGCCGGCGTCGACGGAATCTGAGCCGTTCGCGATCGAGAGCGACACGATCTTCGGCCGCTGCGCGTCATAGCGGCGCCGCATCGCGGGAACGCGGGCGGGCAGGGAATCGAAGTAGGCGATGACCCGTGGCATGAACGCGGCGAACGTGGGGTAGGTGCGCCGGTCCGCCTCGTACTGCGTGTAGAGATTGGCGAGCTCTTCGGTCCAGAACCAGCTCCCCCTGAGCTGGTCGTGATAGAACGCGCGCAGCTGGGCCGTATCGCCATGCGCCGCGATGTAGCGCGCCTCGGTCGCGTGATCCAACGATTCGTTCACCATGCTGGGCCATGGATATGATTGCCAAGTCATCGCGTCCGCGACGAGCGCGCGCACCCGCGGCGCCGAGCGCTCGAACTCGGCGCGGTGCGCGAACCCGAGCGGATTCACGAACCCGTGGCCGAACTCGTGAACCAGCAACCCCGCCATGCCGGCGTCGTACGTCGGGTACCCGGTCGAATCAGGCCGCGTGTTTCCGACGATGCTGTAGCATTCGCGCAGCCCATTCGGTGGCTGCACGCAAGGACCATAGTTGCCCTCGGCTGCCACGAGCAGCGGCACCACCACAAAGATCTGGTCCGACGGGATCCCGAAGTACGGCGAAAACCAGGCAAGATCGACCGCCCGTTCCAGCGCCGGTCGGATGCGGCCATTGACCGCATCGTACAACGCGCGATGCGCCGCGAAGAAATCGTTGGCGCGACTGTCGATCGCGAACCTGCGCGCCGCCTCGACGAAGCGCCGTGTCTCCGCCGACGGAGCAGGCCACCCGGAGACAGAATCGAACGGCACGCGCTCCTCGAGTTCCGGCGGATCGGTCAACCGGATCGGGATGGCCATCACCCGCGACTGGCTCACGCCGTAGCGCTCCCGCAATCCACGGGCGAGCGTCACCGCTTCGTGATTGCGCTGCGGGCCGAAGAATTGGTCGATGTCGGCGCTGTATTGGGGGAGATGGGTGGGATTGAACTCCTCGCTGCCGGCGAGCTTGAAGATGATCGTGATCAGCTCGACTCGGCGGTCGACGCCGATACGGAGCGGGTTCGGGGGGTTCGGCGGGGTCGATTGTGCGGCTGCTGTTGCAGCCGTGACGACGAGTACGAAGCTGAGGGCGACCGCGCGAAACCTCATAATGCCTCCTTGACCACCGCCGCTGGCACTCGGCGCGAGACGTACACGCCCACCAGACAGAGTGCCCCACCCAATACGGCGACGAGACGCGGCGTCTCACCGAGTATCAGCCAGCTCATCGCAATCGTAATCGGCGGCACGAGATAGGCGGTCAGAGCGAGTCGACCCGCCGAGCCGCGCGCGAGCGCGTACGCCCACGCCGTGAACGCGATCGATGTTGGGAAGATCCCGAGGAAGAGCAGCCACGCGATGCCCCCGGCTGGCGCGACCCCGAGCTCGTGAACCAGGGTTGGTGCAAACGGCAAACACACGAGTGCCCCGACGGCGCAACAGGTCCAGGTGGCCTGCAGCGCGGAGATACGGTTGAGCGCCGGCTTTTCTGCAACCATGCCAATTGCCGAGGAGATCGCGGCGACGAGACAGAGGATCACGCCGACGAGCGTGGCCTGGCCCGTCGATGTCGCGAATCCGATCACCAAGACGCCCGCGAAGGCCAGAGCGCCCCCAAAGAGCAAATACGGTGTCGTGCGCTCCTTCAAGAACGCGGCCGAGAGGGCGACGATGAAAATCGGCGCAATGAGGACCAGCATGGACGCCGTTCCCGCATCGACACGTCGTTCAGCGTCGTTGAGCACGACGTTGTAGATGCCGAACCAGAGCAGGCCGGCGACGATGAGCAGCAGCAGCTCACGGTGGGTGGGCCGCACGACCGATCGCGAGAAGGTCAGCGCGCCGAGGAGCAGACTGCCGAGCGTCAGGCGGCCAAGCGCGAGCGCGCCGGGAGAGAACGAGCGGCCGGCGGCCCGAATGCCGACGAACGCTGCCGCCCAGAGCACCACCGCCACCAACGCGGCTGCCAGCGGCAGCCAGTCGCGCTTAACGCTCCCTCCCGGTGGGAGCGCTGCTCGCGAGCGCTTGCGCCGCGATCGCGATCAGGGCGCCCTCGCGGCTCAGCGATTGCACGCCAAGCACGGTGGCGATCGGGGCATTGGCGCCGAAGTAGGCCGCTCCAGCGTCGCGAATGGTTGCGAGATCGGCCGGACGGTAATTGACCACGTAGATCGTGAGCGTCGTGACGTCGCGGGCGGAGGCGCCGGACGCCTGCAATACCGCGCCGAGGTTGGCGAATGCCCGCTCGGCCTGCGCGCGCAAATCGGCGCCGGCGAGCGCGCCGCTGCTGTCGACGCCAAGCTGCCCGGCGACGTACAACGTGCGCCCGACGCGCACTGCTGGTGAGCCGAGTGCCGGCGCCGCGACCCCCGCCGGCGTGCCGAGGGCCGTTTTCAGCTCCGGGGCGGACGACCGCGACCCGAAATCGCCGCGGAAGCCGGCCTCCTGCCAGCGCACCTCGTCTTCCCGCCGCCGCCGCTCTGCCGCCTGGTCTTCACCGTCGCGCCATTTCTTGTACGCCTTCACCTGATCGCCGCTGAGCCAGCGGCGCAGATCGCTCTCGAAACGTTCCTGCCGGTCTTTCAACACCTTCCCGAATTCCTGCGCCCGCTCGGCGTAGAACATCGCGGCGGCGCGGTCGCCCGTGTCCAGCCGTTCGTTCATCTTGGCGAGGGCCGCGCCGGCGCTGTCCCGTTCGGGACGCGTGGCGACCATGAAGGAGTCGTAGGCCTGTGCGTACCGGGTCGCCTGTTCAGGCGTGAGACTGAGTAGCACGCGCGCGAGCGCGGAGTCGAGCGGTCCCGCCAGCTCGACGCCGGGAAGCTTCGGTGCACTCGGTCCGTATCGGCCCGCGGGTTGGAGGCCGCCGCCCCGCCCGTACTGTGCC
>DASPXD010000031.1:0-1765 GCA_035637435.1 Gemmatimonadales bacterium
ATGGTGCTACGCCGGTGATCTCTGTAAACCTCCTGCCTTCGTCGGAGGAGATGAAGATTCCGTTGTGGTGCTGAACCCACATCCGGTGCGGCGCCGCCGTGCATTGCGTAAGGCAATGCACATCGCCGCACTTTGCTTGACCGCCAGCCGTAGCGCGGCACATTGCCCTTATAGATGCGATAGGCCTCGCTGAATTTTGCCTCCAGATAGCGCTCCTCGCGCCGGACCACGCCGAAATGCAGGACCAGTGCCGCCGGCACCAGCAGGACTAGCGTCCAGTCGGACGCGGCGGGATTCCGCTCGCGTTCGCTCCGCTCAACCCGCCCCACCCTACAAGTCCAATATCGGATTCCTGAGCTTACGGAATCTCGTAGACCATGAACTCGTCGGCAATGCCGCGCAGCGCGGCGCGCTTGGGCAGCGGCTTCAGCCCGCTGGTCTCGAGGATGGACGAGGACTGCGGGTGCTCCACGACCGGCTCGGTCGCGAAGATCGACCGCGACGCGGCAAGCCCCTGCACGCGCGCGGCGATGTTCACGGTCTGCCCGAAATAATCCTGGCGGTCGTTGAGCGTGACCGCGAGGCACGGCCCCTCGTGAATGCCGATCTTCAACAACAGGTCGCGGTCGCCGTCGCCGTGCTTGATGCCGAGCATCGCTTCGCGCATGCGCAGCGCCGCGGCGATCGCCCGGTCCGGGGTCGGGAACGTCGCCATCACCGCGTCGCCGATGGTCTTGACCACCGCGCCGGCCTCCGCGGCGATGATCTCGTTGAGCACGCGGAAATGCGCCCGCACCAAGTCGTAGGCGACGAGGTCGCCGACGCGCTCGTAGAGCTCGGTCGAGCCTTTCAGGTCGGTGAACAGGAAGGTCAGGCTGGTGATCTTCAGCCGCTGGTCGACGTCGAGCGTGTCGGTCCGGTAGATGTCGCGGAAGGTCTGGTTGGTGAGCAGGCGCTTGGCGGTCAGGAACGGCCGGCGCCTGCCGAGCAGGTCGTGGAGCTTGTCGCCGGCGATCCACACCCCCGGCAGCACCCGCACGTCGGTGCGGTTCTCGAGGGAGAGCCGCAGCGGCCCCGGGCGCATCGCCAGCGTGGCGCTCGGCGCGCTCACCTTGTTGAACACGACGGTGAGGTTCTGGCGCTCCCGCGTCGGTTCGCCCTTGACGTCGAGGAACTGTGCCGAATGCGTCACCGGCTCGAACACGATGACGAATTGCTGAGGCAGCTGCAGCGACAGCGAGGCGCGCTCGCCTGGCGGCAGCTCGATCGAATCCAGCACGATCTCCGCGAGGATGCCCTCGAAATTCTCCGGGAGGTCGATGCCGGTGCTCCAAAAAATCTGCCGCTGATATTCCCACATCGGGAGCGTATGTGGATCGTGCGCCGCGATCCGGCGCACGCGGGGATTCACCGTGAACGATACCTCGACCATCTCGTCGAGCGTGGGCTCGTAGCCAGCGCCGCACAGCGCGCAGCTGTACGCGTCCTCGTGCACGGTCTTGAGCGAGGTATTGGCATCGAGCACGCCGCCGCAGCCTGGACAGAGCACGTTCCAGGAGAGTTCGAACAGGCCGACGCGGGCCGCATGCAGGAATGCGGCAACGGCCCGCTCCTCATCGAGCCCGCGTTTCGCCGCGAAATCGAGCACGTTGACGCGGTTGAGCGCCGGGTCGGGTGCGTCGCGGACCAGCGCCTCGATGGCGGCGATGACGTCCGCGTCGGCCGACTGGCGCAGGACCGAAAACAGGGCTTCGGCTTCACCGAG
>DASPXD010000032.1:0-22844 GCA_035637435.1 Gemmatimonadales bacterium
GTTTTCGCGCCGTATGTGTTCGCCGCCTGGCGCGCCGCGTCAGGACCAGCCAGCGTCACGGCGATCTTCCCTCGCGGGTTGCGACGGGCGAGCGCGCAAATCGAGGATCTGGGTCAGGCGTCCACGACCGTGAATCACGATCCCGCGCGCCTGCGTCACATTCAGGTAACAATCGAAGGTCAGGGAGCCGTCCACCTCTGGCTGGATGGGTCCAACCGCCTGATGAAGCTCGAAATTCCCTCGCGCAACCTCACCGCCGAGCGTCTCGCAGGCAGCTGACCTTGCTGTAACCAACCTCCCGGCTAGGTTCTTGTCGCAGGCCGAAACCGCCTACAGGACCTGCGCGTAGGGCGCTTCGACCTCACGACATATTCTTTATTAAGGACGACCATGAAACATCAGTTGATCGTGGCAGCCCTCTTTTGTGTACCTGCCGCCCTCGCCGCACAGCAGCCCACAACTCCTCCTGCCGCGCTGTCGCTCGCGGACGCGATTTCCGTCGCCAAAGAGAAGAATCCAGCGTTCCAGCAGGCGCAGAACAATCGCGGCCCCGCCGCGTGGGGCGTTCGGGGAGCGTTCTCGAGCCTCCTGATCCCATCCGTCATGGCCTCCGGTGGCATGAGCTACACCGGCCCCGGCTCGCAGACGTTCCTGGCGGAGATTCGCTCTCAGTCCGTTTCGACGCTGTCGTCGTTCTATGATCTCGGCCTGACGTGGCAGCTCTCCGGGCAGACGCTGTCACAACCCGGACTCGCGAAGGCGCAATTGCGCGCGGCCGATGCCGACATCGCCGGCGCGGAGAACTTGCTCGTCACCGGCATCAAGCAGCAGTACCTGACGGTGCTGCAGGCGGACGCGCAGGCGGATCTGGCACGCAAGACGCTGCAGCGCAACGAGGAATTCTTGAAGCTCGCGCAGGCGCGGTACGGCGTGGGTCAGGCGACGTTGATCGACGTGCGCCAGGCGCAGGTCGCGCGCGGCCAGGCCGAGGTCGGCCTGCTGCGCGCGCAGACGCTCGTCAACGTCGAGAAGCTGCGGCTGTTCGAGCAGATGGGTGTGACGCCACCGGTCGACGTAGCGTCCGTACGACTGACCGACACATTCCCGGTGCAGACGCCGGAGTGGCAGCTGCCACAGCTCCTGACGATGGCGGAGGAGCAGAACCCCTCGCTCAAGGCGCTGCGCGCCCGCGAGGGCGCCGCCGCGTGGAGCGTACGTGCCGCCACATCGAGCTATGGGCCGGCCGTTTCGGTCTCCGCGGGCTGGTCGGGATTCACCCAGCAGTTCACGGATGTCGAGCCACTGATTTTCAGCGGTCAGGCAGGGGTCTCCAGTCGCTCCAAGGCATGCATACTGAACGACTCAATCCGCACGGGCGCCGGGCTGAATGCAATCGGGTGCAGCGGAATCGTCTGGAATCCGGCTGTCGACGAGAAGGTTATCCGGGACGCGAATTCGGTCTTCCCATTCCACTTCACGCAGCAGCCGTTCCAGGCGCGGCTCACGGTGACGTTGCCGATCTTCAACAACTTTTTGCGTGAGCAGAGTGTCTCGAATGCGCGGGCGCAGCACGACAACCTCGAGGAATCGGTGCGGGCGCGCGGCCTGGCGGTACAGACGGACGTGAGCCAGGCATTCCTGACCCTGCAGACGGCGTACCGCACGGTGGGGCTGCAGGACACGAACCGCTCCGCCGCGCGCGAGCAGCTGCAGCTCGCCACCGAGCGCTACCGCGTCGGCTCGGGGACGTTCTTCGAGCTGCTGGACGCGCAGGTCGCCGCGCTGCGTGCCGAGAGCGACGCCGTGAACGCGACGTACGACTACCACAAGGCCTTGGCGCTGCTGGAAGCCGCCGTCGGCCGCAGCTTGCGTTAACCGAGAGGATCGAGCAGCCATGTCCAAGAAGAACAAAGTGCTGTTGGGAGGTGGAGGAGCCGTCCTGCTGGTCATTCTCGTGCTGGTGAGCGCCAGCGCCAAGCGCGACAAAGGGATCGAAGTGCGGTTCGAGCAGGTCGGCCGCCGCGATCTCGTCGCCGCCGTGACCGCCAGCGGCAAGATCCAGCCCAAGAAGAAGGTCGACATCAGCGCCGACATCACCGGCCGCATCACGCGGATCGCGGTGCGCGAGGGCGATCTGGTGCAAAAGGGGCAGTTCCTGCTCCAGATCGACCCGACGATCTACCAGGCCAACATGCAGCGCGCCAACGCCGCGATGTCGTCGGCTCAGGCGGGCGCCGTGCAGGCACGCGCCACGCGCGACCAGTCACAACGGGCCCTCTCACGCACGAAGGAGCTGCGCGAGCAGAACCCGAACCTGATCTCGCAGGAGCAGCTCGAGCAGGCGCAGACCGCGTTCGACATCGCCGACGCCAACCTCACGGCGTCGCAGCATCTCGTGGAGCAGGCGCGCGCCGGCCTGCAGGAAGCCCGCGATCAGTTGGCGAAGACCCATCTCGTCGCGCCGATGGCCGGCCGGGTCACCCGCCTGGCCGTCGAGGAAGGCGAGGTGGCCGTGCCGGGCACGTTCTCGCGCGAGACCGGGTTGTTGCTCACGATCTCGGATCTGTCGGTCATCCAGACCAAGGTGAACGTGGATGAGACGGACGTCGTGCGGCTGCAC
Source organism: Gemmatimonadales bacterium (assembly GCA_035637435.1). Taxonomy (GTDB): domain Bacteria; phylum Gemmatimonadota; class Gemmatimonadetes; order Gemmatimonadales; family GWC2-71-9; genus 20CM-2-65-7. The sequence continues at coordinate 2,621 of DASPXD010000032.1, forward strand.
CTCGGCGATTCGGTGGAGGTCACGATCGACGCGTTCCCCGACACGACGTTCGTCGGCCGGGTCACCAAGGTCTCCAACAGCGCGATCCTGACCGCCGCGTCCGCGGCCGCCGGCTCGAACGACCGCGCCGTCGATTACGAAGTCGAGATCACCCTGGTCAATCCCCCGTCCGAGGTGCGCCCCGATCTCTCGGCAACGGCGCGGATCGTGACGGATACGCGCAAGCAGGCGCTGGCGATTCCGATCATCGCGCTGACGGTGCGTGAAAACACGCCGGTGTCCACCGAGAATAAGCCCGCGGGTGGTACACAACGAGCCGAAGCGGCGACACCCAGGCCTGATTCCTCCCGCACCAAGAAGGAAGCGGAGGGCGTCTTCATCGTCCACAACGGCGTCGCGACGTTCCATGCGGTGAAGGTCGGGATCGCGGGTGAGGAGCATTTCGAGGTCGTCGAGGGGGTCCACCAGGGCGATACCATCGTCGCCGGGCCCTACCAGGCGATCCGCGACCTGAAGGAAGGCGCGCACGTGAAGCCGAGCCGCGAGTCGGGCGATACGACGAACCGGGCGGGGGGGGGGCGCCGCTCGTGAGCACCGTGCAGCTGTTTCGCACGGGTGATACGCCGCTCCCCGACGTCATCATCCTGACGCACAAGCTCACGCGCGAGTACGACATGGGCTCCGAGCTGGTGCGCGCGCTGCGCGGCGTCAGCGTGCAGATCCGCAGGAACGAGTACGTGGCGGTGATGGGGCCATCAGGATCGGGCAAGTCCACCCTCATGAACCTCGTCGGCTGCCTCGATACGCCGACCAGCGGCGAATACTGGCTCAACGGGCAGAAGGTCAGCGATCTGGCGGATGACGAGCTGGCCCGGATTCGCAACAAGGAAATCGGGTTCGTCTTTCAGACGTTCAACCTGCTGCCCCGCGCCGACGCGCTGCACAACGTCGAGCTGCCGCTGATCTATGCCGGTCTGTCGGCGCGCAACCGGCGCGCCAAAGCGGCGCAGGCGCTGGAGCGCGTCGGCCTGGCCGATCGCATGGACCACAAACCCAACGAGCTGTCGGGCGGCCAGCGCCAGCGCGTCGCGATCGCGCGCGCGCTCGTGAACGAGCCCAGCATCCTGCTCGCCGATGAGCCCACCGGAAACCTCGACTCGACGACGAGCGGCGAGATCATGGCGGTGTTCGCGGCGCTGCATCGCCAGGGCCAGACGGTGGTGATGGTGACGCACGAGCAGGACATTGCGGCGCATGCCGCGCGGGTCGTCACGCTGCGGGACGGCATCGTCGCGACCGACCAGGCACGGGCGGCCTGAGTGCGGTTTTATGAAGCCATGCGGCTCGCGCTGCAAACGCTCCGCGCACAGAAGCTGAAGAGCGGCTTTTCGCTGCTGGGCGTGTTCATCGGCGTCGCATCGCTGATCGGCGCGTGGTCGATCGTCAACGGCGTGAACCGCTACATGACGGAGAAGTTCGCCCAGACGCTGTACGGGGTGAACACGTTCCAACTGCGGCGCCGGCCGATGTTCACGCCCAACGTGCCCGACTCCGTGTGGCGGGCGTGGCAGCGCCGTCCCCGCATCCGCTTCAGCGATGCAGAGGCCATCAGCGCGGGGCTCACGGTCCCGGTGGTCACGGCCTGGCAATCGAGTGACCGGGTCTCAGTGTCCTACAGCAGCAAGGAGGCGCGGGATATCGACCTGACCGCCGCCAGCGAGCGCTACTTCGACATCAAGAATCTCAAGATCGCGGCCGGCCGCCCGTTCACGAGCGAAGAGAACCGCTCCGGCGCGCCCATCGTCGTGCTGGGCGACGCGGTCGCCAAGCGGCTCTTCGCTGATCGTTCGCCGCTCGGCCGCAACGTGCGGATCGGCGGAGTGCCGTACCGCGTCATCGGCGTGGTGGAGCGGCAAGGCAGCATCCTGGGATTTCCCCTCGATCGCTTCGTCGTCGTGCCGGCGTTGTCACCGGCGCAGAACCTCGTCAATCCTCCGGGCATTCTCGACGCCTTTTTGATCAAAGCACGCTCCGACCCCGAGATGCGGGAAGCGATGGCCCAGGCCGAGGGCATCATGCGCGGCCGCCGCCACCTGCGGCCCAGGCAGGACAACAATTTCGTGCTCGACACCTCGGAGGGCGTGCAACAGTTCTGGGCCGGCATCAGCCGGATTCTCGTCATCGTCCTGCCCGGGGTGGTCCTCGTGTCGCTCGTGATCGGCGGCATCGTGATCATGAACATCATGCTCATGGCCGTCGCCGAGCGCACCCGCGAGATCGGACTGCGTAAATCGCTGGGCGCGCGCCGCCGTGACGTGCTGAGCCAGTTCCTCGCGGAGTCGACCGCGATCGCCACGGTGGGCGCAAGCTTCGGCATCGTCGCCGGGATCGCCCTCACGCTCGCGATCGACAAGCTCTCGCCGCTGCCCGCGACGGTGTCGCCCATGTCGGTCGTGCTCGGCGTCATCATGGGGGCCGGCGTCGGCGTGGTCGCTGGTGTGTACCCAGCGAGCCGAGCCGCGCGGCTCGATCCGATTACCGCGCTGCGGCAGGAGTAGCACATGACCGCACTGTTCGAAGGCGTCGGCATTGCCCTCACGTCGCTGCGCGCCCACAAGATGCGCGCGGCGCTCACGATTCTCGGCGTCGCCATCGGCGTCACCGTGGTCATGGTCATCGGCGCGATGATCAGCGGGTTCAACAAGGGCATTTCCGATATGCTCGCCTCGCTCGGGCCGAAGACGTTCTGGGTCGGGCGCTATTGGGGGGGGCAGGGAGACGAGGACCCGGAGGACCCCAATCCGTGGCGCCGCCGCCCGCCGATTACGGTAGAAGAGGCCAACCGGCTAGCGCAGCTGCCGACGATCGCGTTCGTCGTGGTGGATGAGAACACGTCGGCCGACATCGAATTCGAGGGCCACCGATTCTCGGCGATGTCCATTCGCGGCCGCAACGCTGACTGGCCGAAAATTGAAGGCGGCCACATCAACCCGGGCCGCTCGTTCACACATCTCGAGGATGCCTCGAACGCCCACGTGGCCGTGATCAACACGAAGCTCGCGGAGAACCTGTTCGGCAACCGGGATCCGATGAACCGGCGGATCAAGATCAGCGGGTTGCCGTACGACGTCGTCGGGATCTACGACCCACCGCCCCGCCTGTTCGGCGATGCCGACCGGCCGGAAGTGATGATTCCGCACGGCACATTCTTGAAGGACCTGCAGTTCTGGCCCGGCTGGATGGACATGTTCGTGGTTCCCCAAGACTCGGTCTCGCTCGACCGCGCGATCGACGACGTGACGATGGCGATGCGCACGATGCGCGGGCTCCGGCCCGGCCAGAAGAACAACTTCGACGCGATCACCCAGGAAGTGTACGTCCAGGCGATCAACAGCTTCACGCTGGTGGCGCGCGTGCTGATGTTCGCGCTCTCGACCGTCGGCTTGATGGTGGGGGGCATCGGCGTGGTCGCGATCATGATGATCTCGGTCACCGAACGCACGCGCGAAATCGGCGTGCGGAAAGCCCTCGGCGCGACCCGCCGCGAAGTCATGTGGCAATTCCTGGTCGAGGCGGCGACGCTGACGCTGGTCGGCGGGGTCATCGGCATGGTGGTCGGCTGGGGGATCGCCATCCTGATGCACAGCTTCACGCCCGTCCCCGCGTACGTGCCGCTGGGATCGATCATCCTCGCGCTGACCGCGGCGGCGGTGACCGGGCTGCTGTTCGGCATCTATCCCGCGAGTAAAGCGGCGCGGCTCGATCCGGTAGAAGCGCTGCGGTACGAATGAGGTTCACCGAGGCCGTACGCCTCGCTTTTCAAACAATACGGTCACAGAAGCTCAAGAGCGTTTTCTCGATCATCGGCGTCTTCATCGGCGTCATGTTCCTCATCGCCGTCGTGTCGGTCGTGCAGGGGATGAACCGCTACATGACCGACAAGTTCGCGGGCACGCTGCTCGGCGTGAACACGTTCCGGCTGCGGCAGTTCCCCGACGTACAGATCGGCAACGTCACCGACTCGATGTGGCGGACGTGGCTGCGACGGCCCCGCGTCACGTACGAAGACGCGCAGGCCGTGATGCGCGGCGTGACGGTGCCGGTGCTTGCCGCCTGGGAATCGAGCACGCGGGCTGCGCTCGTCGCGGGCCGCCGCCAGGTGAAGGACGTGCAGGTCACAGCGGCCACCGATTTGTACTTCGAGATCCGCTCGCTCGCGCTCGGGGAAGGCCGTGCATTCACGGCGCAGGAGGTGCAGGCCGGCGTGCCCGTTCTCGTGCTCGGCCATGACCTCGCGGACAAGCTGTTCGAGGGACAGGACCCGATCGGCAGCGAGGTGAAGATCTTCGATCTTCCGTACCGGGTCATCGGCGTGGTCGAGAAACAGGGCAACCTGTTCGGGCTGTCGCTCGACAAATTCGCCGTCGCCCCGGCGAGTGCGCCGCTCAAGCGCTTCGTCAATCCACCGCGCGTGGTCGATGCGCTGGCCGTGAAAGCGGGATCGCAGCCCGAGATGCGGCAGGCGATGGAGCAGGCGGAGGCGGTGATGCGCAGCCGGCGCCACCTGCGGCCGCGCGAGGTGAACGACTTCGCGATGGAGACCGCCGATGAGGTGCTCGACTTCTGGGGCAAGATCAGCCGCGTGCTGTTCGTCGCGCTGCCGGGGCTCGTGGCGGTCTCGCTGGTCGTCGGTGGCATCGTGATCATGAACATCATGCTGATGGCCGTGGCCGAGCGCACGCGCGAGATCGGCATCCGCAAGGCGCTGGGTGCCCGCCGCAGTGACATCCTGCGCCAGTTCCTGGTGGAGGCGACGACGCTCGCCACGGTGGGCGCTGCCGGCGGCGTCGCCCTCGGGGTCGGCCTCGCCGCCGTGGTCGCCGCGACCACGCCGCTGCCCGCCGCGGTGGCGACCTGGTCGATCGTGGTCGGGGTGCTGCTGGGCGCGGGCGTCGGCATCATCGCCGGCGTGTATCCAGCGGCGCGCGCCGCCCGCCTCGACCCCATCGCCGCCCTGCGGCACGAGACATGACTCAGGCGTTCCAAGGGGTTGGCATCGCGCTCGAGTCGCTGCGCGGCAACAAGTTTCGGGCGGCGCTCACCATTCTCGGCGTGGCCATCGGCGTGGTGGTCGTGATGGTCATCGCCGCCATGATCAGCGGAATCAACAAGAGCGTCTCCAACATCTTTGAGTCGATCGCCCCGCGTACGTTCCTCGTGTGGCGCTTTTTCCAGGCCGGCGTCAATGTCTCCGACGGGTCCGACGAGAGCAGTCCGTGGCGCCGCAATCCGGAAATCGTGGGGACCGAAGCCGATCGGATTGCCCTGCTGCCGTCAGTCCGGTTCGTGACCCGGCGCGAGGAGAGCTCGGCCACGGTGGAGTTCGGCGACGTGCGGCTCGAGTCGGTGCAAATATCTGGCCTGTCGGCGCAATGGGTCGAGGTGAACGGCGGTGACGTCTACCCAGGACGGACGTTCTCGCGGCTCGAGGATCTCGCCAACGCGCCCGTCGCCGTCATCAACCGCAAGCTCGAGGATCAGCTGTTCCGCGGCCGCGACCCGATCGGCCACACGATCCATATCGCCGGCGTGCCCTTCACGGTGATCGGCGTGTACACCCCGCCGCCCAGTCTCTTCTCCGGCAGCACGCCACCGTTCGTCGGCGTCCCGCATGGCGCCTTCGTCAAACACGTGCCGTACCTGAAGGGATGGATGCGCCTCGCCGTCGCGCCGGCGCCGGCCTACACGCAGCAGGAAGCGATGGACGAAGTGGTGGCGACGCTGCGCTCGCTGCGCGGGCTCAAGCCGGCCCAGGAGAACAATTTCTCCATCGTCACCCAGGACAAGCTGCTCGATTCCTGGAACAAGGTCACCGGGATGTTCTTCCTGGTGATGCTGGTGCTGTCGTCCATCGGGCTGATGGTCGGCGGCGTCGGCGTCGTGGCGATCATGATGATCTCGGTGACCGAGCGCACGCGGGAGATCGGCATCCGCAAGGCGCTGGGCGCGACCCGGCGCGCGATCCTCTGGCAGTTCCTGGTCGAGGCGTCGACGCTGACGCTGGTGGGCGGCGCCGTCGGCATGCTCGCCGGCGGCGTCCTGGCGTTCGTGATCTCGCAGGTGACGCCGATTCCGGCGAACGTGCCGCTCTGGTCCATCGTGGCGGCGCTCGCTGCGTCCGCGCTCACCGGCGTGGGCTTCGGCCTGTATCCCGCGAGTCGCGCGGCGCGCCTCGACCCGGTGGAGGCGCTGCGGTACGAGTAGCTTTGGGCCGTGCCTCTCTACGAAGCCATCCGCCTCGCCCTGCAGACCGTCTGGAGCCACAAGCTCCGTTCGTTCTTTACGCTGCTCGGCATCATCGTCTCGGTCGCGTTTCTCGTCGCAGTCGTCGCGGTGATTCAGGGGATGAATGCCTACGTCCGCGAACGGCTCGCGGGCGCGATCGTGGGCGTCAACGCCTTTCAGATCCGCCGCGATCCGATTCAGGTCGGGTTCATCGACGACGAGGCGTGGAAGCAGATTCAGCGGCGGCCCATCATCGCCGCCGAAGACGTCGGCTTCATCCAGCGCGCGGTTCCCGACGCGGAAGCGATCGCGCTGCAATCGGGATGGCCGACGCCGATGGCGGATGTGCAGTGGCGCAACCGCACCACCGGGGACGTCTTCATCTTCGGCGTCACCGCCCCCTACGTGATCGTGCAGGACTACGCGTTCGCCGCGGGGGGACCGCTCAGCGACATCGACCTGCAGCAGCGGCGGTACGTCGCGGTGCTGGGGTTCGACGTCGCCGACAAGCTATTTGGGAATGTCGAGGCCGCCATTGGCCGGACCATCCGGGTGCACGGGGTTCAGCTGATCGTGAAAGGCGTGATCGCCAAGAAGGGCACGGTCCTGGGACAATCGTGGGACGGTTTCGTGATGCTGCCCCTGACGACCTTCGAGTCGATGTATGGCCGGCGACAGACGATGGTGATCTCGGTGAAGATGCGTGCGGCCGAGGGCGTTGCGCCCGCGATGCTCCGGGTGGAGGAAGCGATGCGCATCGCGCACCGCCTGCGCCCGGGGGCGGACAACGACTTCACCATCGACACGGGCGAGGGACTGATCGCGTTCTGGGCCAAGCTCACGCGCGTCATTTTCACCGTGGTGCCCGCGGTCGTCGTCATCGGCATCGTCGTGGGCGGCATCGTCATCATGAACATCATGCTCATGAGCGTCACCGAGCGGACGCGCGAGATCGGGATCCGCAAGGCGTTGGGCGCGGCACGCCGCGACATCCGCCGCCAGTTCTTCGCCGAGGCGCTGACGCTGTCGCTGCTCGGCGGGATCGCCGGCCTCGCCGTCGGCACGGGACTCGCCGGACTCGTGCAGGTCCTCTCGCCGTTGCCCGCGCGCGTCACGCCGTGGTCCATCGGCCTGGCGCTGGCGCTCGGCGTGGTCGTGGGCGTGGCGTTCGGCGTGTACCCCGCGCATCGCGCCTCGCGGCTCGATCCCATCGAAGCACTCCGCCAGGAATAGATGGCCGAGCCCGCTCCACTTCACTCGGTGCGCGAGGGCTGGCGCATCGCCCTCGACCAGCTGCGCGCCAACAAGCTGCGCTCGGCGCTCACGGTGCTGGGTGTCGTCATCGGGATCGCCACCGTGATGGCCATGGCCTCGATCGTGGCCGGGTTTCGCGAGCAGATCGTCAATACACTCGAGGTGGTGGGCCCGACCACGTTCCGGGTGCTCCGCTATTTCTCGACCACCGGGGTGAATCCCGACGCGGTGCCACGCGAAGTGCGCATTCGGCCGAAGCTAGTCCCGCAGGACGCCGCAGCGATCGCCCGGCTCCCCGAGATCCACTACGCGGCGATCTGGACTCAGGTGTTCCAGCGCTTCGAGTACGGCGGGAACCACACGCGCATCCTCGGCGTGTTCGGCGCCGATGACCGGTTCATGGAAATCCTCGGCGGCGGCATCACGAACGGCCGCTCGTTCACCGCGGCGGAGCTGCGCGGCGGCGAGCCAGTCGCGATCGTCGAGCAGCGGACCATCGATCGACTGTTCGGCGCCGTCGATCCGCTCGGCCGGGTCGTCCGGATCGGGGGGCATCCGTTCAAAATCCTCGGGGTCTGGCAGCGACCCACGAATATCTTCGAAGTCCCCGGGACACCCGAGATCGCCGCGGTGGTGCCGTTCGAAGCGGCGCGGCGGAGCTTCATCATCGACGAGTGGAACGGCCTCATCATTCTCGTCAAGCCAAAGCCGCAGGCCAGCGTCACCCGGGCGATGGATGCCACCACGGTGACCTTGCGGCGGCTGCGCGGGCTGCGCGTCGGCGACACCAACACATTCGACCTGCTCACGTCGGACCAGGTCCTGAGTATCTTCGACAGCCTGACGTTCGCATTCTTCTTCGTGATGCTCGTGCTCTCGAGCATCGCCTTGATGGTGGGAGGAATCGGCGTGATGGCGATCATGATGGTGTCGGTCACGAGCCGCACCCGCGAGATCGGGCTGCGCAAAGCGCTCGGCGCAACCCGCCGCGCCATTCTCTGGCAGTTTCTGGTCGAGGCTGCGACGCTGACGCTGCTCGGGGGCATGATCGGCATCGTGCTCGGAATCGGCGTGGGTGAGCTCCTGAAGCGATTGCTCGCGTTCAGCACCACCATACCTGTGGTGCCCGCCGCCATTGCCACGGCCGTATCGATCCTGGTCGGCCTGGTGTTCGGTATCGCCCCAGCCGCGCGCGCGGCGAGACTGGATCCGGTGGAAGCGCTCCGGTATGAGTGATCAGGTCGATCTGCTCGCGATTGCCGCGCACCGCGACGACGTCGAGCTGACGTGTGGCGGCACACTCGCGAAGGCGGCGATGGCCGGACGCCGCGTGGGAATCATCGACCTGACCCAGGGCGAAATGGGGACGCGTGGAGATGCCGCGACGCGGGCGGCGGAAGCGGAACAGGCGGCGAAAACGCTCGGGGTCGCCGTGCGGCTCAATGCCGGCATGCGCGATGCGCATCTGACGAATGATGAAGCGTCAAGAAACAAAACCGTCGAACTGATTCGTCGCATGAGACCGCGGGTCGTGATACTGCCCTTCCCCGTCGGCAGGCATCCGGACCACCGCATCGCATCAGAACTGGGGCGCGACGCCTGTTATCTCGCCGGCCTCGCCAAGTATGAGCCTGGCCAAGGCGGTGAGGCGCACCGGCCGTACAAGCTGCTGTATGCGCTCGCGTACCGCGAAGACCCGGTGAAGCCGACCTTCGTGGTCGACATCTCGGACGTGTTCGAAGCGAAGATGCAGGCGATCAAGTGCTACGCCTCCCAATTCGACGGCGCGAAGGCGGCAGGCGAGATCCACCCCACCGGTCAGGATCTGTACGAGCTGATTCGGGTGCAGGCGGCCCACTACGGGTCGCTCATCCGGCGGCGCTACGGGGAGCCCTTCTATACCGCGGAGACGCAGGAAGTGGACGACGTGCTCAAGCTTGGCGTGCAGTCCATCTAGTTTGTAGATTGCGCCTTCCATGACCAAGCGCATCACCTATCTCGACAATGCCGCGACGACCCCGGTGCGGCCGGAGGTGCTGGAGGCGATGCTTCCCTATCTCGGGAGCGAAGCCTTCGGTAATCCGTCGTCGGCGCACCGGTTCGGGCGCGCCGCGCGCGCCGGCATCGAAGCGGCCAAGCGCGCGGTGGCCGACGCCGCCGGCGCCGAGCCGAACCAGGTCGTGTTTACCTCCGGCGGCACGGAAGCCGACAACCTCGCGATCATCGGCGCCGCTTTGGCTGCCAAGGATCGTGGCGCCCAGTTCCGCGTCGCGGTGTCCGCATCGGAGCACAAGGCCGTGCTGGCGGCGGCGCACGCGGTGCAGCACCTGGGCGGCGAGGAAATCATCCTGCCGGTCACGGCATCGGGATTGCTGGAGAACGAAGCGCTCGACAAGGCGCTCGACCGCGGCGTCGCGATCGTCAGTGTGATGTGGGTGAACAACGAAGTCGGGACGGTGCAGCCGGTCGCCGCACTCGCCACGCGATGTTGTGAGGCGGGCGTCTTATTCCATTCGGACGCCGTTCAAGCCTTCGGCAAGGTTCCGGTGTCGCTCCGCGACGTCAATTGCCCGCTCCTCACGATCTCCGGCCACAAGATCGGCGCCCCCAAGGGCATCGGCGCGCTGATCGTGCGCGATCGCAAGGCGGTCGAGGCCATCATCCACGGCGGCGGGCAGCAATTCGGCATCCGGCCGGGCACGGAGAACGTCCCCGGTATCATCGGCCTGGGCACGGCGGCGCGCCTGGCAGCGGCCGAGCAGCAGGCGCTGGCGGCGCGCCTGCGGGAGCTGCGCGACGAGCTGGAGCGCCGGGTGCTGGCGATCGTCCCCGACGCCGTCATCAACGGCTGGCAGGGCGAGCGCGCGCCGCACATCTCCAACGTGTCGATCCCCGGCACGGACAGCGAAGCACTGCTCATGCATCTCGATCTCGCCGGTATCGCGTGCTCGTCTGGCTCGGCGTGCAGCACCGGCGCCGTCGAGCCGTCGCACGTGCTCACCGCGATGGGCGTGCCGCGGGAGCTGGGCGTGGCGGCGCTGCGGTTCTCATTCGGCAAGGACAGTACGATCGAAGACGTCGAGGCGGTCGCGGCGGTGCTGCCGCGGGTCGTGGAGAAGGTCAGATCGTTGTCGGCGGTGTTGCACCGATGAGAGTCCTGGTGGCGATGTCGGGCGGCGTCGATAGCTCCGTCGCTGCCGCGCTGCTCGTCGAGCAGGGGCACGAGGTCATCGGGGCAACGATGAAGCTGTTTTGTTACGGCGACAGCGTCCCCGACCGGCCCTGCTGCTCGCTCGACTCCATCACCGATGCGAAGCTCGTCGCGCACAAGCTCGGCATCCCGCACTACGTGCTCAATCTCGAGGACCGGTTCGGGCACGACGTCATCGACAACTTCGTGGCGGAGTACGCGCGCGGCCGGACGCCGATTCCCTGCGTCCGCTGCAATTCATTCACGAAGTTTCGCGACTTCCTCTATCACGCTGATGCGCTCGACTGCGACGCCATCGCGACCGGGCACTACGCCATCGCCCGGGACGGCGCATTGTTTCGCGGGCTCGACCGGCAGAAGGATCAGTCCTATTTCCTGTGGGGCATCGACCGCGCGGTCGTGCGCCGCATGCTCACGCCGGTCGGTGAGCTGACGAAGTCAGAAACGCGCGCCGCGGCACGCACGCTTGGCCTGCTGACGGCCGAGAAGCCTGAGTCCGTCGAGATCTGCTTCGTGCCCGACGACAACTACGTCGCGGTGCTGGAGCGCCATCTTCCCGCCGACGCACCGGCACTCGCGCCCGGTGCATTCGTCACGACGAGCGGCGCGGTGATCGGTGAGCACGACGGCTTCGCGCGCTACACCGTCGGGCAGCGGCGTGGCCTGCCGGGCGGCTCGACCGAGCCGCTCTACGTCGTCGCCATCCGCGCCGAGACGCGCGAAGTCGTCGTCGGCCGCGGCGCGGAGTTGTTCGGACACGACGTGTCTCTCGAAGAGGTCAATTGGCTTGCCGATCCGCTCTCGCCGGGCGACGCCGTGTGGGTGCAATGTCGTTACCGCGCGCGTGCCGTCCCCGGCACGATTGCTGCGCATGCGGGCCACCGCATCGCGCTGCGGCTCGCCGAGCCGGTCCGGGCGATCGCCCCAGGGCAGTCGGGCGTGTTGTACGACGCCCAGGACCAGCTGCTCGGTGGTGGCGTCATCGTCTAGCCTCGTGAGGCGTGCGGGAGGTCACAGCGCCTCCGGCCACCGCGCGTGCAGAATTCAATTTCGTCCCCACTTTTCCATTTTGGAGGCCGTATGCGGTTGTTCCTTCGTGCCGGGATCGTCCTCGGCATCGTGGCGACGGCGTGTGGTAAGGACTCGCCGACGCCCACCGATTTCAACGATCCGGCGGCGGTGTCGGCCAACCTCGCGTCGGTCGATTCCGCGTTCGACAGCGACGTCTTCCGCAGCTTCAGCAACGCCACCTTCATGCTCGATGCCGCAACCGCGCCCGCGATTCGTCCGGCGGCGACGCTGCTGCAGACGATCCGGCCCCAGCTGGTGCGGACGGGCGGCCAGGCGTTCCTCCCGGGCCTGCTGCAGGCGCGGCGCCTGCAGGCGATGGTGCCCAACCTGAGCGTCTCGGCCGCGCAGGGCCGCATCATTCCCGATTCGCTGTACGGCCGCGTGTTCGAGTACGACACGTCGCTCAATCAGTACACGTGGCAGGACAGCGTCGTCGCCGGTCTGAACGGCGTGCGCTTCATCCTGTACGCCACGGGCCTCGATGGAAACGTCGTCGAGCCGGTGAGCGCGATCGGGACGCTCGACATCATCGATCAGAGCACACCGACCAAGCTGCAGCTGAACATCCTCGTCCAGGGCCCGGGCGGCGCGCCGACGTACGTCGACTACACCGCGTCGGTCCAAATGAACGGCGCGACGTCGGCAACGGCGACCGCCAGCGGGACGATCTCGAACGGGTTGAGCGGCGGCGACAACAAGACGCTGTCGTTCGACGAGACTGTCACGGTGAATGCCAATGGCGAAAGCGCGCACGCGACGTTCGCCCTGAACAATCCGGCAATTACGCTCATCCTGAACGAGTCGGTCTCGTTCGACAACCCCAACATCATCATCAACGGCGATTTCCGGCTGATCCAGAACGGTGAAACGATTCGGACGGTCGCTCACCTCGTCCTTAACACCTCAAGTGGGGCTACAACCGTGACGGTTACGGTGTCGGTGGACGGCCATCCCGTTGCCTCGATCAGCGGCGACCCCTCGAATCCCGGGACGCAATGGGTGGATGCGGGCGGCCAGCCGCTGACGCTGGAAGACCTCGCGGCGCTCGATCATCTGTTCGACGCGCTCGAGCACTTCCAGGAAGCGGTGACCGGCCTGTTCGCGCCGATCGGTACGTTCGCGGGCCTGTAATCGGCAATAGGTAAGAGCAGAACTCTCAAACCCCCCGTCCGGCTCTGGCCGGGCGGGGGGTTTTGCCGTATTACGTACACGTGCTGTATCGGCTGCTCGCGAACGCCGTCGTCGCCTTCCATGCGCTGTTCATCCTGTTCGTCGTGTGCGGCGGCTTCGTCGCGTGGCGCTCGGGGGAGCGCTGGGTTGCCGCCCTGCACATCCCCTGCGCGGCGTGGGGTATGCTGATCGAGTACCGCGGCTGGATCTGCCCGCTCACACCGCTCGAGAACACGCTGCGGGAGCGGGCTGGCCAGCAGGGTTACAGCGGCGGCTTCGTCGAGCACTACCTGCTGCCCGCGATCTATCCGTCCGGCCTCACGCCGCGCATCCAGGCGGTGCTTGGCACGGCGGTACTCGTGATCAATGCAGTCGCCTATACGCTGCTCATCCGTCGTCTCACGCGAGGCTCCTGATGCCCACTCGTCGCCGCTTTCTCGAATCGCTGTTCGCCGCCACCGCTACACTCCCTGCTCTCAAGAACGACGCCTTATCGCGCATCCTGCCGACCCTGCGGCAGGCCGATGGCCGCAGCGCGGCGGCGGTCGCAGCGGACGAAGATTTCTGGCGCGAGATCCAGGCGGCGTTCGACATCGATCGCGGCATGATCAATCTGAACAACGGCGGCGTCGCGCCCAGCCCGCGCGTCGTGAACGCCGCATTTCAGCGCTACCTCGCCGTCTCCAACCAGGCGCCCGCGATCACGATGTGGGCCTGGATCGAGCCGGAGATCGAGGCGGTGCGGCGCCGGCTGGCGGCGAACTTCGGCTGCGATCCCGAAGAGATGGCGATCACCCGCAACGCCAGTGAGGCTCTCGAGATCGTCCAGCTGGGACTGCCGCTGCAGCGCGGGGACGAAGTCCTGACCACTACGCAGGACTATCCGCGCATGATCACCACCTGGAAGCAGCGCGAGCGGCGCGACGGCATCGTCCTCAAGCAGATCACGTTCCCCGTCCCGCCCCCGTCACAGGACGACCTGGCGCAACGCGTCGAAGCGGCGATCACGCCGCGCACCAAGGTGATCCACATCTGCCACATCACGAACCTCACCGGGCAGATCTTCCCCGTGAAGCGGATCGCGCAGCTCGGCCGCGCGCGCGGCATCGAGGTCATCGTGGACGGCGCGCACGCCTACGCGCACTTCCCGTTCACCCGCGACGAGCTCGATTGCGACTACTACGGCACCAGCCTGCACAAGTGGCTGACCGCGCCGATCGGCACCGGCTTCCTATACGTGCGGCGCGCGAAGATCGCGAAGATCTGGCCGATGATGGCGGCGCCACCCGAGATGAACGAGAACATCCGCAAGTTCGAGGAGATCGGGACCCATCCCGCGGCGAACCACAACGCGATCGTCGAAGCGTTGGACTTCTTGGACGGAATCGGCCCCGAACGAAAAGCGGCGCGGCTGCGCTTCCTGCGGGACCGCTGGGCCAAGCGGCTGGAGCGCGTACCGGGGGGGGGCGTGAAGCTGTTGACCCCGTACGATCCGGCGCAGTCGTGCGGCCTCGCCTCATTCACGCCCGGGCAGCTCGATGTCGGGAAGCTCGCCGGCTACATGTTCGACCGGCACCGCATCATCGTGACGCCGATCGCCCACCCGGAATTCAACTGCCTGCGGATCACGCCCAACGTCTACACGACGTTGGCGGAGATCGACCGCTTCGCGGATGTGATGGAGGACGTGCTGCGCAAGGGGCTGCCGGCGTCGTAAGCACAGCGTCACGCGTGCCTTACGGCAGCAGCGCCACGATTCGCAGCGGGCCGCCGCTGCCGCCCTTGATCTTCATCGGCAGCGCGATCACGAACGCCCCGGTGAGCGGCAATTCCTCCAGGTGCGCCACATTCTCAAACGCCGGCACGTTCGAGGCGAACAACCGGCGATGCACCTGGTACGTCGTGGACTGACCGTAATCGATGCTCGGCGTGTCGATCCCCACGGCACCGACCCTGCGGCGGACCAGCGCGCGGGCCGCATCGAGATCCAGACCGGGAAAGTGCAGTTGCGCGACGCCCAGCGCACCCGTTTTCGTGGTGCCGAGATAGCGCGCGCGCTCGGGCCAGCGCGTGCCCCAACCCGTCCGGATCAGCACAATGCTGCCCTCCGGGATATTCCCGTGCGCCGCTTCCCAGGCCGTAATGTCTGACTGGTGCACGCGATAGTCGGGACTGGAGTCGGCCTTCCCACGGACGTCGATGACCACGGCAGGGGCAATCAATTGGCTCAGCGGAATCTGATCGGTGGTGTGTTTCTTTTCGATGAAATGCACCGGGGCATCGAGATGGGTACCGCCGTGTTCGGCCGCGCTGAAGTTATTCGCTGCGTAGTACCACCCGCCGGGCGTCCGCCGCGCCGAGACGACCGTGAGGTGAAAGGGCTGAGCGGTCGGCCAGTAGATGGTGGTCGAGTCGAAGTCGTACGTGAGGTCGACCCATTTGCCCGCCACGAGGCGGTCTGCGATAGATGGCTGGCTACATGATGTGAGCACGAGGAGCGCAGGGACGATCACCAAACGTCGCATGGTCTCTCCCTCTGGTGGCACGTGGAGTTGCAACCGCCGGGCAGATTGTTAACGTTGCGGGCCATGAAATCAATCCTCTGGCTGGTTGCGCTCTGCATCCTCGTCGCTTGTGGGTCCGACAAATCGAGTCAAACCGTCAACCGCGATACGCTCACCGAGCGCCAGAAGGACAGCATCCTCGCGAACTCGAAGATCCCCAACGCGCGTGCCGTCGGACGCGCGATGAACGCGGCCGACTCCATGAGCGCGCGCATCCGCAGCAGCGACACGGTGGCGAGGGATACAACGGAGCGCTGATGCGCGCCGTGATGTGCGGCGTGGTGCTCGTGGTCGCCGCGTGTGGACCTCCCAACCCCTGCTCCGGTCATCAGTTCGACCGCCTGCGCCGCTATTCCATGCCCTACGCCGGCCACTGGGTCGTCGCGCGGGGCGATACCCTCACCTTCCCCGACGCGCCCTCCATGAGCGATCGCTTCCGCCTGGGGGACGTCATCCTCGACAGCGCCACGGTCGTCATCGATCGCGAGTGCCTGTTCCGCGGCCGGCTCGTGTTTCGTGCGCCGCGCGCTGAAACGTTGGCGGTGAACTGGTTCGGCCAGCCGGAACAGGCGATCGTCAGCGGCTGGCCCGCGGACGTGGGCCCGTTCGCGGGGGTGTCACTCGCGCCGGCAGGCCGCGATTCGCTGAGCGGCTCGATCCTCCTCGACGCCAAGCTGGGCGTGCAGGCACGCCCCGGCATGACCGCCCGGTTCGTCGCGGGGCGCGCGCAGCGGTTATCTTCCGCGCCATGAGAGGATTCCTTGTCAGATTGCTGATCACCGCCCTGGGGCTGTGGGTCGCCGATCAACTCCTCCCCGGCATCGTGATCACCGGCAGGGGCGCGCTGATCGTCTCCGCGCTGGTGCTGGGCGTAGTCAATGCGCTGATTCGGCCGATTCTGTTTTTCCTCACCTTGCCGCTCACCGTCCTGACCCTGGGATTGTTCGTCCTGATCGTGAACGGCATCTCGCTCGCGCTCGTCGCCTGGCTGGTCCCGGGATTCCATGTCGCAGGACTGCTATCGGCGACGCTTGGCGCCATCATCGTCGGGCTCACCGGCTGGGTCGTATCGGCGTTCGTGGGTGGGTCGGGTAAGATCGAGCGCATGCATCGAGTGGAGGTCACGGGCCGCCGCCTTGATTGACGTCGAAACCCCTGCCCTGCTGCTCTACCGCGACGTGATGGAGCGCAATCTGACGCAGATGGCCGGCCGGGCCAAAAAGCTCGGCGTCTCACTGCGACCGCACATCAAAACGCACAAGTGTCTCGAGCTGGGTCGCCGCCAGCTCGCGCACGGCGCCCAGGGCATCACCGTGTCCACGCTGCACGAAGCAGAGACGTTTGCGCGCGGCGGCTTCGGTGATGTGACGTGGGCCTTCCCGCTCGACCGCACGCACATCCCGCACGTGCAGCGCATTGCCCAGACCGGCGTGACGTTGCGCGTTATCCTGGACGACCTCGACACAGCGAAGGCGCTGGCCGGCAACGGGGGGGGCCTCCACGTCTGGTTGAAGGTCGACTGTGGATACCACCGGGCGGGCGTCGATCCCGCGTCGCGTTATGGACTCGAGGTCGCACGCGAGTTGGGCGCTGAACGGGGCCTCACGTTCGACGGGATTCTCAGTCATTCGGGTCACGCCTATCGCACGCGTGACAAGGCTGAGGCGGCCCAGATCGCGGAGCAGGAACGGCAGGTCATGGTCTGGTTCGCTGAATTGCTGCGCAAAGACGGGCTGCCCGTACGCGGGGTAAGCGTAGGGTCGACGCCCGCGATGGCGGCCGTAAAAGACTTGACGGGCGTCACAGAAGCGCGCCCGGGGAATTACATCTTCTATGACCGAACCATGGTGCTGATCGGGTGCTGTGAGCCGAGCGACGTGGCCGTTTCGGTGCTCGCGACTGTCGTATCCCACCAACCGGGCGCGACCCACTTCGTGGTCGACGCGGGGGCGCTGTCGCTCTCGAAGGATCTCGGGCCGACGCACCTTGGCCTCGCGCCGGCGTTCGGAGAGGTCAAAGGGCATCCGGAGCTCGCCGTGGCGTCAGTGTCGCAGGAACACGGCGTGATCCGCGCCGCCGCGCCCGCGGCGATCGATGGAAAGTTCAGGGTTGGCGGCCAGGTTGAGATCATTCCCAATCATTCTTGCCTCACCGAGGCACATTTCGACGAGTATGTGGTACTCGAAGGAGATCGTGTTATGGACCGCTGGCACATCGAGCGTGGCCGATGACTCTGCTGCGCCATTTCTTCGTGGCCCTCCTGCCGTTGGTCTTTGGTCTGGGGGCCAGTTGGGGATTCGCCTTTTCCCAGGACAAGTGCGGGCGGCTCGTCGGTCCGATATTCGCCCCCAAGTGTCACTGGATTCAGCTCGAGTATCAGCTGGGATTTCAGATGGCAGGAACGTTGGTGGGTTGTCTGATCGCCGCCGTCGTGGGCGCCTCGCTGGAGCGGCGCAGCCGGCGACGCGCGGCCGAGCGTGCAACACTCAACCAGGGAGTGCCCTCATGAAAGCGATGCTGACGCTGTTGCTACTAGTCGGCTTTGTTGGTCAGGTCGCAGCGCAGGATACCACGAAAGCTGCCGCGCCGGCGCCGGCGCCGGCGCCGGCGCCGGCGGCGGCGGCGGCGGCTCCGGCTGCAAACGTAAGCGTCGAAGCGGTGCTCGCGCGGTCGGTCGTAGACCGGGTGCCGCAGGATACGGGAACGGCGTTCCCCGACAGCGTGGGAACGGTCGTGCTGTGGATGCGCGTGAGCGGCGCCAGCGGACAGACGGTGAGCGCCGTGTGGTTCCATGGGGGTGATGAAGTCGGAACCGTGCCGCTCGCAATCGGCGGCTCGCCGTGGCGCACGTGGAGCCGCAAGACGGTTCCCGCGGACGCCAAGGGGGCGTGGCACGTCGAGATTCGCGATGCGGCGGGGAACGTTCTGAAACGAGTTGACTTCACGGTCGGGCAATAGCATCGAGACGTCGAGACGCCGAGACCGCTCGGCGTCTCGGCGTCTAGCTTTTGCATGTCCTCGCTTTGTGATGTTATTCTAGCCGCATGGATCTGGTCGAGCAGATCGTCGCCAACCTCGAAGTCGAGCCGGGCCAGGCCGAGAAGGGCATCGGCGCCATTCTGATGGCGATGCGGATGGCGGTCGACAAGGCGACGTTCGAGAAGGTGCGCGTCGCCGTGCCCAACCATGAGAGCTACATGGGGCGCGCGCTGATGAGCGGTGCGCGCACCGGCGAAATGATCGGCGTCGCGGGGCCCGCCGCCCTGATGGCGGGCCTGTCCGCCGCAGGCTTTCGCAAGGAAGACGTGCCGCGCTTGGGCCGGATCGTGCTCGAGCACATCCGGCCCACCGTCGGCAATGAGGCGATCGACAAGTTTCTCGCCGGCGCGCCGGCGCTGCAAGGTTAGCCCTTCCTCACGCGGCCTTAGGGCCTGGCTGCTGCTGCTCGGCGAGCAGTGCCCGGGCCGCTTCGGGCTCGAGCGCTTTCGCGAACAAGAACCCCTGCCCGAGCTCGCATCCGAAGGCGATGAGGCGCTCGCGCTGCGCCGCGGTCTCGACTCCCTCCGCGATCACAATGAGGCCGAGGTGCTCCGCCAGATCAACGATCGAGCGCACGATCTCCAGATCAGTGCGGCGCGCACCCATGCGGTGCACCAAGGTCCGGTCGACCTTGATGCCCTGCAGGGGGAAGCGCGGCAGATAGCTCAGGGACGAGTAGCCAGAGCCGAAATCGTCCATGTGTAGCTGGATGCCCACCTCCCGCAGCCGATTCAGAAGGGCGATGGACGAGTCGAGGCTCTCCATGAGCACGCTCTCGGCAACCTCGAGACTCAGCGCCGCGGGCGTGAGTCCGGCATCCTGGAGGGCCGCTCGCAAGTCGTCTACGAGGCGCGGATCCGCGAGTTGCTTCGCCGACACGTTCACGCTGATCCGCACCGGGCCCGCGCGCGGGACTGCGTTCTGCCACGTGCGCGCGTAGCGACACGCCTCGCGCAGGACCCAGGTACCGATCGACACGATGAGGCCGGTCTGCTCGGCCAGCGGCAGGAATTCGTGCGGCAAGAGAACCCGCCGCCTGCCGTGGTGCCAGCGGAGCAAGGCCTCGAACGCGTACACCCGGCCGGTCTCAATCTCCACGATAGGCTGGAACACGAGCCGGAACTCTTTGCGCCCGAGTGCCTCCCGCAAATCCGCCTCCATTCCTGAACGAGCGTGGGCCCAGTTTCGCATCTCGACATCGAAGACCTGGAAGCACGCGCGCCCCCGCTCCTTGGCGCGGTACATGGCGAGGTCCGCGTCCCGCAGCATGTCCTGGGCCTGCTCATAGTGGGGCTCGCTCAGCACGACGCCGATGCTGGCGCTGGCACGCACCTCGCGCCCTTCCAACACGAAGGGTGCGGCCAGGCTGTCGAGAACACGCCGCGCCACATGCTCGACTTGGGGAAGGCCCGCCACCTCTTCGAGCAGCAGTGTGAACTCGTCACCGCCGAGCCGTGCGACCACGTCGCCGGGTCGCACGCTCGACTGCAGCCGCCTGGCGATTTCCACCAGGAGGCGGTCGCCGGCGGCGTGCCCGAGGCGGTCGTTCACCGCCTTGAAGTGGTCGCAGTCGACGAACAGGACACCGAACCGATAGTCAGAGTCCCGCCGCGTGCGCGCCAGCGCCTGC
>DASPXD010000033.1:0-4838 GCA_035637435.1 Gemmatimonadales bacterium
AGCCGTCAACCGCGTTCGGCCCAAGCTCATGACGGTACTTGCCATCATGCTTGGCCTGGTGCCGGTGCTGTGGAGTCACGGACCGGGCGCCAGCGTGATGAAGCGGATCGCAGCGCCGATGGTGGGCGGGATGGTGACATCAACGGTGCTCACGCTGCTGGTGATTCCGGTGCTGTACGACCTGTGGCGCAGACGGAGCACCACGACATGATCCTCGAGTCCACCATCACCTGCCCACACTGCGGGCATCACCAGGTTGAGGAGATGCCCGTGAATGCCTGCGTCCATTTCTACGATTGTCGTGGTTGCGAAAAAACACTGCGGCCACGCTTCGGCGACTGCTGCGTGTTCTGTTCATACGGCTCCGTCAGGTGCCCGTCGCGTCAATGACTCCTCACGACATGCACGACCATATGCATCACGGCGCGGTGCCGGCGCCGCACGGGGGCCACGATCACGGCGACATGGTCGCCGACTTCCGGCGGCGGTTCTGGATCTCCCTCGCGCTGACTCTTCCCGTACTCGCGACGTCCGAGATGATTCAGGATTTCCTCGGCGTGGGGCGCGTCCTCGCGTTTCCTGGCGACCGCCACGTCGGGTTTGCGTTCGCTTCGGCAGTCTACTTCTACGGCGGCTGGCCGTTCCTGACCGGGCTCATCACCGAGTGGCGGAAACGACTCCCGGGGATGATGACGCTGGTCGGCCTCTCGATCACGGTCGCCTACGCCTACAGCGCAGCGGTGGTGCTCGGCCTTCCCGGAAACGTGTTCTTCTGGGAAACCGCGACGCTCATCGACATCATGCTGCTGGGCCACTGGATCGAGATGCGTTCTGTGCTAGGCGCTTCGCGGGCACTCGAGGAGCTGGTTCGATTGCTTCCAGCCGAGGCGCACCGGCTGCGCCCCGAAGGATCCACTGAGGACGTCCCAGTCACGGAGCTTCGGCAGGATGACCTGGTGCTGGTTAAACCGGGCGAAAGGATTCCCGCGGACGGCGCGATCACCGAGGGCCGGACGACCGTCAATCAGGCATTGCTGACGGGCGAATCGCAGCCGGTGGAGAAGGGTCCCGACGATGCGGTGCTGGGCGGAGCGGTAAACGGGGAAGCGGCGATCACGCTGCGCATCACTCGAACGGGAGCCGAGACGTATCTCGCGCAGGTTATCGAGTTGGTGCGCCGCGCCCAGGAGACGCGGTCGCGCACACAGGACCTCGCCAATCGCGCGGCGCTCTGGCTCACAGTGATCGCGATTGCAGCTGGTGCGACGACGCTGGTTGCATGGCTCATCGGTGGACGTACGTTGGATTTCGCGCTCGAGCGGATGGTGACGGTCATGGTGATCACCTGTCCTCACGCCCTCGGCCTCGCGGTCCCTCTGGTCGTGGCCGTTTCGACTGCGATCTCGGCGCGGAACGGACTGCTCATCCGCGATCGGGCGGCCTTCGAGCGTGCACGTGCGCTCGACGCCGTCGTATTCGACAAGACGGGCACGCTCACCGAGGGACGATTCGGCGTTACGGACGTGATCTCCCTGGACGGTCGCAGCGAGGCGGACATCCTGCGACTTGCCGCCGCACTCGAGAGCCGCTCCGAACACCCGATCGCGGCGGGCATCGTCCGCGCCGCAACGGAACGGGGCATCAGCTACCCAGCTGCCTCCGAGGTCAGCGCAATTCCGGGAAAGGGTGCACGGGGAATAGTGGAAGGAGTCGAGGTGAACGTCGTCAGCCCGGGCTTCCTGAAGGAGCGCAGCCAGGCCGTGAGTGACGCCCGCGTGGGGCGCGTTGCGGAGCAGGGGAAGACGGTCGTGTACGTAGTGTTGGACTCAAAAGTCGTCGGAGCCATTGCGCTCGCCGATATCATCCGCCCCGAGTCGCGCGAGGCGCTGCAGCAGCTGAAGCAGATGGGCATCCGGGCGATGATGCTCACCGGCGATTCTCAGCCGGTGGCGCGGTGGGTCGCGCAGGAGCTGGGACTCGACGACTACTTCGCGGAAGTGCTGCCCGATCAGAAGGCGGCGAAAATCCGGGAGGTCAAAGCGCGTGGCCTCACGGTCGCGATGGTGGGTGACGGCGTGAACGACGCGCCGGCGCTAGTCGAAGCTGATGTAGGCATCGCGATCGGCGCGGGCACCGACGTCGCTATCGAATCCGCGGATATCGTCCTCGTTCGGTCCGATCCGCGTGATGTACCGGCCATTGTCGGCTTAGCGCGCGCGACATACCGCAAGATCGTCCAGAATCTGTGGTGGGCCACGGGATACAATGCCGTGGCCGTCCCTCTAGCGGCCGGCGTGCTCTATCGAGCTACAGGCATTTTGCTCTCGCCTGCCCTTGGCGCGGTATTCATGTCGGTCTCGACTGTGATCGTAGCTGTGAACGCCCAGCTCCTGGGACGACGCCAACGATCCGCTTAAGCAACTTGCTGCACGACGACGCGCGTCCTCTCGTGTTTCGCATGAGGTCTCCCAATGGTTTCCTGAGCGGTTTTCACCAGGATTTCTCCTGTTTTTTCAAGTCTCCCGGCCCTTCTACCGGTGATTTTACCGGATTGTCTATGCGAGATAAGCAGTAGATAAACGCTTGACAGACTCCCGAAGGGGTGACGTGCTCTTCACGTTCACTGGTCATCAACTGGAAGGGGGCGCCGAATTCGGCATGCAACGCCTCCGGGGAATACCGAGCGACCTCAAGCCCGCTGCAACGTGTTGGACCGTCGTCCGCGAAAGTTGCTACGAGGACGAACCCGCCGACGCGAACAGCCTGCCGCACCTGCGCGACATAGCGGGCTCGATCAGCCGGCGCAGTGAGAAAGTGGAACGCAGCGCGGTCATGCCAAACGGAGTAGCCGGTCTTCGGAAGTGACGCGCTCAGAATATCGGCCTCGACCCATCGGACGGTATCAGCCCGCGTGCCGAGACGACGACGGGCTACGGCGAGTGCGGCGGCCGAGAGATCGAGGACCGTGAGATCGTGATAACCCGCATCCAGCAGGTCATCGATCAGAGTTGATGCACCGCCGCCCACATCGATGATCGCTCCGTCAGCTGGCGGGCTCACGCGGCGAATCAGGTCCAGCGAGCGCTTCGCGTGGACCTGATACCAGCTGACCTGCGTCGGGAGCTTGGTGCGGTAGATGTTCTCCCAGTGAGATCTGCGATCCATTCTTATCGGCTCACTCGTTGCCCGCTGGCCTTTTGTTGCGCGGATCGTCGGCCGCATTCACGTACGTGATGCTCCACGGACCGACGCTGTGCAGTTGGAACGTCACGCCCTCGGGGCCGGCCCACGCGGAGTGCACCATCTTCGCGGGCATCGCGGCGAAGCTGCCCGCGTTCAGTGCGGTGCCGCCGCTGTACATGGCGACTTCGCCCATCCCGACATTCAGCGTACCGGCGAGCACCGTGACGTGCTCGATGACCGAATGCCAGTGCGGCGGGATGCGATAGTTGGCGGGAAACCTGAGCCGGAACGTCAACGGCACCGCCTCGGCGGGATTTCCCTCGAGGAGCACAAACTCGGCGCCGGGTGGCAGCGACGGTGGTCCAGGGGCCCACGCCAGTGTGGCCGCGTTCGCGACGATGACTTGGGACGTTGGGGCTGGCGCGGTTCGGGTCTGGCCCGCGAGGGCGACTGGAACGGCCAGAACCGCAAGCGCGATGGTGGAACGGAACGACATCATGGTCTCCAGGTGATTGGGTACCGCATCCTCGCTCCTCACTCGACATTGGACAAATACGACGTTTTAATACATCACATCGGTTAAACCCTATGCCAAAACCTGGCCTCACGCTGCATCGTCTCGAGCTGTTCCTCGCCGTGCTGGACGCGGGCGGGGTCGGCCGCGCCGCGCAGGCTCGCCGCCTCAGCCAACCCGCGGTGTCGGAGCACCTGCGCGGGCTCGAGGCGTTCTTCGGCGTGCCATTGTTCGAGCGCGCGGGCCGCGGGGTGCGGCCGACATCGGCGGCGCGGTTCGTCGAGCCGTTCATCCGCCAGGCGCTTGGTCTCGTGAAGAGCGCCGAGCAGGCAACTGTCGAACTGCGTGGTCTGCGGGCGGGCACGGTCGCCGTGGGCGCGAGCACGACGCCGGGGACGTATCTGTTACCGGCAGTGCTCGGGCGATTTCATTCAGCTCACCCGCAAATCGCGCTCACACTGCGCATTGGAGACACGCGCGAAGTCGAGCAGTGGGTCGCCGCGGGTTCGGTGGAACTCGGCGTGATCGGCGCCGCGCCGGTGAGTCCCGGACTCGCCGCCGAGCCCTGGGTGAAAGACGAGCTCGTGGCGATCGTCGCGCGCCGACATCCGCTCGCGCGCCGGCGCACGCTCGTAGGCTCCGCGCTCGCGGGCCAGCCGTACATCGCGAGAGAAGAAGGGTCGAGCACGCGCGCCGTGGCCGAGCAGTCCCTCGCCGATCTGGGCGTGACGTTGCGGCCGGTGATGGAGCTCGGGAGCACCGAGGCGGTGCGGGAAGCCGTGGCCGCCGGGCTGGGCGTGTCCGTCGTCTCGCGGCACGCCGTGCGGACGCGCGACCCGCGGGTGGTCTCGATCCGACTTCAGGGCCGTCAGTGGGTGCGGGATTTGCTCGTGATTCGGCGCCAGGGAGCGCCGCTGAGTCCGGCCGCGGCGCGGTTACGGGAGCTGTTGTTCGCCAGTCACTGAGTGGCGCTTGTGGAGTACCGTATCGAACAGCGCGCCGCTAAGTTAGAGGGCCGCCACCGTAGCTCAGTGGTAGAGCTCTCGATTCGTAATCGAGCGGTCGTCGGTTCAAATCCGACCGGTGGCTCTGGAGAGGCAAGGTTGTGAAGGACGGTCAAGGACGGTGGAGGTTGGTGAAG
>DASPXD010000034.1:0-5672 GCA_035637435.1 Gemmatimonadales bacterium
TCGTCTTGGCAAGCTCCCAGCTCGCCGAGACGGGAGGCGTCTGTTCTTTCGCGCCGGTGATCTGCCCAAGAAGTCTTCCGTCGTTGACGCCCGGGCGTTAGGGGCGTACGATCCCATCGCCGATGCTCGGCGGGTCGCCACCCGGACCTCATCAGGAGGTTCAAATGGCTGAACGGCGACTCCCAATTCCGGAACGCCCCTGGCACAAGAGCAAGAGCGGCCGCTGGTCCCTCTCGCTCGGCGTTAGGGGGCTGAAAGTTCGAGTCCAGCAGCACAAGCTAGGCGGCACGTTTCAACGGGTGTTTCGGGTAGGGCGACGAGTATCCTATGCGTCGCTCGGTACCACCGACCGCAAAGAAGCGCGCCGGTTCGCGATTGAATTCATTCGCGAGATCGAGAAGGGCAAGAAGATCAACCTGGCCGAGCCGCTGACGCTTGAAAAACTGTGGGACCGTTACCAGCAGGAGGCGTCGAATTACCGCGGCAACCTCGAACGGACGCGGAAGCAGAAGCAGACCGATGTCCGGCTACTGATTGCCGGCCTCGGTGCCACGAAGCGGGTAGAGCACCTGACCAAGAACGACGCGGAGCGGTACGTCGCGATGCGGCGCTGTGGTCATGGATGGCCGGATGGTCGCGAGACCACGCCGGTGCGAGCACGGACGATCCAAGGCGAGATCAAGCAGCTGCGCCAGATGATCTACTGGGCCATGAGCGAGCGGTTGCCGGATGGCTCGTGGCTGCTCGAGAGCAACCCGCTGCGTGGTGTGAAGTTGCCGAAGGAAGAGGACCCGCGCCGGCCGGTCGCGACGTACGACCGGTTCCTGAAACTCAGGACGGCCGTCCAACAAATGGCGGCGACGGCGCCGCAGAAGCGCGGGCGCGAACGTTGGAAGCGCTGGGAAATGGCGCTCGTGCTGGCGGAAGCGACCGGGGCGCGCATCGGGGCGATCAGCGGTCTCCGTTGGTCGGACATCAGCTTCGACCCGCCCGAAATCAAGTTCAGGGCGGAGTTCGACAAGCGGGGCCGAGATCGAGTGGTTCCCATCCCTGAGGCGTTGGCCGAGGAGCTGCGAGGCTTCAAAGTCAAGTTCGCCGCTGTTGGTGACGGGTGGCTGTTCCCGTGCGCCGACAAGGACGAGCACTGGCCGCGAGAGATCTTCGGCGAGCTGTACGACCGCGTCGAGCGGCATGCAGGTCTACCGCATCTGAAGGGCGGTCGCTTCCATCCGTTCAGGAGAAAGTGGGCCACCGAGCGGAAGAACATGTCGCTCGTGGATGTGATGGCAGCCGGCGGGTGGCGCGACGCGCAGACGCTGCACAGTTGCTACCAGTTGGCGACGACAGACGGGATGCTCGAGGTGATGAGCACGCCGGTGAAGCTGCGAGACCGGACTAGAGCACGCCAGGCTTGATCGAAAGACCATGAGGCCAACATGCAAAGACAAACAATCGCAGTTGCAGCCCTAGGATTGCTTTTCGGGACTCCTCCTTCGTTAAGAGGCCAGGAGCGATCATACAGCGCGACGAAGCAGGTGGTTTGGAACGCGGTCCACGGAGCGCTTTCAGTACTCCAAATCGCCATCACCAAGGAGGACAGTGCCAAGGGCGAGATTCTGAGCGAACCAGCCCCGACCGACTCGACATACGTGCAATGCCAACTTCACGTCGGAAGGGGCCGCCCCTCGGGATTCTGGTTCGCACCGAAGACGAAGCTGGAAGTCTCTCTAAAGGAACGGTCTGCAAGCGAGACCTTGGTGCGAATCAAGTTCTCGGCAAAGAAGATCGACGTCAGTTCTGGTGGCTTCATTGGGCAGATGAGGTGTAAGTCGACCGGGAGGCTCGAGGAGGACCTTCTCACGCAGGTGCAGTCTCGATTAGCAGCGCCGAGCGGAAAGCCTTGAGTGAAACGAGTGAGAAACTCGATGGCGACCCGGTGGAGATGCTGGTTGTGATCCTTACATCACTGGAGGGGCAGCGGCGTGAATGCTTGTAAAACGCTTGTAAGCCCCAAAAACACATGAAGCGCGACACGCTTTATTCGCGCATCGCGCTTCGAGTTGCCCCTCCTGGGATCGAACCAGGACTCTCCTGATCCAGAGTCAGGCGTGTTGCCAGTTACACCAAGGGGCACTGATGGAGCTGAGGGGGCTCGAACCCCTGACCTCCTGGGTGCGATCCAGGCGCTCTCCCAGCTGAGCTACAGCCCCGTGAGGGCCCGGAAAATAACCTCCCCTCCTCTATTATCCAAGCAACGCGGCCCCGCGCCCGGACGCAAGTCTGAGGAGCAGGCTCGATGACCGCCGCTCCGTCGCCCGTCGCCATCCGCGCGGCTCGTGCCGGGCTCCTCGTCCTCACGCTCATCAATCTGTTCAACTACCTCGACCGCTGGATCGTCGCCGCGCTCGCCGAGAGCATGAAGCGCTCCGAGCTGCACCTCTCCGATACCCAGCTCGGGTTTTTGATGACCGGCTTTCTCTTCGTGTACCTGCTCGCGGCGCCGCTGTTCGGCACGCTGGGCGATACGCGCTCGCGCAACCGCCTGCTCGCGATCGGCGTGGCACTCTGGAGCGTCGCAACGGCGCTCGCAGGCTTGGCCCGAAACTATGTCGGGCTGTTCGCCGCGCGCGCCGCGGTCGGCGTCGGCGAAGCCGCCTACGGGACCATTTCACCCGCGCTGCTCGCCGATTACTTCCCGCGACAGCAACGGGGCCGGGCGTTTTCGATCTTCTTTGCCGCAGTCCCGATCGGGTCCGCCCTCGGCTACATCGTGGGCGGGCTGGTCGACCGCTATTTCGGATGGCGGCAGGCGTTCTTCGTGGCGGGCGTGCCGGGGCTCATACTCGCCGCGTTCGCGTTGCGTCTCTACGATCCGCCGCGCGGCAACCAGGACACCGCCGAGGAGTCGCCGCCTGGACATACGGGACGCTCCTATCAGGCGTTGCTCCACAATCGGCCCTACCTGCTGACGGTGCTGGGCTATGCCGCGTACACATTTGCGATCGGCGCGCTGGCATTCTGGACGCCGACGTTCCTCGAGCGCGTGCGCGGCATCCCCAAGGCGCACGCCACGGTACAGTTCGGCGCGATCGTGGTCGTCACCGGCTTTGTCGGCACATACGCCGGCGGCTGGATCGGCGATCGGCTGCTGCGGTCGTCGCGGCACGCCTACCTCTGGCTCTCGGGCGTCAGCACGCTGCTCGCCGCGCCGCTGACGTTGGTTGCGCTCGCCGCGCCTCAGGCTCAGGCGTATTGGCCGGCCATCGTAGTCGCGGAGCTGTGCCTCTTTGCCTCGACCGGGCCGATCAACTCCGCGATCGTCAACGAGGTCTCGCCGGCCATGCGTGCCACCGCCATGGCGTTGTGCATCTTCACGATCCACATCCTGGGCGACGTGCCGTCCCCCTCAGTCGTGGGCATGATCTCCGATGCGCGCTCGCTTAGCGAGGCGGTGCTCATCATCCCGGCAGCCGTGCTGATCGGCGGACTGATCTGGACGTACGCGGCCTGGAGCCTGTCGCGCGCGCACAAGGCGGTCGCGTGAGAGCGCTGCTCCTTCCGCTGCTCCGCAGAGTGCTGCGGATCTTCTTCCGGCGGATCGAGGTCACCGGAGCGGAGCGCGTGCCCCAGACCGGCCCCGTGATCTTCGTGCTCAATCATCCGAACGGACTCATCGACCCGGCGTTCCTCTTGTGCCTCGCGCCACGGCGTGTCTCGTTTCTCGCGAAGGCTCCGTTGTTTCGGATGCCGATTATCGGCGCGATTTGCCGTGCCTTCGAGGCGATCCCCGTGCAGCGCCGCCAGGACCCGGAGTCCGATCTCAGCAAGAATGCGGAAACGTTCGAAACGGCGCGCGCCGTGTTGCTCCGTGGCGGCACCATCGCAGTCTTCCCAGAGGGCGGCTCACACAGCGATCCCAAGCTGCGGCCGCTCAAGACCGGCACCGCGCGCATCGCACTCGGCGCCGCCGCGGCCCTGCCTCCCGGTCTGGTCATCCAGATTGTGCCCGTCGGACTCTATTATCGCGCCAAGCAGACATTCCGCAGTGTCGCCCTGCTGCATTTCGGAAATCCGTTTCCGGTCGAGCGAATCCCGCTAGCAGCAGGTGCGGGGCCGCCCGCCGAACCGGTGCGCGAGCTGACCGCTCGTCTCGAGGAGGCGCTACGGGCGCTCACACTCGAAGCGGAGGAAGTAAACGTCCATACGCTCGTCGCTCGCGCGCAACACGTCTTCACCGCGGTGGATGACACGGCAGAACGGCTACCGTCGCTCGCCCACGAATTCGCGCTGCGTCGACGATTTCTCGTGGCCTATGACGTCGCGCGTCGCTATTGGCCGGAACGCGCGGCTCGCCTGCAGGGCCGGCTGGAGCGCTACGAAGCCGCGCTCGACGCCGCCGGGCTCGATGCGCGGCACCTCGCGCCGCGCCGCTACGGTTGGCGGCGCGTTGCGAGCTACGCCCTAAAGAGCGTCGTGTTCCTGACGCTCGGCTTGCCGGCCACGCTCCTGGGTGGGCTGATCAATTATCCCGCCTACCGGGTGGTCGGCTGGGTGGCTACGGGCGTGACCAAGGGTGAAGAGGACGCGCTCGCAACCGTCAAAGTCCTCGCGGCGACCCTGCTGTTTCCGCTGACCTGGATGGCGGTGGTGGCGGTCGTCTGGCTCTGGCGCGGAGCGTGGGCAGTGGCGCTCATCGCGCCGCTGCTCCCGCTCACCGGCTATGTGGCGCTACACGTCGCCGAGCGCTTCGATCGCGTGCTGGGAGCGACGCGCGCCTTCTTCATCCTGCTGTTTCGCAGGCGCGCGTTCCTGCGATTCACGGCCGAGCGGAACGAAATCCAACGCGAGATTGCCGAGCTGGGCCGCGAGGTGGACGCGATCTACTCGCCTAGCGGCCCCCAGTCGCCCTGAACAACGCCGCGTATGCCGTGCCGGCATCGATGCGCGCCTGCGCCAGGCGGTCCTGCGCCTCGAGCTGGGTGCGCTGCGCGTCGAGGACCTGCAGCAGGTCCGTCGCTCCCTCGGTGTAGCGCAGCAGCGCCAGCTTCGCGGCGTGCTCGCTCGCCGCGCTCGCTTCTTCCAGCCGCTCCACCCGCAGACGCGCCGCGCGGTATTGACTGATGCTGACTTCCAGGTCTTGCATCGCCCTCAGGACTACGGCCCGGTACCGCGAGCGGGCTTCGTCCTCGCCCGCCTGCGCCGCATCTACGTCCGCCTTCACGCGTCCCAGGCTGAGCAGCGGCCAGCTGATCACCGGTCCGACGGCGTAGCGGAGCGTGCCCTGAGCGCCGACCGTGCGGAGCGCCGGCGCGACGTAACCGGCGCTGCCGCCGATCGAGATCCTTGGCAGGTAACTCGCTTTCGCCGCGCCAACGAGCGCTCCCTGCGCCGCGGCTTGGCGCTCAGCGGCGGCGACGTCCGGCCGGCTACGCACGACCGCTTCCGGATTGCCGACCGATGCGACGTCGGGAAGCGCCGGGAGCGGGACCGGGTGGTCCAATTCAGCCGCGACGGCGGCTGGCGCGCGGCCTACCAACACGCCGATCCGATACTGAGCGGCTGCAACTTGCGCTTCCCTCGTGGGGATCGAGGCCAGCGTGGAGCTGAGCTGCGCCTGCGCACGCTCGGTATCGAACGCGCTTCCCCGCCCCGCCTCGAGCCGCTCGTGCGTG
>DASPXD010000035.1:0-48551 GCA_035637435.1 Gemmatimonadales bacterium
ACCGTCTCGAACACCGTCAGCGTCGACGTGACCGCCACGTGATGGGAGATCAGGTGCTGCACGAGGGAAGTGAACTCCGGCGATTTGGCATCGAAACCAACGAGCGCGGGCATCCCACCGGTTGGTGCCGGACACACGTCCGGCTGCTTCCCCTGAATGAAGTCGGTGGCGACGAAAAAGCCGTGCTCCAGGTCGTCGATGCCGAGATCGGCGGCTTCCCGGTAGGTGACCGAACAGAGATGGCCCGTGATCTTGAGTCCGCGCCGGTGCGCTTCGTCCACCGCCGCGGCGAGCTCGGCGCGCGTGATGTTCATGTACGCTTTGAACGACGTCGCGCCCGCATCGGCCCAGAATGCCACGAGGCGGCGCGCGTCGGCCGAGTCCTTCAACGCGTACATCTGGGTGAACAGGGAAGGGCCGTTCACGTAAGGCGCGGTGGCGTCGATCCAGGGTCCTACCTGATTCCCGGCTTTGATCGCCGCCGCGAGGTTCAAGTCGGCGTAGCCCCCGACGTTGCCGCCGGTCCGCATCGACGTGACGCCGCCCGCGAGGTACAGCCGCGAGAAGCTCACATAATCGGCGCCGTAGACGCCCGGGCCGGTCGGGTAGTAGAGGTGCTCGTGCATCATCACGAGGCCCGGGATCACCGATTTCCCCGTGAGGTCCATCACGTGCGCGCCCTCCGGCACTTTGGTCGAGCGGGCGGCGCCGAGCAGGGCGATGTTGCCGTCACGGATGATCAGCGTCTGGTCTTCCCTGGGCGCGGCGCCGGTGCCATCGATGACGCGCACGTGCGTGAGGGCCACCACCGGCGTGTCAACCGCGACGTATTGCTTTACCGCGGCGGAGAGCGTCGGACGCTGGGCCGTGACGAGGGCGGGCACGAGGAGCAGGGCGGGGACGTAAAGAGTGGTCGTAGTCATGGGGTGAGACTAGCACAAAAGCAGATCCTTCGCGCCTGCGGCGCGCGGCACGCGCGCGGAGCGAAGGACCAGTTATTTTATTCCATCACATGAGACTGTACTCTTAATGCGGGTCGGCATCGGCTACGACTCCCATACGTTCGCGGCGGGCCGCAAGCTCATTTTGGGTGGCGTCGAGATTCCCCACACCAAAGGCTTGGCTGGCCACTCCGATGCCGACGCGGTCGCGCACGCGGTCACCGATGCCATCCTCGGCGCCGCAAACCTCGGCGACATCGGCCGCATGTTTCCGGACGACGATCCGCAGTGGAAAAACGCCAGCTCGATTGATCTGCTGAACAAGGCATTTCTCAAGGTCGTGGAAGCCGGGTTTCAATTCGTCCACGCCGACGTCACCGTGATCGTCGAGCAGCCCAAGCTCGCGCCCCACCTCGATGCCATGGAAGAGAAGCTCGCCGCAGCCCTGCTGACGGGGCCGGCGCACGTCTCCGTGAAAGCAAAGACGAATGAAGGCATGGGCTGGATCGGTCGCGGTGAAGGAATTGCCGTCCTTGCAGTGGCGACACTCGTAGAGCCGAGCAGAGTCTCCTGACGGACTTCATCGCGTTTCTCGAGCAGCTCCCCACCGGGCCGCTCTACGCCTTCATCGCCACGCTGGCCGCCGTCGAAAACATCTTCCCGCCCGTTCCAGCCGACGTCGCCGTGTCACTGGGGGCGTTCCTGGCCGGCCGCGGGGTGATGAATGCATGGCTCGTGTTTGCGCTCACTTGGGCGGCGAATGTGGCATCGGGAGCCGGCGTCTACGCCCTGGCACGCCGCCATGGCGCCGTGGTGACTCGCGGCTTCCTGGGCCGCCGCATCTTCACCCCGAGCACCGTCGCGCACATCGAGGCGCAGTATCGCCGGCACGGCGCGTACGGCATCTTCATCTCGCGGCTGCTCCCGGTTTGGCGCGGCATGGTCATGCCGTTCGCGGGCATCGCGCGCGTGTCACCATGGCGCGCGCTGATTCCGTTGGCGCTGGCGTCGGCCGTGTACTATGGGGTACTGACCTACCTCGTCAGCCGTTTGGGGACCGACCTCGAGGTCGTGATTCAAGCAGTACGACGCGTCAACACCGTGCTCGCCATCGCGGCGGGCGCCCTCGTTCTGGTCATCGTGCTATGGATCGTGCGTCGCCGCCGCTCTCGTCCTCCCCAGTAGCTCGGGCGTTCCAGTTGGAGCGCTTTCACGACTACCTCGCGCTCGAGGCGGGGAACAGCGGTCATACCGTCGCGAGCTATCTGCGCGACATCACCCGTCTGGCGGAGTACGCCTCCAGCCGGGGGGCAAAGGCACCCGAACAGCTCTCCGCGCCGCAGCTGCGGGAGTTCATTTACTTCCTCAAGGATCTCGGCCTCGCGCCCACCACGATCCGCCGCCAGATCTCCGCGATCCGCACCTACTTCAAGTTCCTGGTAGGGGAGGGACTCGCGACGCGCGATCCCAGCGAACGGATCGAGTCACCCAAGCGGTGGCGCACGCTCCCGGAGGTTTTGACGGTGGCCGAAATCGAGAAGCTGCTGGCGGCGCCGAACACCGACGAGCCGCTGGCAATCCGCGATCGCGCCCTGCTCGAGTTCGCCTACGCCACGGGCGCGCGCGTCTCCGAGCTGGTTGCGCTCAAGCTCCAGGACATCCTGTTCGAGGACGGCGTGGCGCGCGTCTTCGGAAAAGGCGCCAAGGAACGGCTCGTTCCGGTCGGGCGCCGCGCCCTCGGCGCCGTGGCGCTGTACGCGAGGGAGATCCGGCCCACGCTGGATCGCGGCAAAGCCCGAGGCATTCTGTTCCTGAATGCGCGCGGTACGCCGTTATCGCGCGTCGGCGCCTGGGGTGTCATCAAGGCGACCGCGCGGCGGGCAGGCTTGGCGAAGCGAGTCACGCCGCATACGCTGCGGCACACATTCGCCACGCACCTGCTCGAGGGCGGCGCGGACCTGCGTGCCGTGCAGGAAATGCTCGGACACGCCGATCTCGCGACCACGCAGCTCTACACCCATGTCGATCGAGATTACCTGCGTACCGTACATAAGAGCTACCACCCGCGCGCCTGAACGCGTGCGCCGGACTTAACGGCCGGTGGTAGCGGCCCGCTCGCCACTCAGGAACGCGGCGATCGCCGCTGCTTCAGCATCCGTCAAACCGAGATCCGGCATGATTTGCGACGCCGGGTTCTTCATTTTCTGAATCACGTATTCGCGGGCCAGATGACGCCCGCCCAGCTCCGGGCCTACAGTGACGAGCTCATTGGACGGCCCATTCGTCAGATCGGCGTTGGCGTGGCAAGTCGTGCATCCCTTGGCGACGAATAGGACTTGGCCGCGCTCGCCCGGCGCCATGGCAGCGCGGGATGTGCCGGCCGTGATCACCGGCTGTGGATACAGCCGCAGCTCATTGTTGCCGAACCCGCTTTGAATCGTGAGAAACACTCGCTCCGTGGGGGGCGCCGTAAAGGTCACGGCATACGTCCCTGCAGCGGACTTGGCGACCGCGGGAATGGTCGTCTCGTCCTTGCCGCCGACCAGGCCGCCGAGGCGGCGTGCCGAAGTACTGACAACGAGTCGGGGATGCAGATCGCTGAGCAGTGTCCTGCCGTGTTGCCGGACCTGAAACTCGAGCGTGTACTGCCGCCCGGCGACAAAGTACTCCGGCAGGTCCTTCACCGTGACCACCGCCCATCCGCCCATTGCGACTAACCCGGCGATGAGTGCCGCCGCGAGCTTCAGCATGAGGTCCTCCTGGAGAAGTCCTTTCTTGGATGCCGCTGGGTTTCCAATGGTTTAGATTTCAGCATGCTCTTTGTGCTCGACAACTACGACTCCTTTACCTACAACCTCGTGCAATATCTCGGCGAGCTGGGGGAGGAGCCGGTCGTGTATCGCAACGACGCCCTCAGCGTCGCGGAGGTGAAGGCCCTGAAGCCGACCGCCCTCGTGCTGTCTCCGGGACCCAAAACGCCTGCGCAGGCCGGCATCCTCGTGCCTCTGGTTCGCGCTCTCGCCGGTGAAGTCCCGATTCTGGGCGTCTGCCTGGGGCATCAAGCCATCGGCGAGGCGTTCGGCGGCAAGATCGTACGGGCCCCCCGGCTGATGCACGGCAAGACCTGCCCGATCGTGCACAGCGACGACGAGCTGTTCGACGGCATCCCCAGCCCGTTCACGGCGATGCGCTATCACTCGCTCGTCGTCGATCCCAGTTCGCTTCCCCCGGCGCTCATCGTCACCGCCATGAGCGCGGATCGCCAAGGCACGGGAGAGGCGTCGGAGATCATGGCCATGAAGCACCGTGATCACCCGACCTACGGCGTTCAATTCCATCCCGAGTCGATCGGGACGGAGCATGGGAAGCGCATTCTCGAGAACTTTCTCCACGTCGTCAGGTCCGCCACGACCGCTTGACGACGTCTTGACTGAGGCTCCGCAGAGTAGGTACCACCACTCTCACGGAGCCTCTCATGTTTGCGCGCATTTCGCCCGTCATCCTGGCCCTCGCAGCCGTCGCGTGTTCGGACAGCGCCGGTCCGTCCTCGCAACCCTCGCTCGCCCAGCTGACCGGGGCGTGGGACTTGTCCCGGTTGGAAATGCTCCTCGCCTCGGACACCAGTGTGAGCCGGGATGTGAGGGCGGAAAGTGGGCTCACCGCGACGCTGACCATCGCTGTCAATGGAGCCGCGACGCTCGTCGCCGCGGTGCCGGGCCAACCGGAAATCACCGTCTCGGCAACGATCTCGCTGCGCGGCGATACGATTGTCTACGAGGTTGAAGGCTACACCTACGAGGCCATTGTCCGTCTCGCCAGCCGGACGATGACCTGGCGCTCGGTGGAGACGGGCTACTATGATCTGGACGACAACGGGTCGGCTGAAGCGGTCTTCGAGCGGGACGTGTGGCAGCGGCGGTAACTCAAGGATAGGAGCGGGCTAGACTCGACGGCACGGATTTTGTATCTTCCTCCGTGCCCGTCCTTGGCGTGATTCCTGCACGGCTGGGCTCCAGCCGGCTTCCTCGCAAGCCACTCCTGCCACTGGGTGGCGAACCCCTCATCGTCGTCGTCACCCGCCGCATCGCCGAACTCGGTGTGTGTGATCGACTTGTGGTCGCTACCGACGCACGGGAGATCGCGGACGTCGTCGCCGAGGCGGGCTTCGAAGCGGTCATGACGTCGCCCGATCACGCGTCAGGTACCGAGCGTGTCGCGGAAGTCATTGCCAAAGCGCCATTTAGCAATTTCCACTTCATTCTGAACGTTCAAGGCGACGAGCCATTCGTTGCCCCCGCGGCTGTCCGCGGCGCATTGGCGTGTCTCGAGGGCGGTGATCCGCTCGGCACCGCCGCCGGCTCCCTCGATCGGGCGTTGGTCAACGATCCGAGTCGCGTCAAAGTGGTCGTGGATGCACGGGGCAGGGCGGTGTACTTCTCGCGCGCGCCGATTCCCTTCGACCGCGATGGCAAAGGCACCGTGGTCTACCATCAGCATGTCGGCGTGTACGGCTATACACGCGAAGCGTTGGAGGCATGGGTTCGC
This sequence comes from Gemmatimonadales bacterium, assembly GCA_035637435.1. Lineage (GTDB taxonomy): Bacteria > Gemmatimonadota > Gemmatimonadetes > Gemmatimonadales > GWC2-71-9 > 20CM-2-65-7. Next base: position 5,487 of record DASPXD010000035.1, read on the forward strand.
CTGCCGCCCGTTCCCGAAGAACAGTGGGAACGGCTGGAGCAGCTGCGGCCCTTGCTCCACGGGATTCCGATGGGCGTGACGTTGTTCGACGGTCCGGCAGCGCCAGGCATCGATACGCCGGCCGATCTCAAGTGGGCTGAAGCGCAAATCACCCGACACCTGAAAGCGGTGAGCCCGTGAGCTCGACCAAATACATCTTTGTCACCGGCGGTGTAGTGAGCTCGCTCGGCAAGGGCATTGCCGCCGCGTCGCTCGGCCGGCTGCTCGCCGAACGCGGGCTCAACGTCACAATCCAAAAGTTCGATCCGTACATCAACGTCGATCCCGGCACGATGTCGCCGTTCCAGCACGGCGAGGTCTATGTGACCGACGACGGCGCCGAGACGGATCTCGATCTCGGCCACTACGAGCGGTTCATCGACCGGTCCCTCTCACAGGTGAACAACGTGACGACCGGCCGGATCTATCTCTCCGTTATCACGAAGGAGCGCCGCGGCGAGTATCTCGGCTCGACGGTGCAGGTGATCCCGCACATCACCGACGAGATCAAGAGCGCCATTCGCCGCCTCGCGCCCGACCACGACGTGGTGATCACGGAGATCGGCGGCACGGTCGGCGACATCGAGTCGCTGCCGTTCCTCGAGGCGATCCGCCAGTTCCGTCAGGAAGTCGGCCGCGACAACACCCTATTCATTCATCTGACGCTCGTGCCGTTCATCGCGGCGACGGCGGAGCTCAAGACGAAGCCGACGCAGCACTCCGTGCGCGAGCTGATGCAGATCGGAATCCAGCCCGACATCCTCGTGTGCCGCACGGAGCGGCCCCTTTCCGAAGAGCTGAAGCGCAAGATTGCGCAGTTCTGCAACGTCGATTTCGGGTGCGTGGTCGAGAGTCCCGACGTGAAGTCGATTTACGAAATCCCGCTCAAGCTCCACGAGCAGGGACTCGACAGGGAAGTCTGCCGGCGGCTCCATCTGGAGACCAAAGAGCCCGATCTGCGTGCCTGGGCCGCGATGGTGGACAAGATCCTCAAGCCGCCGCACCAGGTGCGGATCGCCGTGGTGGGCAAGTACACCGAGCTCGCCGACAGCTACAAGAGCATTCACGAAGCGCTCGTCCACGGCGGGATCGCCAACGAAGCGGGCGTGTCGATCCACTGGATCGCATCGGACCGTTTCACCGATCAGGAGACGGCCGGCGAGCTGCTTGCCGGTTACGACGGGCTGCTCGTCCCCGGCGGCTTCGGCGTCCGGGGTATCGAGGGCATGCTCGAAGCGATCCGCTGGGCGCGCGAGCACAAGCTGCCGTTCTTCGGCATCTGCCTCGGCCTGCAGACCGCGATCATCGAGTTTGCCCGTACCGTCTGCAAGATCTCCGATACGAATTCGAGCGAGTTCGCGCCCGAGTGCGAAAACCCGGTGATCGCCCTGATGCGCTCGCAAGAGGGCATTCAGGAGATGGGCGGCACGATGCGGCTGGGCGCCTATCCCTGCCGGCTGCGGCCCGGCTCACACGTGGCGCAGGCCTACAACGCCACGGAAGTGAGCGAGCGTCACCGGCACCGCTACGAGGTCTCGAACGCCTATCGCGACGTGCTCGCCGAGTACGGCATGCGCTGCTCCGGCCTCTCCCCCGATGGATCGCTGGTGGAGATGATCGAGCTGCCCCCCCCCGGTCATCCGTGGTTCATCGGCTGCCAGTTCCATCCCGAGCTGAAGTCGCGGCCGATGCGCCCACATCCGCTGTTTGCCGGCTTCGTCGGCGCGGCTCTCAATCATCAAAAGCAACAGCCGCGCACCGAGCCGTCGCGCGCGCTGGCGGAACTCACCGACTGACATGGCACCGCGCTTTGGGGCCGACAACAGCCCGTTTCTCATCGCGGGCCCGTGCGTCGTCGAATCGGACGATCTCAACGTCCGGATCGGCGAGGCATTGGCCGAGCTCGGGGTCAAGCTCGGGATCGGCGTCATCTACAAGGCGTCGTATGACAAGGCCAATCGCTCGCGCCTGAACGCGCCGCGCGGCCCGGGGCTCGAAACCGGGCTCCGCGCGCTGGAAAAAGTTCGCAATGCCACCGGTCTCCCGATCCTCACGGACGTGCACGAGCCGGGCCACGTGCCGCTCGCCGCCCGCGTCGCCGACGTGCTCCAGATCCCCGCCTTTCTCTGCCGCCAAACCGACCTGCTCGTCGCCGCCGGCAAGGCAGGCCGCCCCGTGAACATCAAAAAGGGCCAGTGGATGGCGCCGGAAGAGATGCGGGGCGCCGTCGAGAAAGTCCGCACGGGAGGCGCGCCGGAGGTGGCCGTCACCGAGCGCGGCACGTTCTTCGGCTACGGCGATCTGGTCGTCGACATGCGCAGCTTCCCACGGCTGCGCGCCGCGTGCCACGCACCGGTGATCTTCGACGCCACGCACTCGGTGCAGCAACCGGGCCAGGGCCGCGATGGCTCGAGCGGGGGCGAGCGGGCGTTCATTCCGCCGCTGCTGTACGCCGCCGCGGCGGCGGGCGCCGATGGCTTCTTCCTCGAGACGCATCCCGATCCGGCGCGCGCCCCGTCCGACGGGCCGAACATGGTTCCGCTCGACCAGCTGGCCGGCATCGTCGGACTCGCCGTGGACGTCTGGCAACGCGTCCGGGAGGCCGTCCGTGCGTAAGCTGGCGCCGGCATCTGAGCGACTCGTCGACCGCGGCAAGCGCGTTCTTGCGCTCGAGGCAGCGGCTGTCCAGGCGCTCGCGGACAATCTCGGCGTCGCCTTCGCCCGGGCCATCGAGATTCTCGCCGGCGCCAAGGGCCGCGTCATCATTTCCGGGGTCGGCAAGTCCGGCCTGATCGCCCGCAAGATCGCCGCGACATTCACCTCGACCGGCACGCCGGCGACGTTCCTGCATCCGGTGGACTCGTTGCACGGCGACCTCGGTATCGTGAGCCGGGACGACGTCGCGATCGTCCTGTCGAAGAGCGGCGCCTCCGACGAGCTGTTCGGCCTCGTGAATCAGCTCAAGCGGCTCGGCGTGCCGATCATCGCGCTGACGGGTGATGCCGACTCGCCGCTGGGCCGCGAGTCCAGCGTCGTGCTCGACGCCTCGGTCGCCGAAGAGGCGTGCCCCGAAACATTGGCACCGACGGCCAGTACCACCGTCGCCCTCGCCCTGGGCGATGCGCTCGCCGTGACGCTGCTCGAGGTCAAAGGATTCCGGCGCGAGGACTTCGCGGCGCTGCATCCCGGCGGCGTCCTGGGCCGCAAGCTGCTGCTGCGCGTCGCCGACGCGATGCTGAGCCACGACCTGCCGACGTTGACTCCCGACCGGCCGATGCGGGAGTGTGTCATACTGCTCGCCGAAAAGCGCGGCACGGTCGCCGTGGTGGAGCAGGGCGACCGCGCGACCCTCGCCGGCGTGGTGACGGCGGGTGATCTGACCCGGCTCATGGAGCGCACGGACAAATTCCTGGATATCCCCGTCGGCGACGTGATGACGAAGACGCCGAAGGCGACGACGTCGGACGAGCTCGCCAGTGCCGCCGTGAGCCTCATGGAGCGTTCCGGCATCATGGCCCTGCCGGTACTCGACGGTGATCGGAAAGTCGTCGGGATCGTGCATCTGCACGATTTGATGAAGGCAGGGGCTCTGTGACACGCCTGCTGCTGCTCGTTGCCCTGGTCGCCGGAGCCTGCAAGAACGGAACTCGCGTGACGGCCACCCAGGCGGCCCTCGACAGTGCCGACCAGGTGCTGCTCGGCATGAGCCATTACGTCACCGATGCGGGCATCCTGCGCGCCCGGGTGCGCGCCGACACGGCGTACTTCTACTCCAGCACGCAGCAGGCCGAGCTGCGCAACGTCCACGTGACGTTCTATGACGTCACGGGCCGTGCCACGTCGACGCTCACGGCGCGCGAAGGCACCGATCACTGGCGGACCGAGGACATGCAGGCGCGCGGCAACGTGGTCGTGGTGCGCGATAAGGACGGCGGCACGATGCGGACCGAAGTGATGGACTACAACAGGGCCCGCAACGAAGTGAGCTCCGACAAGAGTTTCGTGTGGGACGAGCCCGGTCGTCACGTCGAAGGTGACGGGTTCACCTCCGATCCGGAATTCAAAAAGATCACCGCCCAACGGCCGCACGGCACGGGCGGGCAGTTCATTCTCCCCAGTCAATGACTCCGGTGCTTGCCGTCGTCCTGCTGCTGCAAGGCGTCCCCGCGACGTCGGATACCCTGGCTGGGCGCCCCTGCCGTGTCGCGGTCGATTCCATGGGTCATTACGCAGAAATCCCCAACCCCGATGGAACCAAGACGGTGCACGGCGGCGGCGGCGTACTGGCGCACTGCGACGGTACGAACACCACGATTTCCGCCGACAGTTTTGCGCATTACCCGGGTCTGGGTCGCCTCGACCTCATCGGGAGCGTCGCCATTCGTGATACGGGACTGGCGCTGGACGCGCGCTTTGCCTCGTACTTTCTCAAAGACGAGCGTCTCGAAGCGCACAACAACGTCGTCGCCGTCAATCGCCGTACCGGTTCGGTGCTGCGCGGCCCCAACCTCAAGTACTGGCGTGTGGCCAAGGGGATCCGCGACACGGTGGAGATGTACGCGACGCAGCGTCCCACCGTCGAATACCGGCAGAACGAGCCCGGCGATACGCTCTCCCATGAGCCGTACATCATTGTCGCCGACCGGCTGCGCTTCAAAGGCGACGACCGCATGTGGGCCGGCGGCAAGGTCACGATCGACCGCAGTGATTTCGCGGCCCGCTCCGACTCGATGATGATGGATCAGACGAAGGGGTTCGGCGTGCTGGTCGGGACGCCCAGCGTCGAGGGCAAGGGACGCACGACCACGGCCGAAGCGGGAAGAAGCTATACGCTGGTCGGCACGCGCATCGAGCTGGCGCTGGTGCAGCGCGACGTCCGCGGCGTGAAGGCGCTCGGCAAGGGGAAGGCGACCGGCTCGGACTGGGTCCTGACGGCCGATACGATCGATTTGCGCATCGCCGACCGGCTGCTGCAGCAGACGTTCGCCTGGGGAGACACGATGCGCCCCCACGCCGTCTCGACGCTCTACACGATTCAAGCGGACTCGTTGGCGATCGATTCGCCCGCTGAAATCTTGACCGAGTCGCGGGCGTTCGGCAGCGCGTTCTCGACGGCGAAGCGTGATTCAACGACACCCGCGACCGAGACCGACTGGATCACCGGGGATTCCCTGACGATCCATTTCGTGCAGGAGCAGGATTCCGCGACGAACAAGCCGCGCTCCAGACTGCGGCAGCTGGTGTCCCTGGGATCCGCGCGGGCGTTGACGCATCACCCGGACACGAAGGACACCACCCACGCCGGCCCGGCGATCAATTACTCCCGTGGCCACCGCATCACCGTCGCGATGCTGCGTGACCGCATCGAGCGCGTGACCGTAGCCGGCAAGGCCGACGGCGTGCACCTCGAGCCCCGACCGGCCATCGTCGCCGATAGCCTGAAGAGCGCTCCCGCGGCACCTCCACCAACCGCCAAACCGGCTGTCCCGTGACCGGGCTAGACCAGTTCGCCGATCTATTCGCGACCCGCGACTCGTCGCTCGCGCTGGCGGCGGCCGCGCTCGTGCGCATCGCTGATGATCAGGGCCGCGCCAGCTTCAGCGACCTCGCCGTCGCCTATCGTGAGGAATTCCTCAAGCTGCGGGCTCATGCCAAGGGAGAGCAGCCGGACGCGGGGAGCCTGTCCGTCGATGATGCCCGCGCCTACCTCGCGACGTCGGTCTTGCCGCGCCTGGCGATGCTGAAGCTGGTCGTCCTACCTATGGGTGCGCTGTGGGGCGACGCCGCTGTCGCATTCGCCCCCGAGGTCTGGGCGGGCGTGCCCGCCGACCGTGGTGCCGCCGCGCAACATTTCCTGCTGCTCGCCGAGGAGACCGTCGCACGCAGCGAATCGGTCAGCGGCGAGCATCCGGTCGTGCGGGGCGGCAGCCGCCTCGGCGCGCAACATCTCGTGAAGGCGTACAAGGGCCGCCGCGTCGTCAACAACGTCTCGCTCGACCTCGCGCAGGGCGAGATCGTCGGGCTCCTGGGACCGAACGGGGCGGGGAAGACGACCTCCTTTTACATGATCACCGGGCTGATCCGTCCCGACGAAGGCAACATTCTGCTGGACGGCCGTGACATTACCGCCCTGCCGATGTACCAGCGGGCGCGCGCGGGGATCGGCTACCTGGCCCAGGAGCCGTCGATCTTCCGCAAGCTGACCGTCGAAGAGAACGTGCTCGCCATCCTCGAGACCCTGAAGATCGACGAGGACGAGCGCAAGCGGCGGCTCGAAACGCTGCTCGACGAGTTGGCGATCAAACACCTGCGGCGCCAGAAGGCGTATCAGCTGTCGGGCGGGGAGCGGCGCCGCCTCGAGATCACGCGCGCGCTCGTGACGGAACCGAAGTTTCTGTTGCTCGACGAGCCGTTCGCCGGCGTCGATCCGATCGCGGTCAACGATATCCAGACGATCGTCGCGGGGCTGCGGCATCGTGGGATCGGCGTGCTGATCACCGACCACAACGTCGAGCAGACGCTCGACATCGTCGACCGTGCCTACATCATGTTCGAAGGCCGGGTGCAGGTCGCCGGGACGGTGCGGCAGCTGGTCTTCGACGATCGCGTGGCGTCGCTGTACCTCGGCCCCACGCTCACCACGCGCCTGCGGGCGCGGCTGTCCTCCGCGGCATGAAAACCGGCCTGCATCAGCACACCTCGCTCCGGCAGGACCTGCGGATCAATCCACGCCTGTACCAGGCGATGGACTTGCTCTATATGCCGCTGCTGGACCTGGAGCAGCACCTGAAGCAGGAGCTGCTCGGCAATCCGTTCCTCGAGATGATCGAGCCCGAGGAAGAGGTCCAGGCCCCCGCCGCGGAGCAGCAGCAGGAAAAGAAGGCCGAGAAGGAAAAGAGCGGCGACGACGAGCCAGACTGGGAGAGCATTCTCCTGGACGACCGGACCGATCACGGCGTGCCGAGCGGCAGTTACAGCGAAGCGCGCGAGTACGTGGAGCCAGTCACGGTCCAGGGGAAGGACCTGATCGACTATCTGCGCGACCAGACGCGGATGCTCGACCTCAATCCGCGGCAGCAGCTGCTCACCGAGGAATTCCTCGGCAACATCGGCGAGGACGGCTATCTCCAGCACAGCCTCGAGGAGATCCTCAAGGGCGCGAACCAGCTGCTCGAAGAGCACGAGGCAGAGTCGGAGCTCGATCTGAATGTGGCGGCATTCACACTGGCGGAAGTCGAAGCGATGCTGCACGTCATTCAGCAGCTCGATCCGCCCGGCATCGGCGCGCGCAATCTGCGCGAGTGTCTGATGCTGCAGCTCGAGAATCAGAAGCGCACCGATTCGCTGGTCTACCGGCTGGTGAAGGACGCCTTCGAGGACCTGATCGCGCACCGCTGGAGCGATCTCGGCAAGCGCTTTGGCCTCGCGCCCGATGAGGTGCAGAAAGCGGCCGACGAGCTGGCCCGTCTCGACCCCAAACCGGGGCTGCAGCACTCGGCCGCCAACGACGCGTACATCATTCCGGACCTGATCGTCGAGAAGATCGACGACAAGTACCACGTCTTCCTGAACGACAGCGGCCTGCCGCGGCTGCGCATTTCCAAGACGTACCAGGAGATCGCGCGCGACAAAAAGAAATACGACGGCGAGAGCAAGGAATTCATCAATCAGCGCCTCAACAGCGCGCACTGGATGATTCAGGCGATCGAACAGCGGCGCCAGACCATGCTCAAGGTGATGAACTTCATCGTCGACCGGCAGCGCGAGTTCTTCGAGAAGGGCATCGACTATCTGAAACCGCTCACGCTGCGCGAAGTCGCCGACGTCATCAGCATGCACGAGAGCACCGTCAGCCGGGTCACGAACGAGAAATACGTGCAGACGCCGCGGGGCCTCCTGCCGCTCAAATTCTTCTTCTCCAGCGGCCTGTCGACCACCACCGGCGAGGACGCCAGCGCGCGGTCCATCAAGTCGCAGATCCAGAAACTGGTGAGCGACGAGCCGCCCAAAGACCCGCTCACCGACCAGCAGATCGTCGAGATGTTCGAGCGCAAAGGCGTGCGGATCGCCCGGCGCACGGTCGCCAAGTACCGCGATCAGCTCGGCATCCTGCCCGCGCGGATGCGCAAGCGGCTATGAGCCTGGCGACGAATTCGACGCCGCCCGACGTCAGCGTCCTGGTTCCGGCCAAGGACGAAGCCGACAACCTCGCCGAGTTGGTGCGGCTGACGCGCGAGGCGATGCTGCCGCTGCCGTACGCGGTCGAGCTGGTGATCGTAAACGACGGCAGTCACGACGGGACTCCGAAGCTGCTCGAGGACCTTACCGCCAAGCACCCGTTCGTGCGGGTCGTCACCCACCGCACGCAGCGCGGCATCGCCGACGCCCTGAAGTCCGGCGCCGACCTCGCCCGCGGGCGCGTGCTGGTCTACTATCCGGCGGACCTGCAGTACCTGCCGTCGGATATTCCCGCACTCGTCGACCCCATCCTGGCGGGGCAGGCGGACGTCGTGACGGGAACGAAGCAGGGCGGCTACAACAAGCGCTTCGTCTCCGGCGTCTACAACGCCCTGTGCCGCTGGCTGTTCGGCGTGCGGGTGAAGGATCTGAACTCGGTGAAGGCGTATCGCCGGGAGATCATGGATTCCGTGCCGATGCGTCCCGACTGGCACCGTTTCATGGTGGTGATCGCCGCCTCCCAGGGGTACCGCCTCGCGGAGCGGCCGGTGCCGGTGCACCCTCGCCGCGCCGGCGCATCCAAGTTCGGCATCGGCCGGATTCCGGTCGGGGTGCTCGACCTCATGTCCGTCTGGTTCCAGCTGCGCTTCGGGCGCAAGCCGATGCTCTTCTTCGGCGTGCTGGGCGCGACGCTGTTCTCGCTCGGCTCACTCGTCGGCCTCGTGGCCCTCTACCTGCGCTACGGCCCCCCCCACGTCGGGTTCCGCCCGCTCCTCGACCTGATCATGGTGCTCGTGATCTCGGGCGTGGTGCTCTTCGGCTTTGGGTTTGTGGGCGAGATGCTGGCGGGGATGCGGGAGGAGCTGCGGGTGCTGCAGCGCGAGCTCGATCGGCTGCGAGAAGGGCGGCGCTAGGGCATAATTCAGCCATGCCGCCGCTCGCGCTTGCTTCACTGCTCCAGCATGCCCTTCCGTGGCTCTCTCCGCACGGCCGAGCCGTCGTAAACACCCTCATCTGCGCTAACGGTCGCGTCGGATCGATCGTGACACTGTGTGACCGTCTCGGCCTCCGCAGCCGCTACCAGCTCGGCCGCTTGTTGCAGCGCGAGGGGCTGCCGCCATACGAGGAGTTGGCGGGATGGGTCTGCGTGTTCAGCTGGATGCTCCGGGCCGATGCCGGGCTAGGGCGGGGACGGCTGCGCCCGCTGGCTGGCCTCACCCATATGGACAGCGCCACCTCCTACCGCCTCGTACGCCGCGTGACCGGCCGGTGCTGGAAGGATCTCAGGCTGGCGGGCACCCCGGAGGTTGTCCGCTGGTTTGAGCGGCGGATTCGCCCGCCGGAACTGAAGCGTCCCCGAGCCGAGGTTCGCTTATCCGCCCCGGATCCTCATCCGCCATTGCCACCACCCGAACCGTCCGGTGACTGGCCACGTGCTGCACTCCTGCGCCTTCCCCTCAGCGGTGCGCCGTATGGGATCGCCGTACACGGGCGTGACTTTGCGTATGTCACTCGTGGACATGCGGCGGCGATCGAGTGCCTCGATCTCAACACCGGACAGTTCACCGCGAGCATCCCCGTCGGATGTACGCCGACCTGTGTGACGTTCGATGCATCCGGCGAACGTGCCTACGTCAGTGTGCAGTATCTCGGCGAGATCGCCGTCATCGACGCACACCGCCATGTGCCGATCCACACGTGGCGTGTCCCGGGCGATCCGTTTCCGCTCGTACTGTCGCCCAACGGTCGCACGCTGTTTGTCGCCACCAACGAAGACCGGCTGCTCGCGCTCGCCACGCAGCATGGGCGCATTGTCGCCTCGCTGGCGTTGCCGGCGACGTCACATCACCTCGCCATGCATCCCGCCGGAGATCGCCTTTATGTGGCCACACGGGCCGCGGGAGTGGTTCTGGAGGTGGACACGACGAGATACGCGGTGCTTCGCACTTTCATGCTGGGCGGATGGCCGCAAGGGCTGGTCGTCTCCCCCGATGGGACGACGCTCTACGTCGCGAACGAGCACCATGGTCTCGATGTGATCCGGCTCGGAACCGGGACGCGCGTCGGCCGCGTGGACAGTGAGCGCGGCGCCGTTCCACTCGCCCTCAGTCCCGACAACCGCTGGCTCTATACCGGTCTCGTGCACGCGGGTCAGGTGGACGTGATCGACCGTTTTTCTTTGACACGGCATGGGGCCTTGGCGACCGGCGGGCGGCCCGGCCAAATCGCGTTTGATGGAGCGGGGAGAGTCATCGTTTCGAACGAAGCGGGATGGGTCGACGTCCTGCCTACCGGAACCGGGCTAGCCGCACTCCGTAACGACCCAGAAACAGCACAAGCTCCTCGGTGAGCCGGGAGCCGCGCTCGCTGCGGGTACGGCCATCGAGGTCCAGCCAGTACACGCCGTGCTTTGTCAACTCGGCGCGCGCGTCAGCGGAAAGCGCGGTTTCGGTGAACAGCGTGTCCCCGCGCGCGGGGGTGATGCCGTCCACCCGCGCAGCCCCGCGCAACCACAGCAGGCGCCAGGTCTTTCGGCCGTAGCGATACAGCCGAACTGACGCCTGATCTGCGACGGTCACGCCACCGTGCTTTAGGAAGCGATCGAATTCGGCCATCATCGTCGCCACCAGCGCGGCGCGCTCGTCCGGGCTCAACCGCTTCGGAAAATCGGGCGCGGACCGGATCACTTTCGCCGGATTTCCAACCGCCAGGCTTTTCGCAGGAATACTTCCGGATACGAGCGAATTGGCGCCGATGACCGTGCCATCACCGATCGTGGTGCCGGGCATGATGAACACGCGCCATGGCAGCCACACGCTGTTGCCCAGGGTGACGGGCTCGTACGTCACCGGGTATCCATCGAGCTGATTCAGCCAGGCGCCATGGGTGAAGATCAGGCAGTGCCCGCCGATGCCGGTGTCGTCCCCGATCACCACGGGCTTGGTGGGATTGATGTTCGTGAGCTGCAGGATGATGGTGCGGCTTCCCAGCACGAACTTTGATTCGGGTAGCTGCGGGCCACCGACGTACACCTGCTCGCGAATCTTCGCGTCTTCGCCGATCTCGATCACGTTGCACGACAGGTAGCTGAACGTGCCCACGCTCGAGTGGCGGCCGATCCGGATCGTTTCGCCCTGTACGACCGCGAGGAATCCGATCTCGACGTGGTCGCCCAGCTCCACGTGCTTGCCGATGACGACGCCGCCGAAACTGATGCGCACACCTCGCCCGATGCGGTAGCCGAGGAACACGCGATAGGCCAGGACTTTCAGCGGGCTCGGGAGCCAGCCGAAGAGGATGAGATGCCGCCAGGGGATGCGCGTTTTGGGGAGGAGTGTTTCCGGCATTGGGGTCGTAATGTACGTTTCGTGGCCTTGTGATCAAACTCCCCGACGCCAGCAACCAGTCCCGAGCCGAGCGCTTTGCGCTGGATGTGCTCGTGGACCTTGCGCGGCTTGTGCCCGCCGGGCCGACGCTTGACGTCGTCCGCCTCGAGCTGAGCGAGCAGGCGCCGCGCGATTTGCGGGGCTGGATGGCGGCGGGGTGGGGGATCGACGTCGCCGACGGCGTCGTCCGCGTGCCGCGTGCCGTGCTGCAACTCGTGATCGAAGTCGCCGGGGCGGCAGCGGAACAGCGGGCCCGCGACCGGGACGGCTATGACCGAGTCCCTTCCGCTGCGAACCCGCTCGTGCGCGAGGGACTCGAGCGCCAGCCTGTGATTCACCGTGCCGCGCTGGCACTGCAGACGGCCGCCCGCCAGGCCGCCGGTCGGCGACCCTTCAGGACCGTCGTAGCATGGCCCGACGGTCGTCGCTGGGCGGCCGCGTTCACACATGATCTCGACGTCGTCGCGTGGTGGCCGGCGTTCACCCTGCTGCGCATCGCAGAGCTGACGCGCAAAGGCGCCTTCGCGCAAGTCGCGCGCGTGGCCGCCGCGGCGCTCAGGCATGTCGGATTCGACCCGGTGACCCGCGGCGTCGCCGGCGTGCTCGATTACGAATCGAGTGCGCGCATCCGCTCCACGTGGTTCATCCTGTGCGGCACACCGACGCTGCGTACGATCCGTGCCGGCGATCTCACGTACCGTCCGGAATCGTCGCAAGTGCGCGGTCTCCTTGCTCAGGTTCGCTCGGCCGGCCACGAGATTGGGTTGCACGGCAGCTTCGAGACACTCGACAATAGCGAGGCGTTCAACGCGCAGCGCCTGCGGCTGCTAGAAATCGCCGGCTCCCCCGTCCACGGAATTCGGCAGCACTACGTTCGCATCCACCCCGGCGTCACCGAGCGCGCCATGGCCGCAACGGGGTTCTCGTATGACTCCACCTTCGGCTTCCCTGACCGGAACGGCTTTCGCCTGGGTGTCGCCGACGTCGTCCCGCGGTGGGATGGCGACGCCAATCAGCCTATCGCGATCCAGGAAGTGCCATTCACATGGATGGACCGTGCGCTGAGCAAGTACCGCGGCATCGAGCGGCCCGCCGCCTGGTCGCAGGATGCCCTGGAGCTGGCGGCGACGGCGCGCGAGGTGGGTGGCTTGTGGGTCGGCTTGTGGCACCCGAATCTCACGTCGCCGCTCGGCTTCCCCGACGCACCCGCGGCGTACGCGGCGACGATTGCGGGCGTGTTGGCCGAGTCGCCCTACGTGGCGCCGCTCGACACGATCGTGCAGTGGTGTCGCGCACGCCGTGCCGTGCAGGCAACGGCGATCGCCGCGGACGGGAAAGTCGAGGCGTCGGCTGGGGCGAAGGTCCCGTTTCAGCTACGGCTGGAAGACGCCGACGGTAAAGCGGCCGAAGCCACGCGATAGACAGCGTCCCACTTCGTGGTGATCACGTCCCAGCTGAAGCGGGTGCGCAGCCGCTCGCGTCCTGCTTCAGCGAGCCGCCGCGCGAATGCCGGGTCCGTGGCGACGCGCTCGATCGCGTCGGCAAGAGCCTCAGGATCCGCCGGCGGCACGAGCAGGCCGGACACGCCGTCTTCGATGATGTCGGGAATTCCGCCCACACGACTCGCGATGACGGGGATGCAGTAGCTCATCGCGTCGAGCAGCGCGACGCCGAGGCCCTCGGTGTCGCCGCGCGCGTCGATGATCGACGGCAGGACCAGGACGTCGGACGTGAGAAACGCCAGGTGCAGCTCGGCGTCGGGCACCTTATTGCGGAAGTCGACGGCGATGTTGCGCTCGCGGGCGAGTGCCTCGAGCCGCTCGCGCTCCGGGCCGATGCCGATCGCGACGATGCGCGCCGGCACGCGGTCGCGCAGCCGAGCGGCCGCTTCGATCAAGTACGCGAGCCCCTTGAGCTCGACCAGCCGACCGACGAACAGAATCCTCAATGGCCGGCCGTCTCCCGACGCGAGGGCAGGGGGTGCGGCGTCGCGCCTGCCCGGAAACGGGGTCGTGTAGGGGATGACGTCGACAGGGACGTCGACGAGCTCGCGAATCTCGCGCGCCGTCTCGGACGAGATCGCCACGACGCGATCGGCACGGCGGCACGCCCAGCGCACGAATCCTGTGAGAACGCGGAGCGACCGCCTGACCCAGCGCAGCTCGATGCCGTAGAAGGTCAGCACGAGCGCCGCACGACGCGCCCGGCGCGCCGCCCATCCCCAGAGCGCCAGGGGCACCGGCCAATGCACGTGCATGACGTCGTAGCGCTCGCGGCGGCACAGCCGCCATGCGGCGATCATCCCGAAGATCACGAACGGCGCGGGCATCAGGCGGTACAGCAGCGAGCGCCGCATCCGGTCGGCCGCCGATTCATCATGCGTCAGGGCTTCCCAGCGGGAGAAAAAGTACCGGAAGCGGTGCACCGGGATCCCGGCGAACACATGATCGCGTGAGCCGTGGTAGGCGGCGGTGAAGACCTGCGCATCGTGACCGGCGGCGCGCTGGCGTTTGATCAACTCCACGAGCCAGGGCGCGATGATGTCGCGCTCATCGCGGGGAAACGCGGTCACCAAATGCAGGATGCGCATGGCCTCGAAGATAAGTAACTTTCGCGTTCCTTTGCGCGCACCACAGAGTTAGGAGTCTTCACGAATGGCGAAACGCATAGCCCCGGGCTCGCCCGAGCTGGCCGCGTTCTACAGCGACCGCACCGGGTGGCGGAACTGGGGTGAGGAAAGCATTCGCTATCGGCTCGCCCAGAAGCTCGCGCAGACGCAGCCGGGCCATGCAGTCCTCGACATCGGCGGCCGGGAAGGCGATATCCGCAAATTCCTGCCGCAGGGGATCAGGTATCAGGGACTCGATATCGCGCCCGAATACGCCGCCCCCGACGTCCTGATCCACGACATCACCAAGGGCCTGCCGTTTCCCGACGCGTCGTTCGACCGCGTCTTCATGATCGAGGTACTCGAACACACGCCAACCGCGTTCCAGACGGCGGGGGAAGTGTATCGGGTGCTCCGGCCGGGCGGCGTTTGGGTCGTCTCGGTACCGAATCCCTACCACTTCAAAGAGATCATCTGGAATCTGTTGGGCGTCGCCGACAAATGGGGCCACGTCTACAGCTGGACCAAGCAGACGATGACCCGGCTGGGCGAGATGAACGGCTTCCGCCGTGCTGACTATGCGGGGACCTACATCTATCCACCGATTCCCGCGCCCTGGTGGCTGTTGGGGCGGTCCATCGCCTACAAGTTCGTGAAGGATTGAGAGCCGGTTGGCTGCGGGCGGCCAAAATTGCCGCCACGATCGTTGTGCTGGCCCTGATCGGGCGCTCGATCACCCGCAACTGGGCCGCATTTCAATCGGTTCATGTCACGCTCGACATCCGGATCGGATGGCTGGTGGCCTCAGTAGCAACCGTATTCATCACCTACGGCATTCAGATCGAGTCGTGGCGCCGCATGCTGCGGGGATGGAGCCAGCAGATTCCCTACACGAGTGCGGCCCGGGCGTGGGCGCTTTCCAATCTCGGCCGGTACATCCCCGGCAAGGTGTGGAGCGTCGCGGGGCTCATGGTGCTCGCGGAACGCGCCGGCGTGCGCCGCAGCGCCGCCGCCATCTCGGCGTTCGCGATGCAGGCGGTCGTGCTGGGAACGGGCGTCGTGCTCATCGCGCTCGCCACGCCGCACGCCGCCTCCCCGGTGTTGCTGGGAGGGGCGGTGCTGGTGGCGCTCGCCCTGATCGGCGTATTGGCCTGGCCGCGGACCGCGCTCTGGCTTGGCAAGCTTGCCGATTCGACGACCCCGCTGCCACCGTTGCCGGCATCTGCCATCATCCTCTCGAGCGGTCTGATGCTCATCAGCTGGGCCACTTTCGGGGTCGCGTTTTGGATGCTCGTCCGAGGCCTCATGTCCACCGCGAGCGTGCCGCTGCCGCCAGCGATGGGTATGTTCGCGCTCGGATATGTTATGGGGCTCGTCGCCGTCATCGCCCCCGGCGGCATCGGCGTGAGGGACCTCGCACTGGTCGGGTTTCTCACGCCGTTGCTCGGCAGCGGGGGAGCGGTGGCCGTGAGTCTTGCGTCGCGCGTTCAGCTGACACTGACCGAAACGGGCGCGGCAGGCATCGCGCTCCTCCTAAAAGGCCCAGCTCCCATAGGCAAGGAGAATCCCGCTGAATAAACAGCCGCAGCAGGCGCAGCAGACGCAGCAGGTAAGCGCGTACGAGCCGAAGCGTCCGACGCTGTACGCCGCCGGATTCATGGTGCTGTTCGTGGCGGTGCTCGCGTTTCCGATGCTGCAAGGGAAATGGCTGGCGGGGACTGACCAATACTCCAGTGCCTACGCGGTGCATGAGTGGCAAGCGGAGCAGTGGCGCGCGACGGGGCACCTCCCGCTGTGGAATCCGATGATCATGGACGGGCTGCCGTACATCGCCCCGGTGACCCACGGCGACGTCCTCTATCCGACGTCCTTTCTGCGCTGGTTCCTGTCGGCCGACAAGGTCACCAACCTCGGATTCGTCCTTCACTACATACTCGCCGGCTTGTTCATGTTTCTTTTTTTGCGACGCCTCAAGGTTTCCTGGGTCGGCTCCGCAGTCGGAGGGCTCGCGTACCAGCTGTCCGGAATCATGATTTCGTACGCGCGTCCCGGTCACGATGGGAAGTTGTTTGTCTCGACGATGCTCCCGCTGGCGTGTCTGGCGCTGCTCGTCGCACTGCGCGATCGACGCGCATGGGGCTATCCGCTCCTCGCCGTCGCCGTGGCGCTGTGCCTGGTCAGCCCGCACGTGCAGACGACGTACTATCTGCTCATCGCGACCGGCCTGTGGGCGCTCTACCTGACCTTCGGCGAACCGACGACCGAGCCCGTCCGCCCACGGCTGATGCGCCTCGCGATCGTGTTGGTCGCGGTCATCGCCGGCTTCGGTATCGCCGCGCCGCAGATTCTGCCCTTCCTCGAGTACATCCCGCATTCGCCGCGCGCCATCGCCTATTCCGGAGCGTTCGAGAGCGCCGCGTCGTACGGCGTTCCGTGGGACCACGTGCCGGGATTCCTGATCGCAGGATTTACCGGGGAATCCTGGGCGAACACGTATTGGGGAACGAATCCCCTCAAGCTCCACTCCGAGTATCTCGGGCTTCCGGTGATCGCACTCGCGGTCCTCGGGCTCGGGTTTGCTCGGGAGCGGCGGCGCCTCATTTGGTGGCTGGGCGGCATCGGCGTTCTCTTCCTGTTGATCGCGCTCAGCAACGCCACGCCGTTTTACAAGATCTGGTGGAGTGTGATGCCGTATGTCCGCAAGACACGCGCGCCGGGCATGGTCTTTTTTATTGTCGCCTTCTGCACGGCCGCCTTCGCGGCCTTCGGCACGGAGCGCCTCGAGCGCAGGGAAGGGGCCACGCATGTGCGCGCGTGGCTCGTCACCGCCGGCGTCATCGCTCTGCTCGGCATCGCGGGTGTGTTCGGCCATCTCGCCACGTCACTGGCCCCGCCGGAACGAGTCGCCGTCGCCGACGCGCTGAGCTCGTCGATTCGCGTCTCGGCGGTCTTGGGCGCCGTCGCGCTGTTGGCGGTCGCGTTGCTGGCCCTCGCGTATCAGCAGGGCAGAGCGCCCGCCCTCGCCTTCGCGGTCGGGCTGCCGGCGCTCGTTGGCCTGGATCTCTGGCGCGATGGGCGGCGGTTCTGGGCGTACTCCGATCCGCCGAGCAAGACGTTGTACCGTCCCGACGCCATCACTACGCGCCTGCGCGCCGAACCGAAGCCGTACCGCGTCCTGGATTTCAATGTCTATCCGGAAAACGCCTTGATGGCGCACGGCATCCCGCAGGTCCTGGGATATCAGGGGAACGAGCTCCGCTATTTCGACGAGCTGATCGGCGGCCGCCCCGGCACACAGAATGGCGCGCGCTTTCTCCTCACGTCGACCAAACTGTGGGACCTGCTCGCCGTTCGGTTCGTCCTCATCTCCGATACGGTGCGGATTCCGGGTTACCACCGGACACTCGGCCCCGTCGAGACCGCGGCTGGCAGCCGCGGGTACCTCTATGAACCCGATACCGCTCCACCATACGCGCGCGTTGTTCCCGCGGCCGTCAAAGTCGGGGCTGATTCGCTGGTTCCTCCGACGCTCGCCGATCCGCGGATGCCCGGATATGACCGGGTTGTCCTGCTTCCGACTGCCGCTCCGATCAATCCGGCGCCGCTGAGCGCCTTGCCGCCCGCGTCCACGTCGCACGCGCGCGTGACCGCGTGGGATGCGGGGAAGATGACCATCGAGCTTGAGCCGGCACCACGTGACTCGAGCTACGTGCTCATTGCGGAAAACTGGTATCTCGACTGGCGGGTCAGCATCGATGGCCACCCGGGACAGGTCCTGCGTGGTGACCACGCGCTCCTGACGATCCCGGTGGGACCGGGTGCCAAGAAGCTCGAGCTGAGCTATTACTCGCGCTCGTTCGCGCGAGGGAAGGTTATCGGGCTCTTCACGCTGCTCCTCGTCATAGCGGCGTTCGTCGTCCCACCCGTGTTGGAACGGAGACGCCGGCGTGGCTGAGCGGGCCCTCGTCGTCATTCCGACCTACAACGAGGCGACGAACCTCCCGCAGATCCTGCCGCAGGTGCTGGCGCAGGATCCGCGGCTCGAGGTGCTCGTCGTCGACGACGCGTCGCCCGACGGCACGGGGCGGATCGCCGACGACATGGCGCGCGCCAATCCGCGCCTTCATGTGTTACATCGCGAGGGGAAGATGGGGCTGGGTACAGCCTACATCACCGGGTTCAAGTGGGCGCTGGAGCGGGGCTACGATTACGTGTTCGAGATGGACGCCGACTTCCAGCACGATCCCGCGCACCTCAAGGAGTTTCTCACGGCGATTCAGGATGCCGACGTCGTGCTGGGCTCGCGTTACCTGGACGGAAAGGTGACCATCGTCAATTGGCCGATGAGCCGCCTGATGCTATCGTACTTCGCCAATGTGTATGCCCGGTTGTTTACAGGCCTCAGGATCTGGGATCTGACGGGTGGGTTCAAGTGCTTTCGCAGGCGAGTGCTCGAGGCGATCGATCTCTCGCAGGTCGGATCCAACGGCTACGCCTTTCAAATCGAGATGAGTGTGCGCGCATGGCGAAAAGGGTTCAAGCTCCGCGAGATTCCGATCGTGTTCGTCGACCGGGCCGAGGGGCAGAGCAAGATGAACAAGGCCATCGTCCGCGAGGCGGTATGGAAGGTGCCGCGCCTGCGGCTCATGGCCTGGTTCGGCCGCATCTAATCGGCCTCCCGATCTACAAGATGACGGGATCGGGCAACGATTTCGTCATGCTGGACGCGCGCGTGTCCTCGCCGGCCGACTGGACGGCCGAGGACATGCAGGCGGTGTGCGCGCGCGGCACGGGGATCGGGGCGGACGGCATCGTATTCGTGGGACCGGGCTCGAAGCCCGCCGCCGCGCGCATGATTTACTACAATTCCGACGGATCTCACGCCAACATGTGCGGCAACGCCGCCCTTTGTAGCACGACGCTCGCGGTGCATCTGGGGCTGGGCGCGGCCGACGGTCTGGACCTCGAGACTGACGCCGGCACCTACCGCAGCCGAGCCATGGAGCCGGGTCGTGCAGAGCTCCATCTGGCGCCTGTCGACGTACCGGCAGCCGTTCCAGGCCTCAAGCTCGCCGCAGAAGAGCAGCAGGCCGCGTTGGCACGTGTCGGCGTACCACAC
Source organism: Gemmatimonadales bacterium (assembly GCA_035637435.1). Lineage (GTDB taxonomy): Bacteria > Gemmatimonadota > Gemmatimonadetes > Gemmatimonadales > GWC2-71-9 > 20CM-2-65-7. The sequence continues at coordinate 24,817 of DASPXD010000035.1, forward strand.
CTGGTGGTCGTCGTAGCCAACGTGGATCGGGTCCCGCTCATGGAACGGGGACGCGCGTTACGGTTCGATCCGGCGCTCGGACCCGAAGGCGCCAATGTCAACTTCATTTCGCAAGATCCGAGGGGTGGCATCTGGCGGATGCGGACCTATGAGCGCGGCGTGGAGGGCGAAACGCTCGCCTGTGGGACGGGGGCTGTCGGTGCCGGCTGCGCCGTCCATGAATGGGGCCTCGCGCGCTTGCCGGTCACGATCCGGAGCCGCAGTGGGCTGACCCTCGGCGTACGCGCGACAAAAGCCCAGGATGGCCGTTATGACGAGGTGTGGCTTGCTGGAGAGGGGAGAATGGTGTTCAGAGGTGTGATTACGTGACCAGCTTGTCCACATCCAAACACACCTCAACTTAACATAACATCTATTATACGAACCTGACTGCTACGAAACTGTACCCTTTGTAAGCTCGGCCATCCGCACTTTTGCCTCGGTAACTGTCGCCTCTTTCGGGAAATCCTTCACGATGCGCCGATAGACCGCCAACGCCCGGGACGTGTCTGCAGCGATCGTCCAGGCGCGACCGGCATCGGAGAGCATCTGGGCCTTCAGGAAGTCCAGACGGGCCGCTGCAGACCCGTTTTCGTAGGCCTCTCCCGCTTCCCGCGGGCGCCCCATGTTCTCGTAGGCGGCCCCCAGCAGGCCGTAGGCCTGCGCCCGGTAGGCTTTGGCGGCGCCCGGCGCGTAGTCCTTGAGGACCTGCACAGCCTGCTGCGGCTGCCCCTGCAGCAACCGCACGTTGGCCAGCAACAACCGCCCTTCCTCGGCGGCATTCGTGCCCGAGTAGTTCTCCACGACGCGAGCCAGCTCGCTCGCGGCCAGCGGCAGGTTCTGGTTCTCGAAGGCGAACCGGGCGCTCTGCAGCTCGCGACTGGCGATGTCCTCCGAACGACGCTTGGTGGAGAGCTGCCACACGAACAGCACCGCGGCGATGACGAGGATCGTACCGATCCACGACGTCAGCTGCCTGTGTGCCTTGATCCACGCCAGGGCTCGGTCTGAGAACGGCGGCCGCTGCAGTTTGACCGGCCCCGCTCCCGTCGTGCCCGTCGTGCTACCCATGCGCGTTGCCGTCTGCGTTGCCATCACCGCTCCGCGGAATGTTCAATGTTCAATGTTCATTGATCATTGGACATTGGTCGTTGCCAGTGCCCCTGGGGTGACTCGAACACCCGGCCAACGGTTTAGGAAACCGCTGCTCTATCCACCTGAGCTACAGGGGCAGGTCCGGGGGCGTAAGCGCAGAAATGTACGCGAGTTAGGCGTAGTGCAGCAAGGCCTCGACGCGTCTGCCCTGCAGTCGTTGGCGGCCTTTGAGGAAGTCGAGCTCGATCAGGAAACTGAACCCCGCGACGCCGGCCCCGGTCCCGCCGACAAGCTGCGCCGCGGCGTTGGCTGTCCCACCGGTCGCCAGCACGTCATCCACGATCAGCACGCGGTCGCCTGGCTGCACGGCGTCGTGATGCATTTCCAGGGCATCGCTGCCGTATTCGAGCGCATACTCCACCCGCTGCGTGGCCGCGGGCAGCTTCCCCGGCTTGCGGATCGGCACGAGCCCTGCCCCGAGCTCCAGGGCGATTGGCGCGCCAAATAAGAACCCGCGGGATTCGATGGAAACCACGCGCGTGATGCGCGCAGCGCGGTACGGATCCGCCATCAACTTCACCGCTCTTCCGAACAACGCGATGTCGAGCAGCACCGGCGTGACGTCCTTGAAGACTATCCCACGCTTCGGAAAGTCGGGAACGTCGCGGATTGCGCGCTTCAGCTCGTCCATGAGAGCCTCGATTTATCGGATGTCGAACGACCTGGGGACATCAAGTTCAACTGGAACTTGAAGTCGTTCGACGTCGTCGACCCGTGCGTGCGACGGACCGCGGCGCAACTGCTGCTCCAACTTCTCAAGTACCGCTTCAGGCCCTTCAGAAACTACTTCAACCGATCCGTCCGGGAGGTTGCGCGCGAACCCTCCCAACTGCAATCGCTCGGCCTCACGCATGACAAACCACCTGAACCCCACCCCTTGAACGCGGCCGCGGATAATCCAGCGTTGGCGGCTCAAATTGGCTGACGCCGCTGCCGGCGCCGGCGCAGCACGTAAACAAGGACGGTGACGAGCGTGAGCGGAATCAGGATGAGCAGCGCGCGCGTGACGTAGCGATGGATCTCCTCGTTCCGTAGCACACCTTCATGCTGGCCCAGGAAGTACCCGATCCACGTCAAAATCGCGCACCAGACGGTGGCGCCAACGGCCGTGTACAGGATGAACTTCGGTAGCGCCATGCGGTGCAGCCCGGCGGGGATCGAAATGAGGTGGCGGATCACGGGAAAGAGGCGGCCGATCAACGTACTGATCTCGCCATGCTCGGCGAAAAAGCGCTCCGAGCGCTGAAGGTTCTTCTCACTCAGCAGGACGTACTTGCCGTAGCGCTGGATGAGCGGCCGGCCGATCAATTGAGCCCCGTAATAGTTGGCAAGCGCACCGATGACACTGCCCAACACGCCGCAGAGCAGCGCCACCGGAAAGCTCATCTGTCCTTTGGCCGCCCAGTAGCCCGCCGGGGGCATCACCAACTCGCTGGGCACCGGTAAGATCGACGACTCCATCGCCATGAGCGCGATGATCCCGGGATATCCCAGCTGGAGCAACGTCTGCAGTAGCCAGTCGATGAACCGCTCAAGCATCGAAGCCGTGCTCGCCGACGAGGGGAACGAAGCGGGCCTCACCGATCGGGGTCGATCGGATCCCCTCGGCGGTGCGGCGCACGAGGGTGAGCGTTTGGGCCCCTCCCCCCTTTGCCCCGAGAGGAATGATGATGCAGCCCCCCGGCGCGAGCTGCTCGACCAGCGGCGGTGGAATCTCCGGTCCTCCCGCCGCGACCAGAATCGCGTGGTAGGGCGCATAGGCGCTCCATCCCAACGTTCCGTCGCCGACCAGCACCGAGACGTTGCCGACGCCCGCGGCACGCAGTGCTGCCTGCGCGGCTTCTGCCAGAGGGCGCACGCGCTCGATCGTGAAGACCTGTTCGGCTAACGCTGCGAGCAGCGCCGTCTGATACCCTGACCCGGTGCCGATTTCGAGGACGCGCTCCTTCCCCTTGAGCGCGAGCGTCTCGAGGTAGCGGGCCTGGGTGAAGGGTTGTGAGATCGTCTGGCCGTTGCCGATGGGGAGCGCCGCATCCTCGTAGGCCCGATGCCGCACCGCTTCGGGAACGAACAGATGGCGGGGGGTAGCCGCAAAGGCACGCAGCACGGCGAGGTCGCGAATGCCCTGTGTGCGCAGCTGCTCCACCAGGCGTGCGCGGTAGCCGCCGTAGGTGTCGCGGCTACCCGTCACTTCCCCAAATCCCATTTCCGCACGACTTCAAGCAGTTTGTAATTGGTCAGGTCCACGTGGAGCGGCGTGACCGAGATGTAACCGTCTTTGACCGCCTGGAAATCGGAGTCGGCGCCGCCGGACCAGGTGACTCGCCCTCCCCCGATCCAGTGCACCTCGCGACCCCAGGGGTCTTTCATCGTGGCGATCTCTTCGTGGAAGACGCGACTGCCGAGGTTCGTCACCTTCACCCCTTTGACCTGATCGGCGGGAATCGGCGGAATATTGATGTTCAGCAGCGTTTCGCCCGGAAAATTCTCGACGCGGACGATGCGCTGAATCAGCCGCTCCAGCCCCTTGCGATGGCTTTCCAGGTGCTCGAGGTCGAAACTGCCGTAGGAGATCGCGATGCTGGGGACGCCCGCCGCCAGGCCTTCCATCGCTGCCGAGACCGTGCCCGAATACAGCACGTCCTCGCCCATGTTCGGCCCGTGGTTCACTCCGGAAAACACCCAGTTCGGCCCATCCGGCATCAGGGCCCCCAACGCGAGCAGCACGCAGTCGGTCGGCGTTCCATCCACCTGGAACGCGCCGTCGGACCGCCGGTGCGCACGCAGTGGCCGGTGCAGCGTCAATGAGTGCGATGTGCCGCTTTGCTCCCGATCGGGCGCCACAACGGTGACCTGCCCCACCGTGGCACAGACGTCGGCGAGCAGCGCGATTCCGGGTGCCAGGACGCCGTCGTCGTTCGAGACCAGGATGCGTAGCTGCGCTTCGTCGCTCACGGGACGATCCGCCGCGCAAAGGCGCGCGCCATGCGCCAGCTATCGCCCCATGCACGGAAGTGGCTGCGGGCGACCGCGCCGTAGATGGTCGGGACGTCGACCGAGGCGACGCGATACCCGGCGCGGAGCGCATCGAGCAGGAAGTTGGCCTCGAACTCGTAGCGATCGCCCGCCGGTTGCACGCGTTCGGCGACCTCACGCGTGAAGGCGCGGAATCCCGTCTGCGCATCACGGACCTGCTGCCCGCCGATGCGCGACGCGAGGCTCGCCGACAGCCAGTTGGTGAAACGGCGAGAGAACGGCATCGCGTGGTTGCGTTGGCGCGCGCCGAGCACGAGAGCAGCTCTCCCTTCTGCGATCGGACTCAACAGACGCGGAATCTCCTCCGGTGGGTGTTGTCCATCGGCATCGATCGTCACGATGACCGATGCACCCAGGGCACACGCCTTTGCGATTCCTGTTCGCAGGGCATTCCCCTTACCACGATTACGCGGATGCATCACGAGCGTCGCACCCGTCCCCCTTCCCTCTTCCCACGTCCCATCGCGAGATCCGTCATCGACAACAATGATCTCGGCCGCAGGGACGGCCGAGCGCGTGCGTGTGACGACGTCCCCAATCGTAGCAGCGGCCTGGAATGCGGGGATGACGACGCCAACCCGCACATCAGCTCCCTTCGAGGATGCCGAGCACCGACTTGAGCTCGGCGCGGAGCTCCTTGACCGTTTCGGTGGCGAGCGCGCGCCGTGCTTCGGGCTTGAGCTCACCCGAGCGCCGGTACTGCTCGATTTTTTGGCGCGCGCCCTCGATCGTGTATTTCTCCGTATACAACAGATGCTTCACGAGCATGATCAGCTCGATCTCGCGCCGTTGGTATACGCGGTTCCCCGAGCGGTTCTTGGCGGGATTCAGGAAGCGAAACTGACTCTCCCAATAGCGTAGCACGTGGGGCTTCAGGTCGGTGAGTTGGCAGACCTCGCCGATCGAGAAGAACTCCTGGACGGGTTGGGCGGGTGTGCCGCTGCTCATTGGGCACCCCCCCCTTCCCCTTCTGCTTTCAGCTCGCGCTCCATCAAATCGCTGACGGCCTGCTTGGGTGGCTTGTGCTTGAACAACACGTTGGCGACCTCGCGCGCGATCGGCAGCTCAACGCCGTGCCGCTCGCCGAGCGCAACCGCGCTGCGGGTCGTGTTGACCCCTTCCACGACGGCGGCCTTCCCCGCCAGCGCCTGTTCGAGCGTCTGGCCTTGCCCCAGCGCCACCCCCAGGGTCCGATTGCGCGACAACGCGCCTGTGGCTGTGAGGATCAGATCGCCCATGCCGGCGAGGCCGGCAAACGTCATCGGCTGGGCGCCGAGCGTCACGCCCAGGCGCGTGATCTCGGCGAGGCCGCGCGTGATCAGCGCCGCGCGGGTGTTGAAGCCCAGACCCAGACCCTCGAGGATGCCGGCGGCGAGTGCAATCACGTTCTTGAGAGCGCCGGCCAGCTCGACGCCCACGACGTCGGTGTGCGAATACACGCGAAAGTAGCTCGTCGAGAAGACGCGCTGGGCACGCTGCGCCACGCTGTGATCGGTTGCGGCCGCGACGACCGCGGTCGGCTGGCGTTGGAACACCTCCCAGGCAAACGACGGCCCTGAGAGCACTGCGACCGGCACCCCACGCGGCAGCACCTCCGCGAGCACCGCGGACGGCCGCTCCAGACGGTCGGGGTCGAGCCCTTTGGACGCGCTCACGACGAGCGGCTGAGCGGCATCGAGGGTCCGCGCCGCTTGCTGCATGACGGGCCGCACCGCGTGGGAGGGCGCCGCCGAGACAATCGTTTCCGCGCCGCGAATGGCCGCCGCGATGTCGCCTTCGGCGCGGAGTGACGGCGCCAGCGCAGCTCCGGGGAGGAACATCTCGTTCGCGTGACGGCGATTCACGCCTTCGATCACCTCGGGTTCGCGCGCCCACAGGGTGACTTGCTCTCCTTTGCGGACGAGCAGATCCGCGAGGGCGGTCCCCCAGGCGCCGCCGCCGATGACGGCGATTTTCATGTACCCTTCACCGTTCTTCTAGTCCGAAATCGGCTTTCGGTGCCTGCAAGTAGCCGTGCGATGTTGCGCCGGTGCGCGAAGACAATCAACGCGACCAGCCCCACGGCCGCCCAGAATGCGTACGGATCGCTCGGCTGGAGCAGCGCCACCCAGAGCGGCACGCTCGCGACGGCGAGTATCGAGCTCAACGACACGTAGCCCGTCAGCCAGAGACACACGACCCAGACAGGAATGGCGATCAGCACGGCGACGGGCGCCAGGGCGAGGAACATGCCGGCCGCCGTGGCGACGCCCTTGCCCCCCTTGAAGCTCACGTACGGTGAGAACATATGCCCCAGCACGGCCGCGCCCCCCACGGCCACAGGCAACCAAGCATAGGGCGAAGCTCGAGCGAGTAGCACCGGCACAGCTCCCTTGGCGATGTCGAACAGCGCGACGGGAATGGCGTACTTCCACCCGAGGATCCGGTAGACGTTCGTAGCGCCGAGGTTCTTCGAGCCGTGCTCGCGCAGGTCGATTCCCCGCCCCAGCTTGCCGGCGATGTAGCTCGTGGGCGTGGCGCCCAGCAGATACGCCGCCAGAATGCCGAGGATGGCGTTCAGCGCCGGCCTCTTTTGCGCCGGAACTTGATCGTCAGCGGCGCCCCTGTGAACTCCCACGCCTCCCGGAAGCCGTTGTGCAGATAGCGCGCGTACGACTCGGGAATCTCCTCGGGGCGGTTGGCGATGACGGCAAACCGCGGCGGAGCGGTGCCCACCTGCGTCGCGTAGAAGAGCCGGACCGACTCACCCACCGGCTGCGGCGGCTGCTGCCGCGCGAGCAGCCCCTCCAGCACGCGGTTCACTTCGGCGGTTGGGACGCGCTTCTGACGCTCCTCGGCCACCCTGAGGATCCCATCGAACAACTTGGGGACGCGCTGGCCTGTCTTAGCGGACACGTAGTAGAACGGAATGAACTCGAGGAACGGCGCGCGCGCCTTGATATCCCGCTCGCCGTCTCTCGCCGTATTGGTCTCTTTCTCGTCGATCAGGTCCCATTTGTTTACCGCGATCATCACTCCTGCACCGCGATCCCACGCGTCATTGGCGATCTTCAGGTCCTGCGCGTGCATGCCGTCCTTCGCGTCGACGACGAGCAAGCACACATCGGCGCGCTCCATCGCGCGACTGGTGCGCAGCGTGGAATAGAACTCGAGGTCTTCCTTCTCCTTGCTGCGCTTGCGCAGGCCGGCCGTGTCGATGAAAACGAGATTGTGCCCTTCGTAGACGAACGGCGTGTCGATCGCATCGCGCGTCGTACCGGGCTCGGGGGCCACAACATGCCGGTCCTGGCCCAGCAGCCGGTTCACGATGCTCGACTTGCCCGCGTTGGGCCGCCCTACCACGGCCACCCGGATGGTTCCTTCGTCCTCTTCGCTCTCCCCTCCCCCGGGCAACAGCGACACGAGCTTGTCCAGCAGGTCGCCGCTGTTCTTCCCCACCGCCGCCGAGACCGGAAACGGATCGCCCAGGCCAAGCTCGTAGAACGAGAGCTGCCGCGTCTCATCGGGCAGCTGGTCGGCCTTGTTCACGACGAGGAGCACCGGGCGCTTGGCGTGTCGGAGATACTGCGCGATCTCGAGATCCATGGGGTGGACGCCCGCCTCGATGTCGACCAGAAACACGAGCACGTCGCTCTCGGCGATTGCCTGCTCCACCTGGCTGCGGATGGCGCGGTTCAAGGGATCGGTGGCGCCGGGGACCATGCCGCCCGTATCCACCAGCCAGAACCGCCGCCCGTTCCATTCCGCTGGCGCAAAGTGGCGGTCACGGGTCACGCCGGGTTCCGCATCGACGATCGCGAGGCGCCGGCCGATGATGCGGTTGAACAGCGTCGACTTGCCGACGTTGGGGCGCCCGATGATGGCGACTGTGGGGATCTTCATGCCGGTACCTCTTCCCCCACCAGCGCATCGGCAAAGTCATACGACAGCCGCACGGGCATCGGTAGCTGGGCGGCGAGATCGTGAGCCTCTAGGTCGTCCATGAACAGCAGGTCGTCGTTGACGGCCTCGGCGGGCAGCAGCGCGAAATCGAGGTCACTGCGGTTTTGCAGCGCCGCGAGCACCACCTTCCCGGGAAGCAGGCCGGCGGTCGTCACCGATGGCCCGAACAGGGTGTTCTCGAGCGCCAGAATCTCGTAGCGCGCCCCGGTAATCCGCGTAAGATCAGCCACGATCTGCGGGATCAGCGGCCCCATCGCGGTACCGGTCACGATGCCGATGCGTTTATCGCGCCAGCGCTCCGCCTCCAGAACGGGACGGGCAGCCTGAATCCTGGTCTGCAGATACCGCACGGCCCCCACGCCGTTCTCGCGCTGCTCGAAGTCGCCATACCATTCCGCCGGGGGCAGCGCCATGTCGGCCTGGAGATAGAGGTCGTCGGCTCCATAGCACCAGGGCACGCCGCGATCCGGCACGGCCCGCGCCGCGAAGTCGTCCACCGTGGCGAGCGCGGCTCGGCATTCGTCACGCGTCGGCTGGCGCACCAGCGCGTGCTTGCTGAACTCGGTCAGGGCCACGGGGACGACGGAGACCGAAAGGACGCAGGGGCCCAGGCCGTAGAGATCGCTCAGCGTGCGCGTCAGCTGCGGCCCGTCGTTGATGCCCGGCACCAACACGACCTGGGTGTGGAACGAGATCCCCCGATCCCCGAACCAGCGGAGCTGAGAAACCACTTCAGGTGCCTCGGGATTGCGGAGCAGCCAGCGACGGACGACGGGGTCCGTGGCGTGCACCGAGACGTACAGCGGCGACAGCCGGTACTCCACGATGCGGTCCAGATCCCACGACTTGAGGTTGGTCAGCGTGGCGAAGTTGCCGTAGCGGAACGAGAGGCGGTAATCATCATCGCGGATGTACAGCGCCTGCCGCATCCCCTGCGGATTACCGTCCACGAAGCAGAAGTCGCAGTGGTTGGAGCAGCGCCGGATCCGTGGCGGCTCGAGCATGACACCCATGGGCAAGCCCTCAGGGCGCTCGACGTCGTACTCGATCTCCTCTCCGGACGGCAGGCGCGCCCGCAGCACGAACTGCTCGTCCGCGGTCAGAAACTCCCAGTCGAGAAAGTCCTCAAGGCCCTTGTCATTGACCGTGAGCAACTCGGTTCCCGGGATGAGCTGCAGGGCGGCTCCCAACGAATCGGGGGCCACCGTTTGTACGCGAATCACTGCTACCGCCTAGAGGTTCAAGGAGTTTCTGAAGCTAACGGCGCAACTTCAACAGCTAATATCGCTTAGGAGGGACGGTAACGCCAGGCGACGAGCGTCGTTCCGGGAACGTGCAGCTCGATCTCGTGTGAACCTTGAGGGGGTAATGGTGGGACTTCAACCGATTGCGTGACTTGGACATTCCCCAATGCGTCGAGGAATTCGAACTTGAGCCGCTGCACCGGGGATGTGCTGTTGGCGGAATTACTGGCGACCCCCGTCAGGGTGTAGCCATTCGAGTCCGCATCGAACGTGCTGATCGAGATCTCCACTTGGAGCCCGCCATCGGCAAGATCCTTGTATTTCTGGGCCGAATCCCGCCGGCCGCGCAGGTCCCAGCCGGCCGCCAGGATCCGCAGCGTCGTGCGGTTCAGCGGATCGATGGCCGCGAGCCGCTGGGCGACCGGAAGTAGTCGCGCCGAATCCCGTAGCGCCAGGTAGCTATTGCCGAGGTCTACGAGGGCATCGCGGTCGTATGGCAGCTGCGCCAGGCCACGCTCGATCAGTTTCGCCCCCAAAGCGAAAGCATTCGCCCGCAGAGCGCCGCGTCCCGCCTCGAGCAGCGTCCGAGGGTCCGTGCGGCGGCTGGAGGGATAGATCGATTCGAAGGCGGTGTCGGCCTGCGACAGGCGGCCGCTCTGATAGTACAGGCTCGCGAGGCCGGGGACGGCGTCCGTGGCCTCAGGATATGCTTTGAGATACGAGTGGTAGGCGCGGATAACGGGCTCGTACGACGGCTGGGCGGCTGAGCTGTCGCTCGCCACGGCGCTGGCCCGGGCCGCGAGCGCTGCGCGACGGTCGGCCACGGCGCGCACGCGTGCGCTCGAGTCCCGGCTGAACGACTGCTGATCGGCCGGGGTTAGCCGGGCGCCGCGTGCCCGGCGCGAGGCAGACGAAGCCTCGACCCGCGCCAGAACGATCGAATCGGCGGCGAGCGCGCGCTGGGTGGAGTCACGCGTGAAGCGTGTCCGTTGCCAGCGCTGTACGACGGTGTCGGACTGGAGGCGCTGGATATTGAGCCGCACGGCGGTCCCCAGCGCGTCCTTTTTTTGCTGGGCGAACGCGGTGTCGTCTCCCGCGGCGGCCGCCGCCTGCGCCAGCCAGGTGGATGCAGAATCGATCTTGTTCTCGGACACATAGATCTGTCCCAGCGCCAGCGTCGCGCGGGGGTGCTTAGGACGGAGCGCAGCGGCCTGGCGCAGCAACGTCTTCGCCGAATCGAGCTTGTTTTCCTGCCAGGTGCGCAGACCGGCCTGCAGCACGTCGCCCCACAGCTGCTCGCGGTAGGAGTCGATGTCCTGCTGGCATTGGGGGGCCAGGGCGAGTGCACGCCGGAAGGCGCTGTCGGCGCCGCCCGCGTCTTTCATCTCGACGTAGTAGCGGCCGAGGTAGTACCACGCCGCGGGATTCTTGTCCTGCTGATCTCCGGTGATCGATCGTGTGAGGACGTCCTGTGCCGCTTGTAGCATGCGATCGCGGGTGTTAGGCTTGGTGGCCGCGCTCTGCAGGTCAACGACGGCGGAATTGATGCGGAAATGGCCCGGCTTGATGTCGCAGGGCGGCTGCGGCGGGACCCACGACCGCGTCTGCGCGGCGACGGCAGACGACGGGACGACAACGAGCACCCCCACCCCGACCCAGGCGGCTAGAAGACGGCGCGACGGCATGCGTCAGTTCTAGAGCGGAGCGGCACCCTTGTCAACGGCAGCACCGCCGCTACTGACGGGTTTCGAACCCGTGACGTCCGACAATCAGCCGGAGTCTGTTTCTAAATGCGCCTGTCGGTTTTCTTCATCGTCCCACTGATGCCGGTCCTCGCAGTTGCCCAGCAGCAGCACCCCCTGCCTCTCCTCCCGCCGCCGTTGCACGTGGAGGTCGACTCGACGCACCACCGCGTCCTGATCACGGGCGGTCCCTACAGCGTGCCCGTGAGCCCGGAAATGCCCGGGATGATGATGGACATGCCCGCTACACCGGTGCAGAAGTTCGCGTTTCCGGTGGATGGCTGGCTCCAGGGATTCCGCCTCGACCTGTTCGACGATCGCGGCCGTGCGCTGTCGCATCGCCTGATGCACCATCTGATCATGGTGAACTTCTCGCGCCGCCAGCTCATCTACCCAGCCTTGGAGCGTCTGCTGGGCGTCGCCGAGGAGAGCGATACCGGCGATCTGCGCATCCCGCGCACCATTGGCGTGCCCATGCGGGCCGGTCAGGAGCTGGGTGTGTACGCGACCTGGCACAACGATTCGGGGCCGGATATCCCCGTCGCCTACTGGCGCATGGCCCTGTATATGGCGCCCCCGAGTCACAGACGACTCGCAGTCCTCCCCGTGTATATGGACGTCAACATCCAGACGAACCCCGAGGAAAACCGCTTCAACGTTCCCCCGGGCCATTTCGAGATCGGCTACGAGTTCAGCCCGCCGCTCTCCGGCCATCTCCTGGTGATAACGGGTCACCTCCACGACTACGGCGTGCTGGTGAAGCTCGTCGATGCCGCGAGCGGCAGGACGCTCGTGGAGGTCAAGTCGAAGCGCGACTCACTGGGGCATGTGCTCTCGATCCCGCGCAAGCTGCTCGCGATCCGTGGCGAAGGCCTGTACCTCAAGGCCGGGCATCGCTACCGCGTGGTAGGGATGTTCGACAACCCCACGCGCGACACGTCGTACGGCGCCATGGCGAACATGGTCGGCCTGTTCACCCCGGACCATTACCGGGAGTGGCCCGCGGTCGACCCCGCCGACACCTACTACCGGCGGGACCTGGTCGATTTGCTCGCGAACGGGGCCACGGACTCGGTGATCGTCGGAGGCGGGGCGCCGACGCCGGAGCGGCGGCGCTGACCTGAAGGGAACGTCTAGAGCGGGCGACGGGATTCGAACCCGTGACGTCCAGCTTGGGAAGCTGGCATTCTACCCCTGAATTACGCCCGCGGTCTGGGCGGAATGTGTTTCCACATCCCGCCCCGTGTCAATCGTCACTGCTTGCGATAGCGCCACGCCACAATCCCGACGCCGCTCGGCTTCAACTCGAAGGCCTGGCTGCCGCCGGGATCGATCGCGCCCACCTGCACCGTGTCGGTGGCGACTACTTGCCCACCCACGTTCACGAATTCGAAGATCAGCTTGAAAGGCGCGTTTTTCGTCGTTCGGGAGTTCGTGACCGTGCCTTTGACGTCTCGGCCCAGATCCGTCGAATCGAATTGCGCGACCGCCACGTCCGCGACCAGCGTCGAATCGCCCAGCCGCAGGTAATGCAGCGTCGAATCGATCTTGCCGTTCTGCTGTTGCGAGAACGCCATGATGCGGATCGACGTCCGGTTCATCGGATCCACCGCCAGCAGCCGCCGCGACACCGCGAGCGCCGTGACCGAATCATGCAACCCCAGCGCCGTGTTGGCGCGATGGATCAACGCCTCGCGATAGTACGGATTCAGCTTCAGGCTCGCGTCGAGCGCCTGCGCGGCCAGACTGAACGCCTCCCGCGAGCTGCTGATGTACGCTTTCGCTGCGCCGCTGGTGACCGAATCGCAGCGCGCGCGAATACGCGCCGCCGTCAGCGCTGGCCGGCTCGCCCGCGCGGTGCTCCGGCAGCTGCTCCCGGCCGCCGCCGTGTCGGGCTCATCGGGCACGCTTTGCGCGATCTCGGCGCCTGCGCGATACAGGGCGTAGTAGCCCATCGAATCGCCGCGCGCAATGATCTGTTTGTAGATGGCGAACGCGCTGTCCTTGTTGCCACGCTGCATCGCGACGCTGCCCAGTGCCGCCAATACTTCCGAATCGTTGGGATAGAGGGCGAGATACTCGCGATACGTCGCCTCGGCTTCGGCCAACTTCTGCACGCTCTGCTGAATGCGCCCGAGGTTGAACAGCACATCCTTGCGGTCCTGCGCGAACTTGGGGTTCGTCGCCGCGATGTCCGCCGCCTTCCGGAAATACAAGAGCGCGGAGTCGGTCTGCCCGGTATTGAAGAACAGCGTCGCGCTGTACTTGAACCCGGTCGGTTCGTTCGGCAACATCGCGTTGGCGCGCCGGAACGACGCGATCGCGGAATCGGTGTTGTTCGCCTGCCATGCCGCGACGCCGGCATTGAACGTCGGCACCCACATCACACGGCGCCACGTCGCGATGTCGTCCTTGCAATCCGGCTTCAGCGCCTCGGCGTGGGCGAACGCCGTATCGGCGCCCTGCGCGTCGTTCACGAGGATGTAGTAGCGGCCCAGGTAATACCACGCGGCCGGATTCTTCTCCTGACTCCCCGTGGTCAGCGCCTGCGTCAATACGCGCTGCGCGTCGCGCAGATCCTTGGCCTTCTGATCCTCAAACCGCGTGTTGCTCGCGCTTTGCAGGTACAGGAGACCGCTGTTGACGAGATAATGGCCGGGCTTGATGTCGCACCTGGCCGCCGCCCATTTCGGGGACTGCGCCAGCAGCGGCGCAGCAATCAACATCAATACCGCCACACTCCGAACCGTTCGCACGTTCACTCCTTGGCTTTCGCGATAAGAGCCTCGGCGTCGCGCTCCACCGCGCGCGCCACGTCGATGGGCGGCCGCCCCAAGGCCTTTGCCGCCGCCAACACATCGTCATACTCCGGCTTCACCCGTTTGCTGCCACCATCCAGCACCTTGACGCGGACGGCGACGCCGTCCAGCCGCACCGTCAGCTGATGGCGCGGCAGCGTGGCACGCTCCGCGAGCCAGCGCCGCACACCGGCTGTCGTGCTGTGACGAAACAGCTCCGCGGTCACTGCCTCCGCGAGCGCCTCCGGCGCCATCGCCTCGACCCGGAAGCCCTGGCGCCCCTTTTTCATCTGCACCGGCCACGTCTGGACGTCGAGCGCACCCGCGGCAACGAGCGCCTGCCGCAACGGCTCGACGTATTCGGGGCTCATGTCGTCCACATCGGTCGCGAGCAGTACCACCCTGCCCGCCTCAGCGGCCGCCTCTGCAACCATAATCCGCAACGCGTTTGGATAGTCCTTCGGGTCGCGCTGACCCGCTCCCCAGCCGCTGCCGACCATGCGCCACCGCTCGGGAGGCGCACCGGCGGACAAGACGCGCAACAGCGTCGCGCCGGTTGGCGTCGTGGCTTCGCCGTCCACCGGACCGGCTCCCCCCCCCACGATCTCGAACCCTTCGAGCAGGATCGCCGTCGCGGGCGCCGGCACCGGCAGCCGTCCATGCGCCGCCTCGACCCACCCCCGCCCGACCGCGACGGGCAGGTGGTGCACCGCCTCGACTCCCAGCCGCTCGAACCCCTCGATCGCGCCGACGATGTCGAGGACCGCATCGACGGCCCCGACTTCGTGGAGATGCACCTTCTCGGCCGCCACTCCGTGCACGCGCCCCTCGGCCTCACCCAGCAGCCGGAAGGCGCGCAGGGCGCGCTCTTTTACCCAGTCGGATGTCGGCGCCTTCTCGACCAGACGCAGCAGTTCGCCGACATGGCGTCCATGCGGCTGGGACGGAATCGCGAACTCGACCTGCTTGCAGATGATCCCGGCGCGGCGGACGTCCCGAACCGTAACGCGCACATCCCCTACCCCCAGCCGACCCGGTAGCTCCTCGAGCCACTCGACCGGCAGGCCGAGGGAGAGCAGAGCCGCGAGCGTCATGTCGCCGCTGATGCCGGCAGCTGGATCGAGGATGGCGATGCGCATGGACCGAAGTATGGAAATATAAACGGCTTAGGCTCTATAGAGCCACCCGGCGCCCGTATTGAACAGCACGACGCGCTGCTCGGGATGCAGCACGCCTCGATTTTTGAGCGCGACGGCGCCTGACAAGGCCGCTCCACCTTCCGGCGATGCGTCGATTCCTTCGGCGACCTGCAGCTCGTGCGCGGCCGCCGCCAGAGCTTCGTCGCTCACGGCGACAGCGCCGCCCCCGCTGTCGCGCAGCGCCCGCAACATGAGCCGGTCACCCAGGGGCGAAGGCACCCGCAAGCCAGCCGCGACGGTCCTGGGATCGGGCCACGGCTCGCATCGCTCGGCACCCGATTCGAATGCCTGCACCACGGGGGCGCAGCCGCTCGCCTGTACCGTGTACATCCGGGGCAGCGGCCCGTGCAGCCAGCCGCTGTCGCGCAGCTCCTGGAACGCCTTCCACATCCCGATCAGGCCCGTCCCGCCGCCCGTCGGATAGATGATCGCGTCGGGAAGCGTCCACCCCAACTGCTCGGCCAACTCGAGACCGAGCGTCTTCTTGCCCTCGATGCGATATGGCTCGCGCAGCGTGGAGACGTCGATGGCACCGGTGGTGTCGGCATGCAGCCGTGCCGCGATCCCACAGTCGCCGATGTGACCATCGAGCAGGATCAGATCTGCGCCAAACGCGCGGATCTGATCCAGGATCGGGCGCGGCGTCGTGGCGGGCGCGTACACGCGTGCCGACGCACCCGCGCGGGTCGCGTACGCCGCGAGCGCGATGCCCGCATTCCCCGCAGTCGGTACCACGAATTCTTTGGCGCCCGACAGCACCGCACGCGTGACCGCGGCGGCCAGGCCTCGGGCCTTGAACGATCCCGTCGGGTTCGTGCTTTCGTCCTTGACCCAGAGGTGGTCGAACCCCTGGCGCGCGGCGACTCGCTCCACTTTGAGCAGCGGCGTGCCGCCCTCGCCGAGCGTGACCGGGTGCTCGCCGTCGCGCAGCGGCAGCCAGCCGGCGTAGCGCCACATGGTCCAGCGTTGCTGCCCCAATCGATTCTTGGCCTCGGGAGGCGGCAGCGAGTCGTAGCGCACCAGATACGGCGATCCGCAGGCCTCGCACACGGCGGGGAAGCCGTCGGCATCGCGGGTGCGAACGGGATCGCATGCCGAACACTCCAACGTCCAGGTGGTCACGCGCGCTGAGGCGGGTGCAGCCGGTCGAGGATGCGGTCGGCGAGCTTGGTCGAGAATCCGGGGAGCGCGGCAATCTCCGTGGGGGTGGCAGTGCGTACGCCGGCGAGTGACCCGAAGCGCTCCAGCAGCAGCCGGCGGCGCGCCGGGCCAATGCCGGGGATCCGCAACAGCTCCGATGTGATCGTCCGCTGCGCGCGGCGCTTGCGGCTGTAGGTGACCGCAAAGCGATGCGCCTCGTCGCGCGCGCGCTGCAGCAACTTGAGTGACGGGCTGCGACGCGACAGCCGCAGCGGCTCGCCGGAGCCCGGCAGGAAGACCTCTTCTTCCCGTTTCGCGAGGCTGACGATCGGGAGTCGCTCTTGCCCCTGGGCACGCGCTGCTTCGACGGCCGCCGCGAGCTGGCCCTTGCCGCCGTCGATCACGATCAGGTCGGGAATCTGTTTGCTCTCCGCAATACGCCGAGTCAGGAATCGCGTCACGACTTCCTTCATGGCGGCAAAATCGTCGATCCCTTCTACCCCCTTGATCCGGTACCGGCGGTACTCAGCCTTGCGGGGCCGGCCGCCCTCGAACCAGACCAGGGACCCTACCGTGTCGCGGCCCTGATTGGTGGAGATGTCGATGCACACCATGGCGCGCGGCACGACGGGCAATCCGAGGTCGCGCCCCAGCGCGAAGACGGGGTCGGCGGCCCGCTCGTCGATGTCGAACGTTTCGATCTTGAAGCTGTCGAGCAGGTGGCGCGCGTTCTGATCGGCCAGCTCGACGAGCTTGGCTGCCGAGCCGCGCTGCGGGACGACGAAATCGACGCCCGGCGCCAGCTCGCGCAGCGCCTCGAGATCGGCCGGGGCGAACGGCAGCACCACGCGCTGGGCGCGCTGCTCGAGCGGCAGGTAGTAGCCGACGAGGAAGGTGCGCAACACCTCGCCTTCCGGCGCGTGCTCGACATGCTCCAGAAAGCGCTGCTCGCGCGCCACGAGCTTGCCGTCGCGAATCCGCAGGATGACGCCGACGGCGTCGTCGCCGTCGCGGGCCAGGCTGATCGCATCGGCATCACCCCCGCCCACGACCTCCACCGTCTGCGGCTGCTCGAGCTGGTCGAGCCATTTCAAGGCGTCGCGCAGCCGCGCGGCGCGCTCGTAGTCCTGAGCGTTGCTCGCCTCCTGCATGCGCTCGCGCAGCCGCGCCCGCACATCGAGCGTCTTTCCGGACAGAAAGAGCAGCACGTCGTCGATCATCCGCCGGTAGTCCGCAACGCTTTGATAGCCGACACACGGGGCCTTGCACCGCTCGATGTGAAAATCGAGGCACGGCCGGTCCGGCGCCTCTTCCGGCAGATGCCAGGAACAGGACCGCACCGTGAAGATGCGCCGCACGATCTTCAGCGTCTGTCGCAACGTCGCGACGTCGGTGTAGGGACCGAAGTAGCGGGCGCCCGGAATCGTGACACGCCGCACCACCAGCACGCGCGGAAACGGCTCGGCCAGGGTTACGGCGATCTGAGGATAGCTCTTATCGTCGCGCAGCCGGATGTTGAACTTCGGCTGGTGTTCCTTGATGAGCGTGTTTTCGAGCAGCAGCGCCTGCGCCTCGTTCGGGACGATGATCGTCTCGAGGTCGGCGATTTGCTCGCGCAAAAACTCCCGCTCGGTACTCCCCTGTTCCTCGGCGAAATAGCTAGGCAGGCGCGTACGCAGGTTGGCGGCCTTTCCCACGTACACGATCTCCCCCTCGGCGTCTTTCCAGAGGTAGACGCCGGGGCGAGCGGGAAGAGCCGCTAGTTGGCGGGCGAGCCGGTCAGAGATTGCCATGCGCGTGTCGCGTCGGGGTGGCGGAACGCCAAAGTGAGCGCCCCGTAAGCCACTCCAAAGATACCCAGCACGGCAATGCCACGCGGGATCGGACGCCACGCGGCGGCCAGATGGCTCATGCCGGTACCGAGCAGGACGGCGATCAGCGCCGCGGCGACCACGAGCCCGACGATCTGCCAGTCGGAGCGCTGCAGGATCGTCCCGATGCGCCGGTCGAGGTCATACAGGTGCAGCACGGTATTGAGGGTGCCGCCGATCGAGGATCCAAGCGCGATGCCCGCGGGGCCGAAGCGGCGCATGAAGAACCAGGACAGGAATCCGGAAATTACAAGCGAAGTGATCGCGATTCGCACCGGCGTACGCGTGTCGCGCATCGCATAGAAGCCGGACGCGAACAGCTTCACGGTCGACTGCCCCAGCAGCCCGATGCCGTAGGCGGCCAGCACACCGCCCACCAGGACCGTATCGTCGGCATCGAAGCGGCCCGTTTGGAACAGCGCGCCGACGATTTGCGGTCCGAACGCCGCGAACGCAAACGCGGACGGCAGGACGAAGAACGCGATGCGGCGAAAGCCGGTCGCGATCCGCGCGCGTAATTGATCGTGGGGCGTCTCGCCGACCGCGTCGCGGGAGAGCTCCGGTAGCGCGACCGCGGTAACCGCCACTCCGAACAAACTGATCGGTAAGACCTGAACGAGCTGGGCATAGCCCAAGCTCGCGAGCCCACCTTCTCCCGTGAACGAGCCGAGGAATGTATCGACGAGTCCCGATATCTGGGCGACACCCGCACCGATCACGAGGGGGGCCCAGGCGGTGATTACATCCCGCACTCCCTCGAGCGCGAGACTGACTGTGAGCGGGATGCCCTGCAGTAGTCGCCAGCACGTCGGCAGCTGCACGGCGATCTGGAGCACGCTGCCGACGACGGTGCCCCACGCCAGGGCCAGTGCCAACCGGTAGAGCTGCTCGTTGGCCGTCAGTCCCTTCCCCGTCAACCACGCGGCAGCCCCAATCATCGCGGCGATACCCGCGACATTCCACAGCGCGGGCGCCGCATAGGGCAGGAAAAAACGCCGGTGCGTGTTCAGGATCCCGAGGCACCATGCGGACACGACCATCAGGCCCGTCATCGGGAACAGAATGCGCACCAGAACGGTGGTCAGCTCGCGCTTCGGTCCGTCGAAACCCTGCGCGACGACTGCGGTGATGGCCGGAGCAAACGCTATCCCAATGACGGCCAGCACACCGCTGGCGAGCAGCAGCAGTCCCAGGATCGCGCCGGCGAGCGCGCGAGCGGCATCCTTATTCTTTTCGTTGAGGGCTGCGTAGACCGGAATGAAAGACGCCGACAGCGTTCCTTCACCGAGCAGCGTGCGAAGCGCATTGGGAATGCGGAGCGCCGCCCGAAACGCGTCCGCCACGGCGCCATTGCCGAAGTAGTGGGCGAACACGCGCTCGCGGACGTAGCCGAGCACGCGGGTAACGAGGATACCGGCGGCCACGCGCGCGGCGTGACGGCCCCCCCCGCCCCGCCCGCCCCGCCCGCTACCGCCTTTCAAGACGTCGGTTTCTTGCGGCGGGGGTCCTCCAGCAGGCGCTGCATGAACTGCAGCTCTTCCCGCATCCCTGCGACCGAGCGGCTCAGGTCCTCCATCTCGGTCTCGAGCACCTCGACCTTGCGCTGTACGTCACGCAACTCAGGGGTCGGGCCCCCCGCCCCCGCGGCGTCGGTACGGCTCTCCATCCGTCGCGCCACCGACTTGCCGAGTGGCGAATCGACCAGAATCGCGGCCACCGGGATTAGCAGCGCCACGACGAGAATTACGGCGAGGACCCACATGAAGCGGATTCTATAAACCCGCGGCCCAGTGCGCCACCTCGGCAGCGACTTCGTCCAGCAGTCCAGCACCGTAACGCGCCAGAAACGAGGCGATGGTCAAGACGCGCTCCTGCGGCTGCCCCAGCGGCATGAGCGCCGCGCGGGCACGCGCGAGCTGACCGGCCGCCGTCGTCTGGGTGCGTTTCAGGCTCGCCACCAGCTTCTTCTCGATCTCGTGCGTTCCTGCCAGCGCGGCGTTTCGCGCCGACTGCACGGTGCGCTCCAATGTCGGATCGACGTGCTGGACCGCGTTGCCGATGGCGGCGTAGCGCGACTCGAGCTCGGCGCGCAACGTCGCGAGTCCCGTGGCGAGATCCGGCGGCAGATCGGCCCGCGCCAGCCGCGCCTCCAGCGCTCCGGGCGGGCCGGTGAAATCGTCGGGCCGGAGATCGTACTTGGCCAGCACTTTCTCGACGCGTGATTCGATGACCAGACCGGACCAGCGCGGGATGTGCGCCTGCGGCGCGACACCGAGCCGCGAGAACAGCGGCGCCGATTCCGGCAGGTACTCCATCTCTCCCGGTCCGCCGACGTACGCGACGGTGGGAAACAACGCCGCTTCGATGAGCGGCCGCAGCAGCACGTTCGGCGACAGCCGTTCGGGAGCGGCCGCGGCGATCTGTTCCAGCTGCGCCCGCGTGAACCGTTCGCCGCCGCGGCGCGTCACGAAATCGCCGCCGTCCTGGCGCAGCCGATCGCGCCCCAGCCTGCCTTCGACCAGGACGGGCGTCAGTCCGTCGTCCAGGGTTTCGCCCAGGCCGCGCAGCAACCACGGTGCCGCTGCCCGTTTCGCCGAGCGATCGTGAGCCCGGAAGACCGCCAGGCCGCGGCTCGCCAGAGTCGCGTTGATCGCTTCCGCCGCGGCATCGGCCAGGTTGTTCTCGGATCGATAGGACTGTTCAAGCCAGGCCAGCGCGGCGGCCCTGAATTCGGAATCGGGCAAGGCGCCCTGCAACGCATCGAGCGCCGCCGCGATCTCCGCGCCGCAGCGCTCGCGGAACAGCGGCAGCTGTGGCGCCTCATGCGGGCGCTCGCGCAACACGATCTTCACCGGCTCGCCGTTCGCACCGAGGACCCACGCGTGGTTCGCTTCGGCGAAGTCGTGATCGTCGCCGGCCACCCAGAATACCGGCACGACGGGGACACCCCGCTCGCGCTCGAGACGCTGGGCCAGCGCGATCGCCGACAGCGCCTTGTGAAACGTGTACAGCGGGCCCGTGAAGAGCGCGGGCTGCTGCCCCGTCGTGACGACGAGGACCTCGCCCCCCCCTTTCCCAGCGAGCCGGTCGCGACCCGGACCGGGCAGCACGGCCGCAAGCACATCCGCATCAACGCCCCGCGGCTTCCCGGCGGGAATGGGTGCGGCGGCCCGGGGCAGCGGGGTGGACAGGATGCGGGGCATCATGCGCGCGCGCCCACCAGAATCACGCGCGGCGCCTTGGGCCCGGCGGGCCCACCGTCATAGTCGCCGAAACGCGCCGCCACCCGCAATCCGGCGTCGCTGAGCAGCGCCGCCAGCTCGTCGGGACCGTACAAGCGCACGCGTTCCTGAAAGCGCCGACCCTCATCCCGCAATTCGATCTCCTTGATCACGAAGCGGCCGTCCGCCCCGATGCGGCGCGTCACCCGCACGTCGCTGCGGGCCGTTGCCTGTTCGCCGAGCTCGAGCGAATGCCGTACCTGATCCGCGTTGAGATAGTCCAGGACGAAGTGCCCGCCCGGTGCCAGCGCCTCCGCCACCTGCCTGATCACCAGGCGATGCTCGGCATCGTCCAGAAAGTAGCCGAACGACGTGAACAGATTCACCGCCAAAGCGAAGCTGCCCGGACGAAACGGCAGCGCCCGCATGTCCCCGCGCACCAGCGCTGCGCGGGTGCGCTCGCGTGCGCGGCGCAACATGGCGCGCGACAGATCGAAGCCGATGACGTGGCCGCCCCGCCCCCCGCCGCCCAGCCGCTCCAGCTCCGCGGCGTGGCGTCCCGGCCCGCAGGCGAGGTCCAGGATGCGATCCCCCGTGCCCCACGGCACGATGCTCCGGATCAATGCGACGGCTCGACGCGCATCTTCGTCGTCGCGGTGCGGATAGAGGGCATGATACTCCTCGCCGAACCACTGCTCGAACCATTCGGTCATTCGACGAAGACGTCCGCTGTGAACGTGAAGACTTGCGTATCCGGTTCCCGCCAGCTCCCGGCCGCCAGTCCCGCCTTGTGACAGACGGCGTTCAGGAAGGCTTCGGGCCCGAGTCCCTGCTCGGTTGCGACCTGCGGCAGCAGCACCGCCTGGGCGCGGCCGCGCCGCACCAGCAGACCGTCGCGGCCGATCACGAGGCGACACAGATCCGCCGCCGCCACGCGCACGGGCGGCTCGACTACGGAGATTCCGATCCGCAGCGCGGGGAGCTCGTCCAGCTGAACGGGGGGGAAGCGAGGATCGGAACGGGCGGCGGAGACGGCGACCTGACGAATGACCTCACCCAGCGGCCGGTCGTTCATCACGTGTCCAATGCAGCCGCGCAGGTCGCCCCCTTGCAACTCTTCCAGCGTCACGAACGCGCCGCGCCGCAATGCCGCACCGGGAACGTCGGGCAACTCCGGGAGCGTACGACCATGCAGCGCGGCTTCAATGGCGCCGCGCGCCAGCGTGAGCAGCGCCGCGCGGTCGGCCGCCGAAAGGTCAGGATCCGCGATGGTACTTCTCTCCGCGCCGGATCGTGAACGCGCGGTACAGCTGCTCGTACACGACCACGCGCGCCAGCTCGTGCGGCAGCGTCAGCGGGCCGAGGCTCCAGGTTTTCTCTGCACGCCGGACGATGCTCTCCGGCAAGCCGTCGGCGTCGCCGATCACGAACGTGACGTCGCGGCCCTCCATCTCCCAGCGGCCGGTCAGGTCGGCAAGCTGCTCCGACGACCATGCCTCTCCGGTGCGCTCCAGCGCGATGACACGCGAATCCTCGGAGGGGGGGATTCGCGCCTCCTTCACCTCACGCTCCTCGATCTTGGCGTAATGCCGGATCCGGCTCAGGTAGTCGTCACAGGCCGCCCGGAGCGCCGCGCTCTTCATGCGGCTGCCCCCAAGGGCGACGACGCGATAGTGCATCAGGCATACATGCCGCGCAGCCGGTGCATCGCCGCCACGCGATCGACGGCGACGATGTAGGATGCGATGCGGTTGGCGACCTTGTGCTTCTCTGCCATCGCCATGACTTCGCCGAACGAGCGGACCAGAATCGCCTCCAGCCGGCGGTTGACGGTGTCCTCGTCCCAGAAATAGCCGCCGCGGTCCTGCACCCACTCGAAATAGCTCACCGTCACGCCGCCGGCGTTGGCGAGGATGTCGGGAATCACGAACACCCCTTTGTCCTCGAGAATCTTGTCGGCGGCCGCGCTGGTGGGGCCGTTGGCGCCTTCGCAGATGATCTTGGCTTTGATGTGGGGAGCGTTCTTGCGGGTGATGACATTCTCGGTGGCGGCGGGGATCAACACGTCGCAGTCGACGGTCAGCACCTGCTCGTGCGTGATCGTCTCGGCCTTGGCGTAGCCGGCGAGCTGACGGTGCTCCTTCACCCATTTGATCAGGTCCTGCACGTCCAAGCCCTTGGGATTGAGGAGCGCGGTGGACTTGTCCGA
This sequence comes from Gemmatimonadales bacterium, assembly GCA_035637435.1. GTDB lineage: Bacteria > Gemmatimonadota > Gemmatimonadetes > Gemmatimonadales > GWC2-71-9 > 20CM-2-65-7. The sequence goes on from DASPXD010000035.1 coordinate 48,413, forward strand.
GACGGCGACGATGACGGCCCCTTCCTTGGCCATGAGGTCGGCGGCCACGGAGCCCACGTTGCCGAAGCCCTGCACCGCGACGCGTGTACCCTTGAGGCTCATCCCCAACTTCGCCAGCGCTTCGCGCGTCACGATCATG
>DASPXD010000036.1:0-46342 GCA_035637435.1 Gemmatimonadales bacterium
ATCACGGTCAATCTGGCTCCCGCCGACATACGAAAAGAAGGCTCCGCGTTCGACCTGCCCATCGCGCTGGGCATTCTCGCCGCGACGGAGCAGGTCACGGGTGACCGGCTCAGCAAGATCGCGGTGCTGGGAGAGCTGGGACTGGAAGGGGCGATCCGTCCAGTGCGTGGAGCGTTGCCCGTCGCGCTGGCCGCGCGCGCCGCCGGCGTCGACGCGTTAATTCTGCCGCGGGAAAACCTTGCCGAAGCGGGTGTGGTCGAGGGCCTGCGCGTGCTCGGCGCGGGCTGCCTAGCCGAAATCGCCGACTTCCTCGACGGCAAGGGGGATCTCGCTGCCGCGTCGATCGATGTGGCGCAGCTGTTCGCCGAGCGCGCCAAGGACGACGTGGACTTTGCAGAGGTGAAGGGCCAGCCGCATGCCAAGCGGGCGCTCGAGGTTGCGGCGGCGGGCGGGCACAACATCCTGATGGTGGGACCACCCGGGTCGGGAAAGACCATGCTGGCCCGCCGTCTTCCCACGATCCTCCCCAAGATGAGTCTCGATGAGGCGCTCGAGACGACCAAGATCCACTCGGTGGCAGGAACGCTGCCACTCGGCGAGTCGCTCGTCGCCAGGCGCCCGTTCCGCGCGCCGCATCACACGATCTCGGATGCCGGACTGATCGGCGGGGGATCGTATCCGCGGCCGGGTGAGGTCAGCCTGGCGCATGGCGGCGTGCTCTTTCTCGACGAGCTGCCCGAGTTCCGCAAGAACGTGCTCGAGGTGCTGCGCCAGCCGATGGAGGACGGCGTGGTGACGATCGCGCGGGCGGCGATGAGCCTTTCGTATCCGGCGCGCTTCATGCTCGCTGCCGCGATGAATCCGTGCCCATGTGGCTGGTACGGCGATGCGCATCACACGTGCGCGTGCGGCACGCTCGTGGTGCAGCGCTACCTCGCGCGCGTGTCCGGGCCGTTGCTCGACCGGATCGACATCCATCTCGAGGTGCCGGCGGTGAAGTACAAGGCGCTCACCGGCGAAAGCGGCGGCGAGCCGAGTGAAGCGATGCGCGAACGGGTGGACCGGGCACGCGTGGTGCAGCGTGAGCGCTTCATCAATCGGCCGGGGATCTATGCTAATGCGCACATGGCGCCGCGCGACATCCGCGCGCACTGCAAGGTGTCGGACGGCGCCGACGCGCTGCTCAAGACGGCGATCACGCGGCTCGGGCTATCGGCGCGGGCCTATCATCGCATCCTGAAGATCGCGCGGACCGTGGCCGACCTCGATGAGGCGACTTCGCTCGAGCCGAAGCATGTGAGTGAGGCGATTCAGTATCGCAGCCTGGATCGACGGGGGGTGGCCTAGTCCGCCGGCTCCGTCCCCGTCAGCAACCGATTTGCACCCTTGATCTGGTCCGGCTGCCCCACCACCACCAAGACATCGCCCGCCGCCAGCTCGAAGTCCGCGCCGGGTGTGGCCAAGTCGCTCTCTCCGCGCCGCACTGCCAGCACCAGCGCTCCCGTTCTTGAACGGAGGCCGGTCTCGGCGAGCGTCTGGCCGATGGCGGGGGCCTTCTCGACGAGCAAAATGCGTTCGATGTGCATCTGCGGCATCGCGCCGAGCGTGCCGCTGAGCGTGAGCCGCGGGCGGGCGCCTCCCCCCGCCCCCTCCGGGCGCAATGCCTGGTAGTGTGACGCGCGGATTTCGCCCACCAGTCGCTCGATCGCGTCCCGCGGCACGTGGTAGTGTGCCAGCACGCGGGCGAAGATCTCGATCGATGTCTCGAACTCTTCCGGGATGACGACGTTGGCGCCGAGGCGCGTGAGCTCCGGGATCTCGATCACGTACCGGGTACGCGCGATGATGTGGAGCTTCGGGTTGATCTCGCGCGCCACGCGCACCATCCGCCGCGTCGCGGACGGATCGGAGATCGCGATCACGAACATCCGCGCGCGATCGATCCCCAGGGCGCGGAGAATCTCCTCGCGCGTGGCGTCGCCGTAGAACGCCGGCTCCCCCTCGGTGCGCGCCTTGCGCACCGTCTGTGCGTTCAGCTCGACGATCAGATACGGCGCGTGGATCGCCCGCAGCGCCGCGGCGAGGTTACGGCCGTTGAGCCCATAGCCCGCGATCACGACGTGATCCTTGACGGGATCCTGCACCGGCGCGAACGCCCGCGGCCGGAATCCCGGCAACACGCGATCGAGCGGCAACACCTTCTCGAGTGTATCGAGCAGCGCGGGGCCGCCGTGCAAGAGGAACGGCGTGACCAGCATCGTGATCACCGCTACGCCCAGGAACTGCTGGTACAAGAGATCGGGCAGGAGCCCCGCGACGCGCCCCTCCTTCGCCAGGACGAACGAGAATTCGCCGATCTGCGACACCGCCACGCCGGCGAGCAACGCGACTCGACCTGAGTAGCCCAGGAGGGCTGGTCCGACCGCCGCCGACAACGTCTTGCCACCCATGATCACTGCCACGGCGACCAGGGTGAGTACGATGTGCTCGCGGATGATGTCCAGCCTGACCAGCATGCCGACGGCGACGAAGAACAGCGAGATGAAGATGTCGCGGAACGGCATCAGCTCGGCGAGCGCCTGGTGCCCATAATCGGATTCCGAGATGATCAGGCCGGCGAGGAACGCGCCGAGCGCGAGCGAGGCGCCGGCCGCGGCGGTGCCCAGTGCCGTCAGGGTGCCGATGAGAATCACCGCGATCAGGAACAGCTCGCGGCTGCGCGTCTTCAGGATCTCGGCGAGCGCGCGCGGGACGATCGTGCGCGCCGCGAGGACGACACCGACCACCACGAGCGCCGCCTTCCCGAGCGCCAGCAGCAGACCGAGACCACCGCCTTCCGATTTGCCTGCCAGGAACGGCAGCACGAGCATGATCGGCACGACGCAGAGATCCTGGAAAATCAGGACGCCCGTCGCCAAACGGCCATGCGGTGCGTCAATCTCGCCGCTGTCGGTGAGCACCTTGAGCACGATCGCCGTGCTCGACAGTGCGATGAGGAATCCGAGAAACAGCGACACGCGCCAATTGCCGAGAAACGCGAGCCCTGCGGCCAGCGTGGCGAGGACGGTGAACCCCATCTGCGAGAGGCCGCCCACGAGAATCTGGCGGCCCATTTCTTTCAGGCGGCTGAGCGAGAACTCGATCCCGATCGTGAACAGCAGCAGGATGACGCCGACCTCGGCGAGTCCCTCGACGTCCCGAGGATCGGAGACGAGCCCCAGCGCGTTGGGGCCGAGCAGTATGCCGGCGACGATGAATCCCGGCAGGGCCGGCAGCTTGAGCCGGTAGAAAACGAGAATGACCAGCAGGGAGCCGGCGAAGATGACCGCGAGGTCGCGCAGGATGTGGAGCTGTTCCACGGTGGCCTAAAGCTAGGAGGACTCGTAGCTTTGGCCACCGTGCGCGACTGGCTGCAAACTCGTATCGGGCTGAGTCCCGCGGTGCAGTTGCATCTACTCGTCACGATCGTCGCGATCGTGGCGCTGTGGGTGGTCGAGCGCCTCGTCCTCGCGGTCGTGTATCGGCGCGTCACCGATCCGTGGAAGCGTTACCGCTGGCGCAAGACGATTACCTACATCACCCTCGCGATCGCCGTCCTGGTGATCGGCCGCGAGTGGCTCAAGGGTTTCACGTCGCTCGCCACGTTCCTCGGCCTCGCCTCGGCGGGCTTCGCGATCGCTCTCAAGGATCCACTGACCAATCTCGCGGCATGGGCATTCATCGTGTGGCGGCGGCCGTTCGAGGTCGGCGATCGCATCGAAGTCGCCAAGCACCGGGGCGATGTCATCGACGTGCATCTGTTCCAGTTCACGTTGAACGAAATCGGCGTGTGGGTCGACGCGGATCAAAGCACCGGCCGCATCATCCATATCCCCAATCAACTCATCTTTACCGAGCCGGTCGCCAACTACGATAAGGGGTTCAAGTACATCTGGAACGAAGTGCCGGTGCTGGTGACCTACGAGAGCAACTGGCGGAAAGCGAAGGAGATTCTCACGGCGATCGCGTTCAAGCATGCCGAGCATCTGACGGCGGAGGCGGAGCGCGATTTACTCGCCGCGTCACAGCAGTACCTGATCAACTACCGGAAGCTGACCCCCATCGTCTACACCAGCTCCTCGGCGTCCGGCATTCTCCTGACCATTCGCTACCTGATCGAGCCCCGTCGCCGCCGCGGCACGGTCTCGGCCATCTGGGACGACATTCTCACCGAATTTGCAACAGCCAAGGATATCGATCTCGCCTACCACACCGTGCGGTCGTTCAGCAACCCGATCGAAGGGAAGATCATCGGCACGCCCGACACCTAGCGCACCGCCGCCCCGGTTTCAACGACCGCCCGTATCAGCAGGTCGAAGTCCGCGCGGCGGCTGCGGTGGTTGGTGATGGCGACGCGAATCGCGAACTTGCCGTTGAGCACGGTCTGGGACGGAATCGCCACGCCGCTCTCCTGGATGCGCAGCAGGATCTCCTTGTTCAGCGCGTTCAACGTCGCATCATCCGCTCCCGGAACCACGAACCGGAAGCACACGACGTTGAGCGGCGCCGGAGCGAGCAGCTCGAGGCGCGGGTGCTGCGTCACGAGCCCCGCGAGATAATGCGCCTGGCGCACGTTCTGGTGAATCAGCTGCGCGAACGCATCCAGCCCGTGGGTCTTGAACGACATCCAGACCTTCAGCGCGCGGAACCCGCGCGACAGCTGCACGCCACGTTCGGCAAAGGGAAAGCCGCCCGCGGCGATGCCGCGGTCGAATGACGCGAGATAGGCGGGCGTCACGTTGAACGTGGCGCGATGCGCCCCCTGGTCGCGCACCAGCGTGCATCCCACCTCATAGGGCATGTACATCCACTTGTGGAGATCGAATGCGATCGAATCGGCTTGCTCGAGACCGGCCACCACGGCCCGGAGCTGCGGCGCGAGCGCCGCAAGTGCGCCGAACGCCCCGTCGACGTGGAACCACAGCCCTGCCTCGCGGCACAGCTCGGCCAGGGCGCGCAGATCGTCGGTTGCGCCGGTATTGACCGTTCCGGCGTTGCCGACGATGCAGATCGGCCGGCGGCCAGCCGCCTTGTCGGCCGCAATCGTCTTGCGCAGCGTCCGTAGATCGATCGTGTAGTCGGCCGTGACGGGGATGCTGCGCAACGCATCGTGGCCGAGGCCAAGCAGCTCGACGGCTTTGCGAACCGAGGAATGCGTTTCGCTCGACGCGTATACCGTGAGTTTCGGTGCGGCATTCAGGCCGAGTTCGCGGACGTCGAACCCCGCGTGCGCGTTCCGCGCGACCGCGAGTCCCACGAAGTTCGCCATGGAACCGCCCGAGACGAGCAGGCCGTGCGTTTCCGCGGGCAGTCCGAGCAGCTCGACGAGCCAGCCGATCACCTGATTCTCGACGACCGCGGAGGCATCGTCGAATTCAGCGACCTGCGGGTTCATCCCGGACGCCAGCATGTCGGCGAGCATCGCGACGGGCGTGCCGGTCCCGATCACCCACCCCCAGAATCGTGGATGGATGTTGCCGGTGGGGTAGGGAAGCACGTCACGCTTGAATTCTTCGTAGACGTCGCCGGCCGGCGTCGGCCCGCGCGGGACCGGACCCGAGAGGCGCTCGCGCACGTCCGCCGGCACCGGTCGCCACACCGGCCGCTCGCGCACGGTCCGCAGATACTCGAGCATCTCGTCCACCATGCGGTGGCCGAGCAGGCGCAACTGTTCCCACCCGCGGTCGTCGGCGGGGTCGAGTGAGATCTCGGGCACTTTACTCAAGCCGGAGCGGCGGCGACCACGTCGTAGTGATCGACGAACGGCTCGAGCTCGACCAGGAAATCCCGGTCTTCGTCGTAATAGCGGGCCTTCTCGTAGTCGTCGCCCGCGAAGCGGCGGATGGCGTCCAGAGACTCCCACAACGAGATGAAAGTGAATTCGACGCGGTCGCCCAGGGGGCGACGCAATACGAATACGCCGCGATTCCCGACGGTCGCTCGGCAGTCCCGCAACCCGGTGCGCCCCAGGTAGTCCGCGTAGTCGTCAGCGCGCGCGGCTTCCGTTACGCCGTGCCAGATCCGGGCAATCAGCTGCCCCGGTTTAGAGCCGATCGAGACGGTCATGCGGCCCTGCCGTCTACGGACGCGCGCGCCAACACCGTGCTGGTATCGACCACAGTGGAAAACTCACCGTTCAGGTCGGCGAGCGCGACGTCGTGCAGCAACGCAGAGCCATAGTGCTTGCCGTCCGGCCCGGTGTTGTCGAATGTCGCCGTCGCATCGGATACGACATAGGTCGTGAACCCGAGATTGCCGGCCATGCGGGCGGTCGTCGAGACGCACATGTTCGTCTGCATGCCCACCACGATCAGCGTCGTGACGCCGCGGCGCCGCAGATCGGCCTCCAGGCTCGTGCCGATGAACGCGCTGCTGACCGACTTCTGCACCACCGGCTCGCCGGCAATCGGCCGAACCTCATCCTTGATCTCGACGCCGGGCTGGCCGGGTCGCAGCGGCGAATTGGGTTCCGTGGACAGATGCTGCACGTGGATGATTGGCCGTCCCGTCTTGCGCCACGCATCTTGCAGCCGCGCAATGTTCGTCTCGAGGTCCGGGTTGTTGCGGTTGTACCGCTCGGCGTAGACATCCATGCCTTTCTGGACGTCGACGATCAAGAGAACCGCATCACGGGGAAAGGCGGACATGGCGGTCATGACGCTGCCTCACCGGCTTGCGGTGGACGGATGGTCGGTCGGGCGGTCAAAGACGCGTCGGCGTCTTGTTCGACCGCCTGACCGCCTGACCGCCGGAGTTTATGCGAGAACTGAATCCACACGACAGCTATGAGGATCATCCCCATGGCGATAAATGTGCGCGCGCTGACCGGTTCGCGCAGCAAGAGCCAGCCGAGCATGACGGCGATCACCGGATTCACGTAGGCATACGTCCCGACGATCGTCGCCGAGGCGTGACGCAGGGCATACGAGTAGGCGCTATAGCCAAGCACCGAGCCGAAGACGACGAGATAGGCAATCGCGCCAATGCCCCGCGTGCTCAGGTGCCAGGACGGCCATTCGCCGAGCAGCGTACCGACGAGCGCCACCGCCGCGCCCCCGACGATCATCTGGAACGCTGCGCCCATGTAGGGGCTGGCCTTGGTCGGATGGCGCTTGGCGTAGACCGAGCCGAGCGACCAGGAGGCACTCGCGATCGTGAGCGCGATCGGCCCGCGCTTGTCGGCCGCCAGGATTTCGGCCGGTGTCGCGCCGACGAGGAGCAGCGTGCCAAGAAATCCGAGCAAGAGACCGGCGATGATGCGCCAGTTCAGGTCACTCTGACCGCCGGGGATGACTGCGTCGAACAGCGCCGTCCACATCGCCACCGTGACGACGAAGATGCTCGCAATTCCGGACCCGACGTATTGTTCCGACCAGACCACGAATGCATTGCCGCCGGCGAGGAGCAGCAGCCCCACGATGGCGAGGGTGCGCCAGTCGCTGCGGCGTGGCCATGGGTCGGCGAAGGCGCGCGCGACGGTGAGGAGCACGAGTCCCGCCACCAGGAAGCGCAGACCCGCAAACAGAAACGGCGGCAGCTCCGTGACGCCGACTTTGATCGCGAGGTAGGTCGATCCCCAGAAGACGCACACGACCAGATACGCGATGAGCGCTTTGCCCTTGAGCGTTGCCATCAGTCGGGCTCCGTGGCAATGAAGCCCGGCTTCTCGAACAGCGTGGACAGCACGATCGTCGTGCGCGTGTTCATCTGCGCGTTGGGGCCGCGCAGATCGCGCAGGATCTCCTGCACACCTTCGAGATCGGGCGCGACGACCTTGAGGATATAGCAATCGTCGCCGGCGATGTGATGACACTCGAGGACGCCGGGATGCTTTTCCATCTCGCGCATGCGCGGCTCGTCGCCCACGTAGTCGCTCGAGCCGTACCGGACCGCGACGAACGCGGTCACCGGCAGACCGACCTTGGCGCGGTCGAGCTGCACGCGATAGCCCCGGATGTAGCCCGCTTCTTCGAGGCGCTTGACGCGCTCCATGATCGCGGGACGGGAGAGTCCGACTTCATCGGCGACCGCCTGGTAACTGGCGCGGCCGTCCTGCCCCAGAATGCGGAGAATTCGTCTGTCGGTGGCGTCGAGCTCAGTCTTGGCGGGCATTTGGGAAGCTCTCCACGGTATTGTCCGACTATACGTCGCCGAATTCGTTCGTCCGTGAACGCATCATAAGTCTAACAAGTTCCTCTCCGACGGAATATCCGGTTTTGACTTTCAAAATGTCCTTTGATTAGGACAATCGCAGGGCTACTATTCGGGCCATGCAGGCTCTGCGCGCCCTCGTTCGGACCTACTCCTCAGCACTGCTCGGCTATTCGGGAGGCGTCGACTCGACCCTGCTCGCCGTCGTGCTGCGGCAGGAATTGGGCAAGGATCGGATGTTGGCGGCGATCGGCCGCAGTGCCTCCTATCCGGAAGCGCAGTGGCGGGCCGCGCTCGAGCTGGCGGCGCGCTTCGACATTCCGCTCGTCGAGATCCACACGCACGAGCTCGAAGACCCGCATTATCTCGCCAACCCGACCAATCGCTGCTTCTTCTGTAAGACCGAGCTGTGGAGCCGGCTGGTGCCGCTCGCCCGCGAGCGCGGGCTGGCCGTCGTGTGTGACGGCACGAACGCGGACGACCTGCACGAGCATCGGCCGGGGAAGGCCGCCGGCAGCGCCGCGGGCGTGCGTTCACCACTCGCCGAAGTCGGGATGGCGAAGACGGAGATTCGCGCGGCCTCCCGCGAGCTCGGCCTGCCGACGTGGGATGCGCCCGCGGCGCCCTGTCTCTCGAGTCGCGTCCAATACGGACTCTCCATCACGCCATCGCGGTTGACGCAGGTGGAGAAAGGCGAAGCGTTTCTTCGCGGTCTGGGCATCCGCGGGGATCTGCGGGTTCGTCACGGCGGTGAGGTCGCGCGCATCGAGGTCGAATCGTCCTGGATCCCGTTCGTCGAAACGCGCCGTGAAGAGATCAGCGTATATCTCGCGGCCCTGGGCTTCGCGCAGGTCGAGATCGACCCGCGCGGCTACCGCCGGGGGAGCCTGTTAGAGCGTTCGTCGCCCTGAATTTTCCGGACCCGATGCGCCAGGAGTTGTGGGACGCGCTCGCGCCCCTGCGCCAGCGCCGAGAGAAGTTGCCGGTGAAATGGGTGCAACCCGAGAACATTCATCTGAGCCTCAAGTTTCTGGGCGACGTCGACGCCGCGCGTGAGCCCGAGCTGCGCGTGGCGCTGCAACGTGCGGCGGGAACGCTGAGCGAGCCGCGGCCGCTGACGCTGCAGGTCACGGGCTTGGGCGTCTTCCCCGATTATCACCGCCCCCGAGTGTTGTGGGCCGGAGTCACGCCCGATCCCGCATTGGAGCTGCTGCAGCATGGCGTCGAGCAGGCGTTCGCGCCGCTCGGGTTCCCGACGGACGCGCGCCCGTTTCGCCCGCACGTCACGCTGGCGCGCGCCGCGCGCGATGCGCGCCCACGCGCGTTCGCGGGGCTCGAGGAGCTGCTCTCGGGAATCGATTTCGATGAGACGGTCACCGTGACGGACGTGGACCTGATGCAGAGCACGCTCCAAGCGGAAGGGCCGGTGTATCAAGTGAAATACCATGAACGGCTGTCTTAAAGGAGCGCTCAGGCTCGGGTGCGCCGTGGTCATCCTCGGCGCGCTCGTGCTTGCCTGGTGGTTCCGCGAGCCCATCATGAGCACGGCGGCGCGCTGGTTCGGGCGGTCGACGGCGCTGCCGCCCGTCGCCGACACGGCCGTGGGCGCACCGACACCGAAGGCGATCGCGTCGGGTCAGGCCAAAGTCGGGAATCTGCGGACCAGCGCCGGCCCCGACTCAGTGGTACTCACGCCGAACGAGATGGCGTCGCTCATCGGCGGCGGGATCGACTGGAACGTCCGCAAGATGTACGACTCGTTGCGCGTCGAGCTCCAGGAAGGGAAGCTGATTCTGCACGCCCGCCTCGATACACGCGCGTTACCGCCGGGAACGCTGGGGCCGTTTGCGAGCATGTTCGGCGAGCACGAGCCGTTGCGCATGGGCGGCACCGTGTCGATCGCGCGCCCCGGGACGGCCCTGTACGACATCACGGAAGTCAGTTTGCGCGGCTTCGAGATTCCCGGTCCATTCGTGAAGCAGCTCACGAAGCAAATGGCGGGGGCGTCATCAAACGGGGGCGTGCCGGTCAAGGTGGATCCGGCCGTGACCGACGTGAAAGTGCATACGACGGGTGTCGTGCTGTACAAGCGCCCCCCCCGGAAAGCTCCATGAGCAAGCGCCGCGTGCTGATCGTCGACGATGAAAAGGGCATTCGCGATGCGCTGAAGCAGGTACTCGAATACGAAGAGATCGAAGTGCAGGTGAGCGCGTCGGGGCACGAGGCAATCCGCGTATATCCCGATTTCAAGCCGCACCTCGTGTTTCTCGACGTAAAGATGGAAGGGATGGACGGCCTGGAGACGCTGCAGAAGCTGCGCGAGCTCGATCCGCAGGCGCAGGTCGTGATGATCTCCGGCCACGGGACGATCCAGACCGCCGTCGAAGCGACCCAGCTCGGTGCCTACGACTTCCTCGAGAAGCCGCTCGATACGGACCGCATCCTGCTGACGCTGCGCAACGCCCTGCAACACATCGTGCTCGTCAGCGAGAACGTGCGCCTCAAGCAGGAGGTGCGCGCGCAGTACGAGATCGTGGGCTCGAGCAAGGCGATTCGCCACGTGATCGGCCTGCTCGAGAGGGTCGCGCCCACGCCGGCGCGCGTGCTGATCACCGGAGAGAACGGGACGGGGAAGGAGCTCGTGGCCCGCGCCATTCACGCCCTCAGCCCGCGCGCCACCGGTCCGTTTATCGAGGTCAACTGCGCGGCGATTCCCACGGAGCTGATCGAGAGTGAGCTGTTCGGCCACATGAAGGGCAGCTTCACCGGCGCGTTCGCCGATCGGGCCGGGAAGTTCGAGCTGGCCGACGGCGGCACGCTGTTTCTCGACGAGATCGGGGACATGAGCCTGTCGGCGCAGGCCAAGGTGCTGCGCGCGCTCCAGGAAGGCGTGATCTCGCGCGTGGGATCGGGCAAGGCGCTGCCCGTCGATGTCCGCGTGATCGCCGCGACGAACAAGAACCTCGGCGCGGAGATCGAGCAGGGACATTTTCGCGAGGACCTGCTCTACCGGCTCAACGTCGTTCCGATCCACGTTCCGGCCCTGCGGGAGCGGCGCGGCGACATCGCGCAGCTCGTCGCCCATTTCTCCGCTGAGCTGACGCAGCGCGGCGGGCTGCCATCAAAGGAGTTCGATGCCGCCGCCATCGAACGGCTCACGGCACACGACTGGCCCGGGAACATCCGCGAGCTGAAGAACGCCGTCGAGCGGCTCCTTATCCTGGCGACTGGCTCGACCGTGACCCAGAGCGACGTCGAAAGACTGGTGGGGAAGGGGGACGGGGGACGAGGGAAGGGTACCGCGAGTCCCGGTGGAGGCGACGCAACCTGGCTGCGGGCCGCCACGTTTGAGGAGTTCAAGCAAGCGGCCGAGCGCGCGTTCCTGGTGGGTAAGTTGCAGGAGCACGACTGGAACGTGTCGGAGACTGCGCGCACATTGCAGATGCCACGCAGCAACCTGTACAAGAAGATCGAACGCTACGGCTTGGCTCGCGGCGGCGAGGGAAGCGGAGGCGGAGCGACCTAGTGGCAAAAGAGAAAGAGCGCGACTGGGACCGCGAGATGCGCGAGGTGGACAAGCTCCTGGCGAAGCTGCCGGAGGCCGAGCCGACGCTCGGCCGCGGCGTGCCCACGGTGCCCGTCTCGCCTCGTCCCCCGGTCGGCAGCGTACCAGACTCCGGAGGATTCCAGCCCACCGGCCCGGCCCGCGGACGCGCCTGGATCAGCACATGGATGCGCGTCGGACTCGGTCTGGCGTTGGGTGTGGGGATGCTGGTGTGGCCGTACGCGCATGCCTGCGGCCTCAAGCTGGTCTTCTATCTTATCGGCGCAACGACGGTGACGGTCGCCGGGGTGTGGAGCGCCCTGACCTCGTGGAAGCGGCGGCTTGGCATTGCGCACGCGCTGTCGATCGTCTTGATCATCTGGGGTCTCGCGTTGGCCGGTCGCCAGCTGTTGCCGCGCGTGTACGGTAAAACCCCCGTTCCCTTCTTCTGTCCCTAACGCTGAGATCCATGGCTGCCGAATTCAAGAATTTCATCGCCGGTGATTGGGTCGCTCCCTCGACCGGTGAATACTTCGAAAACCGCAATCCCGCCGATTGGAACGACGTCATTGGCAGGTTTCCGCGCTCGGGTCCCGATGACCTGAAGCGCGCGATCGCCTCGGCGAAGCGCGGTTTCGCCCAGTGGTCGAAGACGCCGGCGCCGATCCGTGGGCAGGTGCTGCAACGGGTCGCGCAATTGCTCGTCGAGCGCAAGGACGCGATCGCGCGTGCGATGACGCGCGAGATGGGGAAGGTCGTCGCCGAGACGGGAGGCGATGTTCAGGAAGGGATCGACACCGCGTTCTACGCGGCCACCGAAGGCCGGCGACTGTTCGGGCGGGTCGTGCCGTCGGAGCTACGCAGCAAATGGGCGATGAGCTATCGGCGGCCCATCGGGGTCGCCGGGCTGATCACGCCGTTCAACTTCCCGCTCGCGATACCCACCTGGAAGATGTTTCCCGCGCTGCTGTGCGGAAACGCGGTCGTCTTCAAGCCTGCCGAGGATGTGCCGCACACCGCGCATCTCCTGGTCGAGGTGCTGCTGGAGGCGGGGTTGCCGCCCGAAGTCGTGCAGCTCGTCCATGGGCAGGGCTCCGTCGTGGGACGCGCGCTGGTCGAGCATCCTGAGGTGCCGGTGATCTCGTTCACCGGATCGACCGAGACCGGCTCGGCGATCGGCGCCACGTGCGGCAAGATGCACAAGCGCTTGTCGCTCGAGATGGGCGGGAAGAACGCGATGATCGTGATGGATGATGCCGATCTCGATCTGGCGCTCGACGGCGTGCTGTGGGGCGCGTTCGGGACGACGGGACAGCGCTGCACGGCGACGAGCCGGCTCATCCTGCACGACAAGATCCACGACACGTTCGTGAAGATGCTCACCGATCGCGCCGCGAAGCTCCGCGTCGGCCCCGGCCTGGACGACAAGACCGAGGTCGGCCCGCTGATCCACGAAGAGGCGCGTCAGAAGGTCGCCGAGTACGTCGAGATCGCCAAAAAAGAGGGCGCCAGTGTGGCGCTGGGCGGCAAGATCCCCCAGGGCGACAAGCGGCTCGAGTGCGGGTGGTTCTACGAGCCGACGGTGCTCACCGGAGTGAAGCCGGGGATGCGCGTCGAGCAGGAGGAGATCTTCGGCCCCGTGCTCGCCGTTCTGAAGGCCAAGGACCTCCCGGAGGCCATTCGCATCAACAACGACGTCAAGTACGGGCTTTCCAGCTCGCTGTACACGCGCGACGTCAACGCAGCATTTCAAGCGATGACCGACCTCGACACCGGCATCACGTACGTGAATGCGCCGACGATCGGCGCCGAGGCCCATCTGCCCTTCGGTGGCGTGAAGCAGACGGGCAACGGCCACCGCGAAGGCGGCTGGGAGGTCTACGACTTCTACTCCGAAACGAAGACGATCTACGTCGACTACTCGGGGACGCTGCAACGAGCGCAGATCGATACGGAATTCAGCCCTTGACGGGGCAGGAACCAGAGCGGTAGACTACGGTTACAACTGAAGACCCGTGGTGATTTGCCGCGTATTGCCGCCACGTTAAACAAGGTGCTAAAAAGCGACTCGCCCGCGGCTTTATTAGTCCGGGCGATGGTGTTTTCAGGGAGTCGCTTCCCGCGGCCGCTCAGTTGAGCGGCCGTTTTCGTCTCCGGAGTCCGAGGGTTTTATGCCCACTCGCAAGGTCACGGTCGCTACGCTGGCGGGGTTGAAAGCCCGCAGCGAAAAGGCGGTGTTCGTCACCGCCTACGATTATCCCACTGCGACATTCGCCGATCGCGCCGGTGTCGACATGATTCTGGTGGGCGATTCCGCGGCCATGACGATGCTCGGGCTGCCGAGCACGCTCCAGATCGGCCTGGACGAGATGCTGGTGTTCATCCGGGCGGTGACGCGCGCGGCGCAGCGGGCGTTCGTGATCGGAGACCTGCCGTTCCTGTCCTACCAGCCCTCCGACGAAACCGCGATCCGCAGCGCCGGCGCATTCGTGGCGGCGGGGTGTGACGCGGTGAAATGCGAAGGGGGCGCGCGCGTCGCGAAGCGCGTACGCGCGATGGTCGATGCCGGCATCGCGGTGATGGGGCACCTCGGCCTCACGCCCCAGAACCTCGGCCAGCTCGGCGGCTACCGCGTGCAGGGGAAATCGCTAGCCGCGGCGGAGCAGTTGCTGCGCGACGCAGAGTCGCTGGAGCGCGCCGGCGTGTTCGCGATTCTACTCGAGGCTGTCCCCGCGGAGACGGCGGCGTTTGTGCGCGAGCGCGTCGGCGTATTTGTCTACGGGATCGGCGCCGGGCCGCACGTGGACGGGCAGCTCGTCATTTCGCACGACATGCTCGGCAACTTCGTGGGGGAGATCTCGCCCCGGTTCGTAAAGCGCTATGCGGAAGTTGGCACTGCCGTCGAAGGGGCCTTCCGCGATTACGCGCGTGACGTGCGTAGCGGTGTGTTTCCGGGTCCCGAGCATTGCTACCAAATCGATCCCGCCGATGAGGCGCTGATTCGCGCGGCCCGCTCGACCCGCAAAGTCCGACCGGTGCAACGTTCGGCTCCGACAGTAGAGGCCCGGCCGTGACGACGAGCGTCGCTCCGCCGGTGGCGTTGCGGCCACGGCCACAGGTGTGCCGCGCCTGCGGAGCGTTACACGAGCCGGCCCCCGTCGCGATCTGCGAGCAGTGCCTCGGCCCGCTCGATCCCGTCCTCGATCCCGCCCGCGTGCTGCCGGGGCGCGACGCGATCGCGGCGCGCCCGTGGTCGTTGTGGCGCTACCGCGAGTGGCTGCCGTTCGATGGGGAGCCCGTGTTTTCGCTCGATACCGGTGGCACGCCGCTGGTCGAGGCACCACGACTCGCCGCAAGGCTCGGCGTGGCGCGGACGTGGGTCAAGAATGACGCCGTCTCTCATCCGTCGTTGTCTTTCAAGGATCGCGTCGTCGCGACCGCCATCAACGCGGCCGCCGCATTCGGGCTCGACACGATCGGGTGCGCGTCCACGGGCAACCTCGCCAACGCCGTGGCGGCGCAGGCGGCGCGCGCCGGTCTCAAAGCGTGGATCTTCATTCCGGAAGACCTCGAGCTCGCCAAGATCGTCGGGACTGCGGTCTACGGCGCGCGGCTGGTGCGCGTGCGTGGTCACTACGACGACGTGAATCGTCTGTGCGCGCAGGTGGCCGATCAGTTCGGCTGGGGCATCGTGAACGTCAACCTGCGCGGCTACTACGGCGAGGGATCCAAAACCTTCGCGTTCGAGATCGCCGAGCAGCTGGGTTGGCGCCTGCCGACGGCGGTCGTCGCACCGATGGCGGGCGGCTCGCTCGTGACGAAGCTGCGCAAAGGATTCCGGGAGTTCAGCGCGGCCGGGCTGGTCGGTGGCGCTGCGCCCCGCATCTTCGGCGCGCAGGCGTCGGGATGCGCGCCGATCGTACGGCTGGTGCGCGAGAATGCCGATGCCGTGGTACCGGTGGTGCCGCAGACGATTGCCCGGTCCATCGCGATCGGCAATCCTGCGGACGGACTCTTCGCCAAGCGCGCGATTCTCGAATCGGGCGGCTGGGCCGCCGCGGTGTCGGATGCCGAGCTGGTCGCCGCGATCCGGCTGCTGGCGGAGGAGGCGGGAGTCTTCACCGAAACGGCGGGCGGCGTCACGGTTGCCGCGGCGCTGGCGCTCGCGGCCGAAGGCCGGTTCTCCCCCGATGACGAGGTCGTGTTGTGCATCACGGGAAACGGCCTGAAGACGATCGACGCCGTTGCTCCGGCGCTGCCGGCCGCTCCGCTCATCGCGCCCCGTCTTGCCGAGGTACGCGCGCTGGTGAAGGAAAGCGAATCATGACGGTGCGTGTTCGCGTTCCCGCGAGCTCGAGCAATCTGGGCGCCGGGTTCGACTGCGTGGGGATCGCCATCGACCGCTGGCTCAGTGCGTCGGTGACGATCGAAAATGAGGGTGGCAGCGGCTTCTCAATTCAACGTCGCGGGAAACTGAGTGCGGTTCGTGTACGAGCTGATCAGGATCTGTTCACGCGGGGATTTCGTGCGGCGTGCGCCGCCGGAGGCACGGAGACGCCCGCCGGCGTAACGATCGATGCCACGTCGGACATTCCGATTGCCTCCGGCCTCGGTTCGTCGGCTGCGGCCATCGTGGCGGGCGCGCTGCTCGCGGATGCCGCGCTTGGTCTGGGTCTGTCGCGCGCGCAGGTCCTCGACATCTGCACCACGATCGAAGGGCATCCCGACAACGTGGCGCCGGCCATTTACGGCGGCGCGGTGTTGGGCGTCCACACAGCGAACGGGTGGGTTGCCTCGTCGCTGCGGGTCGCGGACGGCATCGAGCTGCTGATCGCTGTACCACCGTTCACGAACGAGACAAAGGCGGCCCGGGCGGCACTCCCGAAATCGTTGCCGCACCACGACGCGGCGCTCGGCGCGAGCCGCGCGGCGGCACTGGTGCAGGGACTCGCGACCGGCGATGGCGCGCTCCTGTCCGCCGCGCTCGACGACGTGCTGCACGTGCCGTTCCGCCGGGCGCGGATCCCCGGTTACGACGCGGTCGTGCAGGCGGCGACCGCCGCCGGCGCGTTCGGCGCGACGCTATCGGGCGCGGGCTCGGCGATTCTCGCGATCGCGCCCAAGGGTCGCGCGACGCTCGTCGGTGCCGCGATGCTCGC
This sequence comes from Gemmatimonadales bacterium, assembly GCA_035637435.1. Classification (GTDB taxonomy): domain Bacteria; phylum Gemmatimonadota; class Gemmatimonadetes; order Gemmatimonadales; family GWC2-71-9; genus 20CM-2-65-7. Next base: position 16,894 of record DASPXD010000036.1, read on the forward strand.
CGCCTGGCGCGCGTCCGGTTTCGACGCCGAGCTCGTACGGAGTGCCCATCCCGTTCCGGGTGCCAGCGTCCATCGCAAGGCTCATCCTGTTTCCACGGAGTCACTATGAGTGTCACGCTGCAACTACCAACCGTGCTCGCGAAGCTCGCCGACGGCCGGCGCACGCTCGAGGCCCAAGGGACAACGTTGGGCGATGTGGTCGCTGATGTCGCAACACGATTTCCGGGACTTGCGCCGCGCCTGCGGGACGCGCAAGGCAAACCGTATCCGTTCGTGACGTTCTATGTGAACGATGACGATGCGCGGCTGCAGGGCGGGTTCTCGGCGGCGGTGCGCGACGGCGATGAGATCATCATCGTTCCCGCCATCGCGGGAGGTTGAGCGATGACGACTCTCGCCCAGGCCGAGCTGTTGCGCTACAGCCGGCACCTCATTCTTCCCGACGTCGGCGTTCCTGGTCAGGAAAAGCTGAAGGCCGCCCGGGTCCTGCTCATCGGCGCCGGCGGGCTGGGATCGCCCGCGGCGCTCTATCTGGCCGCGGCCGGCGTCGGCACGCTCGGCCTCGTGGACTTCGACAACGTCGACGTCACGAATCTCCAGCGACAGATCCTGCATGGCACCAAGGACGTCGGGCGGCCCAAGCTGCTGTCGGCGCGTGAGCGCATCGCGGACGTGAATCCGCACGTGCGGCTGGAGACGTACGAGACGGCGCTCACGTCCAAGAACGCGCTCGACATCCTGAGTGGCTACGACATCGTCGTGGACGGCACCGACAACTTCGCGACGCGCTACCTCGTCAATGACGCCTGCGTCCTGCTCGGCAAGCCGAACGTGTACGGCAGCATTTTCCGGTTCGAGGGACAGGCATCGGTCTTTGCCTTACCCGATGGGCCGTGCTATCGCTGCCTCTTTCCGGAACCGCCGCCGCCGGGGCTCGTGCCGAGCTGTGCCGAAGGCGGCGTGCTGGGCGTGCTGCCGGGTCTCGTGGGGACGATTCAGGCGACGGAGGCCATCAAGCTGATCGTCGGGGTGGGCGAGCCGCTCGCGGGCCGGCTGCTGCTCATTGATACGCTGGGGATGCAATTCCGCACGGTCAACATCCGGAAAGATCCAACGTGTCCTGCGTGTGGCACGCACGAGATCACGGCGCTCATCGATTACGAGCAGTTTTGCGGTGTGCGGGCGTCGGAGGCGGAGCCGAGGGCGGTCGGTGGGTTCGTCGAGCTGACGCCGCGCGAGCTGCAGAGCCGCCTGGCGCGCGGCGAGGAGCTGCAGCTGATCGACGTGCGCGAGCAGTTCGAGTGGGACATCGCGCGCATTCCCGGCGCGCGCCTCGTACCGCTGGCGACGCTCCCCGACGTCGTCGAGACGCTCGATCGCGACCGGGAAGTCGTCGTGTACTGTAAGGGAGGAAGTCGGAGCCGGGCGGCCGCGACGCATCTCGCCGACGCAGGATTCCCGCGCGTGACGAATCTGACGGGCGGCATCCTGCGCTGGCAAGCGGAGGTGGACCCAACGCTGCCGCGCTATTGAAACTTGACCAATTTGGTCAAATTAGCTATAGTGGTGCATGACTCGTCAGAAGAAACCCCGTCTGGTACGTGAGGCCGTGAGCCTGTATGAGGCGAAGACCCACCTCTCCGAGCTGGTCGAGCAGGCCGCGCGGGGGCGGGAGATCATCATCGCCAAGTCCGGAAAGCCCAAGGCGCGGCTGGTGCCGCTCGCGCCCAAAGACACGCGACATCTGCGCAAGCCCGGACTGGGGAAAGGCCGGGGGATCTGGATCGCGCCTGACTTCGACGCGCCGCTGCCGCCCGAGATCCTGCGGCTGTTTACCGGCGAATCCGGGTGAGGCTGCTGCTCGACACGAACGCGTTCATTCAGTGGCACGCGGGTAAGCTTCGGCCCGCCGCCGTTCGTACCGTGCGGCGGGCCGAACTTGTGGCGGTAAGCGCGATCACCGCTTGGGAGATCGCCATCAAGCGGGCCGTCGGCAAGTTGAGAATGGACGACCTCGTGGAAGACGTCGTGGCACGGAACGCCTTTGTCGCGCTCCCCGTAACTGTGCGACACGGCGATTTGTTGCGCGACCTACCGCTGCATCACGCCGATCCATTCGACCGGTTGCTCATCGTGCAAGCGCTAGACGAAGGGCTAACGGTCCTGACCTCCGACCGCGCGTTCGAGCCGTATCGGGTGCCGGTGGCGTGGGTGTGAACAGACCGTAATGCGTCGAAACGCGCAGACGCGCGACAAAATGGTGATGGTTATCACCCGCCACCGGCTAGCGTCGGGGCATGCCGTACGAGTCGGTCGTCGTCGTCCTTGCAACCGGTGGCGCGAGCCTCGAACGTGATGCACTCGACGCGTTGCCCGAGACGACGGTCACATGGATACGTGTCGAACGGGAAGGTCGAGTGGCGTGTCTGGCTGCCCGAGTGCGTCATGATGACCCAGTTTCTGAATTCCGAGTCCGAGTCCGGCAATGGGCTGGGCCTCGAGGATGGAGCGTCACTGTTGCGCCGTGCGGTCAGCATTGCTAAGATAAGTCACATGCTTGACTTGGGAGCCCCACCCGCTGGAAAGGGCGTTGACACCCCACGGCTCCCGTCGTCTCCGGCATCGCGGCGCTCCGTATTAGCTCGCTGGTTCGACAGTTGGATGCGATCGCTCGGGATGGCGCTGGTGCTCTTCCTCATCATTCGCACGTTTCTGCTCGAAGCATTTCAAATCCCCTCCGGCAGCATGGAACGCACCCTTCTGGCGGGGGATTTTTTGTTCGTGAACAAGGCGGTGTACGGGGCGCAGATTCCCGGCACCAACGCGCGCCTGCCCGGCTTCAACACGCCGCACGGCGGCGACGTCATCGTCTTCGCGTACCCGAAAGACCCGACGCTGAGCTACGTGAAGCGCGTCATCGGGAGTCCCGGCGACGTCGTGGAGATGCGGCTGGGGCAGGTGTACGTGAACGGCCGCGCACTGGAAGAGCCGTACGTGCAGCGCGTGGATCCGCTGCACGACGGCTTCGATCCCGACTTCAACTGGCAACGCGAGTATCTGGTGCGGTGCTCCGACGAGCAGCGGCGCCGCTATCATCCCACGCGCGATACGTGGGGTCCGTTGCGGGTCCCGATGGACAAGTATTTCGTGCTGGGCGATAACCGCGACAATTCCGCGGATTCACGCTATTGGGGTTTTGTAGACGCGAGCGCAGTGAAGGGCCGCCCGCTCGTCGTCTATTTCAGTTATGACCGGGGCACACGTGATGTGCTTCCCTGGCTGACGGACATTCGCTGGAGCCGGCTCGGTTCGCTGATTCGCTAGGGTGGTGCAACCCCTCGAGGAGTGACCATTCCATGCAATTGAATACGGCGAAGCGCGCATCATTTGACGAGGGATCTCTGGATCAGTATCTCCGGGAAATCAGCCAGTATCCGCTGATCACGCGGGAGGAAGAAGTCACCCTCGCGCAGCGGATCAAACAACAGGATCCCGAGGCCCTGGACAAGCTGGTCCGCTCCAACCTGCGTTTCGTCGTGTCGGTCGCCAAGAAATACCAGAATCAAGGCGTCTCCCTCTCCGACCTGATCAACGAGGGCAACCTCGGCCTGATCCGCGCCGCGCACAAATTCGACGAGACCAAAGGCATCAAGTTCATCTCCTACGCCGTGTGGTGGATCCGCCAGGCGATCCTCCAGGCGCTCGCCGAACAGTCGCGCATCGTGCGCGTGCCGCTGAACCGCGCCGGCACGCTGCATCGCATCGGCAAGCGCTCGGCGTCGCTGCTCCAGGAGCTGGGCCGCGAGCCGACCGTCGAAGAGATCGCCGAGGGGATGGATATCTCGGAGGAAGAAGTCGCTAAGACGCTGTCGATTTCGCAGGCGCATCTGTCGCTCGACGCCCCACTCACGCCGGGCGAAGACAACAAGCTGCTGGACTACCTGCCCGATACTACGAATCCCGGTCCCGACGACGAGATCTTCGAGCACGCGCTCACCGAATCGATCGAGTCGGTGCTCGCGACCCTGAAGGAGCGCGAAGCCAGAATCCTCCGGCTGTACTTCGGGCTGGAAGGCCAGGAGCCGATGACGCTCGAGGAGATCGGCTCGCAGCTCGGCATCACGCGCGAGCGGGTACGGCAGCTGAAGGAGAAGGCGCTCGCGCGGCTGCGGCACGTGTCGCGGGCGCGCGCGCTGGAGAGCTTCCTGTCATAGGCTCGGGGCGGGTAGATTACCCGCCCTATGGCCAGCCAAGCATCGTTCGACATCTCGACCGGCGCCGACCTCCAGGAGGTCGACAACGCCGTCAATCAAGCCACCAAAGAAATCATCCAGCGCTATGACTTCAAAGGCTCCAAGGCCTCGCTGAGCTTCGACCGTGCCAAAGCCCTGTTGCTGCTCATTGCCGACGATGATTTCAAAATGAAAGCGCTGTTCGACGTGCTCCAATCCAAGATGATCAAGCGCGGCGTGCCGGTGAAAAACATGGAGCTCGGCGAGATCACCCCGGCCGCCAACGACACCGTGCGGCGCGAGATCAAGCTCACGCAGGGCATCCCGCAGGAGAAGGCCAAGGCGATCGTCAAGGCGATCAAAGACAAGAAGTTCAAGAAAGCCCAGGCGTCGATTCAGGGCGAAGAGATCCGGGTGCAGGCGCCGTCGAAGGACGAGCTGCAGGAAGTCATCGCCTTCCTGCGCGCGCAGGATTTCGGCATCGAGCTCAAGTTCGGGAACTACCGCGGATGAAGCTCGGCGTCATCTCCCTCGGCTGCGACAAGGCCACGGTGGACTCCGAGCGGCTCGTCGGCGAACTGGTCGGACACGGCGCCGTCGTCACTCCGGAGCTCCCGTCGGCCGACGTCATTCTGGTCAACACCTGCGGCTTCATCGACGCCGCGAAGCAGGAATCGATCGATGCGATGCTCGAAGCCGCGAAGCTGAAGGACGGTGGCGTCAAGGCGGTCGTGGCGGTCGGGTGTCTCGTGCAGCGCTACAAGCAGGAGTTGGCGCAGGAAATTCCCGAAGTCGATCTCTTTCTGGGATTCTCCGAGCTGCACCACCTGGTCCCCGAGCTGGCGCAACGCGGTCTCATCGAGGATCCCGTTGCATCGCACCCCGGCGTGCGTCAGTTCCTCGGGCGTCAGTCGCATGTGCGCTATCTCAAGATCTCCGAAGGCTGCGATCACACCTGCGCCTTCTGCGCGATCCCGCTGATGCGCGGCAAGCACCGCTCCGAGCCGCTCGCCCGCTTGATCCGCGAAGCGCAACAGCTCGAGGCACAGGGCGCGAAGGAAATCAATCTCGTGGCTCAGGACCTGGGTCACTGGGGTCGGGATCTAGGAGTTGGGAGTCCGAAACTGCCTGATCTGCTCGAGGCGCTGCTACGCGAGACGACCGTGCCGTGGTTCCGTCTCCTGTACGTTTACTCAGCCGGGATCAACGAGCGCCTCGTCGAGATCATGGCGCGCGAGGCACGCATCGTGCCCTACATCGACATGCCGATTCAGCACGCCAGCGATCGCATGCTCGAACGGATGCGGCGTCCCGAGCGGCTGCGGACGCTGCGGGAAAAGCTCGCCTGGCTGCGCGGCGCCATCCCTGATCTCGCCATCCGCACGACGTGTCTGGTCGGATTTCCCGGCGAAACGGAAGACGATTTCCGGGCGCTGCTCGCATTTCTCGAGGAAGCACAGTTCGACCGCATGGGCGCGTTTGCCTATTCGCCGCAGGAGGGCACGCGGGCGATGCAGTACGAAAACGACGTCGAGGAAATCGTCAAGCAGGATCGTCTAGCGGAAATCGTCGAGGTACAGCGTAGCATCTCTGCGGAGCGGTTGGAACGGTTTATTGGACGTCAAGTGGACGTCCTGATCGACGAGCTGGAAACGGAAGACGGTATCAAAGCGGGCCGAGTGCAATGGCAGGCCGATGACGTCGACGGTGTTACCTACCTCGAGCGAGCGGGCTGGGCGCAGCCGGGCGACTTCGTGCGCGCCCGCATTACCGCGAGCGAGGATTACGATTTCCAGGCGGCCGCGCTGACGTGAAGCGGACGAGCGAGCTCTTTGACCGGGCGAAACGGGTGTTGCCCGGTGGCGTGAATTCACCCGTGCGGGCGTTCCGCGCAGTCGGCGGGACGCCTTTTTTCGTGGCGCACGCCGCCGGTGCGCGGCTCACCGACGTCGACGGCAACAGCTACGTCGATTACGTCTGCTCCTGGGGCCCGCTAATCCTCGGCCACGCCCATCCCGCCGTGCTCGACGCGGTGCGGGAGGCGGCGGAGCGCGGCTGGACCTACGGCGCGCCCTGCGTGGCGGAGGTCGAGCTGGCCGAGGAAGTCCGGCGGCGGATGCCGTTGCTCGAGATGATGCGGTTTGTAAACAGTGGCACGGAAGCGACGATGGCGGCCGTACGGCTCGCGCGCGCCGCGACGGGCCGGGAATTGATCATCAAGTTCGCAGGCTGCTATCACGGCCACGCCGACGGCTTCCTGGTCAAGGCGGGCTCCGGCGTCGCGACGCTGGGACTGCCCGACAGCCCGGGCGTGCCCGCGGCACTCGCGGGTCTCACGCTGACGGCGCCATTCAACGACGCCGAGGCGGTCGCGGATCTCTTCAAGCGGCACGGCGATCGGATCGCCGCCGTCATCGTCGAGCCGTACGTCGGCAACGCAGGATTCATCGCGCCGCAGCCCGGGTTTCATATTGCGCTGCGATCGCTGTGTGACCGGCACGGCGCGCTGCTGATCTTTGATGAAGTCATGACCGGATTCCGGGTAGCGCCGGGTGGCGCGCAGGAGCGTCTCCGCATCAGACCCGATCTGACGGCGCTCGGCAAAATCGTGGGCGGCGGATTCCCGGTCGGCGTGTATGGCGGCCGAGCCGACTTGATGAAGCGCGTGGCGCCGGAGGGACCGGTGTACCAGGCGGGGACGCTGTCGGGCAATCCGGTGGCGATGGCGGCCGGTCTCGCGACGCTGCGGGAGACCAGCCGGCCGCTGTTCTACGACGAACTGGAGAAGATGACCACGCGGCTCACCGATGGACTCAAGACCAGCGCCGAACGCCACGGCGTGCCGCTGACGGTCGGGCACGCCGGGTCGATGTGGGGTGCCTACTTCACCGCGGGTCCCGTGCGCAACTACGGCGACGCCCGGAAAGCCGACACCGCGCTGTTCGCGCGCTGGCACAAGGCCGCCCTGACACGCGGCGTCTTCCTCGCGCCGTCGGCGTTCGAGGCCGGTTTTGTCTCGAGCGCGCACACTGCGGCGGACATCGATTTCACCCTCCGGGAGCTTGATGCAGCGCTGGGCGAAGCAGGTCGCTAGCCTCATCGTCCTCACGACGGCGGGGGCCGGATGTCCACGGCCGTCGGCCGGGCCGCAGCCGGCCACTGGTGAGCCTGAGCTGCGCATCGGCCTCGCGGTCGGACTGGCAAATACATCGATCGGCGGCGCAGAAAGTGGTGAGCTGTTCATCAGCGAGGCGGCGAGCGGCGTGGCAGTGGGATCGGTGCCGGCCGGCGTGCGCTGGGTCGTGCTGCCCGATTCCGCCGACGCTTCGCGCCTGCGGCTGCTGCGACCCGACAGCACACGGACCGACGCGCTGCGCGGCATCGCGGTCGTCAACGTCACAGAGAACCGCTTCGTGGTCGCCAACGGCCGGCGCTACCGCGGCCGGATCAACATCACGTCGAGCCGAGCCGGTCTCACGGTCGTGAATCGCGTCAATGTCGAGAGCTACGTCGCGGGCGTCGTCGGCCCCGAGATCGGCCCCCGCCGGCCCGATGAGCTCGCGGCCGTGCTCGCGCAGGCAGTCGTGTCACGCAGCTTCGCGATCAAGAACCGCGGCCGCTGGGAAGCCTTCGGCTTCGACGCGTATGCCGACACACGCGACCAGGTCTACCTCGGCGTCGCGGTGGAATCGGAGCAAGCCTGGGACGCCGTGCGCAAGACGGCGGGGCAGGTACTCGAGTACCAGGGAGACGTCATCGACGCCTATTTCCACTCGACGTGTGGATTCAGCACCGCCGGAATAGAGGAGGCGTTTGCGACCGTCCGAACCCGTCCCTACTTGCGACCTGTCTCGGACGATCGGGGTGGTGGCCACTATTACTGTGACATTTCACCGCGATTTCGCTGGCGCGAAGAATGGGACGGCTCCAAGCTGCGCGCTATATTGTCGCGAACGCTTCCCAGCGTGACGCCGCTGTCGGGCGACGGGTTGCAACGGATCACCGATGTCACGGTGAGCCGGACGACAAAGTCGGGGCGGGTCGGCGAGCTGCGCATCGTGTTCGAGCGGGGCGACATTCGCATCCCGGGCCCCGATGTCCGCGATGTGTTGCGGCCCGACGCCGACCGGATGCTGTCGAGCGCCGCGTTTCAGTTGACGGTCACGAAAGCCGGCGGCCAGGTCACGCGGCTCGTCGCAGCGGGCGCGGGATTGGGGCACGCCGTGGGCATGTGCCAGTGGGGAGCGATCGGTCGCGCGCGAGCGGGACAGGATTATCGGTCCATCCTAACCACCTATTTCCCTGGAACGAAGATTGAAAAGCTCTACTAAGATGGAACGATGGAAAGTTGGAATGATGGAATGTTTGTTCGTGCTTCTACTTTCCATCTTTCCATCATTCCATCTTTCCGCCCAGGGCGTCCTCAACCAGTTCTCCTACGACAACCTGCGCTTGTCCGGCATTCAGGCCGACTTAGGGGTGCTGGGCGCGTCGGAGCTCACCGGAGCGACGGTGGGCGGGCTGCGAGTCGACTATGGCCGCATCGCGCCCCGCGTTCGCCTGCTGTTGGGCCTTTCCTACTTTCATTCCCAACTCGACCAGCAGGCACGCGACCGGTTTGAGCGGCGGCTCGATAGCATCGTGAATCCATCCACGCCCGATAGCATCAATCTTGGCCGCATCTCGCTCAGCGACATCATCGGCGACGTCGATTTCCAGTACGTCCTTCCCCAGGGACACGGGGTCACCGCGTATCTCGGCACGGGCGTGAGCATCCATCTCCGCAACGGCGGCGGCGCCGCGATCAACGGCACATTCGTGGAAGACGCCCTCGACGTGATCACCGCGGGGCTGAATGGCACGATGGGCTTCGAGTTCAACCTGTCGCGCGCGTGGCGCTTCAGCATCGATGGGCGCGGCATGCTGTCGAGCGGCCTAAAGACCGTGAGCCTGCGGACGGGGATCATGTACCGCTTTCGACGGAGCACGGAGCAGGGAGCACGGAGCAGGTGAACGATCCGATCCGCGTCGGGGTGCTTGGCGCGGGCGCGATCGCACAGGTCGCCCATTTGCCGGTGCTGCGGCGGTTGCCCGGCGTCGAGGTCGCGGCGATCTGTGACAACGACGTCAGCAAAGCGCAAGCGCTCGCTGCGCGCTTCGAGGTCAAGGATACGTACGACGACATCGAAGAGGTGCTGCGCTACGCCCACGTCGACGTCGTCGTGATCTGCACCCCCAATCACCTGCACGAAATTCACGTCACCGCGGCATTGGCGGCGGGAGTGCACGTGCTGTGCGAGCGACCGCTCGCGCTGACCCTGGCGGGGGTCGAGCGCGCCCTCGCCGCGAGCGACAAGTACGGCAAGCGCGTGATGGTGGGGATGAATCACCGTTTTCGCTCCGACGTGCAGGCGGTGCGCGGCTTCCTGGCCGGCGGCGACCTGGGCGGGCTGCAGGCGGTGCGCGGCGGCTGGTACACGTTCCAGCCCAGCCGGCAGCTGCTCGGGTGGCGGTTGCGACGCGAACAGGCCGGCGGCGGAGCCGTGCTCGATCTCGGGCTGCCGCTCGTCGACCTCGGGATGTGGCTGGCCGGCTGGCCCACCCCCAAGCGGATCTCCGCCCATCTGACGCGACCCGCGAAGGATGCCGTCGAGGACATGGGCTCGGCGCTGATCGTGTGTGAAAACGGCGTCTCGATCACGATGGATGTGAGCTGGCGCCACCTCGGCCAGGGTGAGCGCTTCTGGTTCGACATCGTCGGATCGAAGGGCTCCGCCATGATCCAGCCGCTGCGCATCTTCAAGGAGCAGCACGGCGCCGCGGTCGACGTCACGCCCACCGGAGCGACGGGGCGCGAGACGCAGTTCATTCAGTCCTACCGCGCGGAGTGGATGTACTTTCTGGCGGTGATCAAGGGGGACGTGAATGCGCCGCCACCCCGCGATCAGCTCGCCCTGCAGCGCGTGATCGACGCGATCTATCGCTCGGCCGACGAAGGGCGCGACGTATTGCTGTGAGTCGCCGTCAGGCTGCCTCACTCATCGCGTTAGGCGCGATCGCGCTCACCGCCAGCTATCCCCCGTTCCCGCTGCCGTTCCTCAGCTTCTTCGCGATCACGCCCGCCGTGCTGCTCATCCGGCAGGCGGTGACCGATGCCAACCCCCGCACCGCATTTCGCTGGGGCTGGTGGTACGGTCTCGTCAGCAACGCCCTGGTGCTCTACTGGATGGTCGTCGCCCTGTGGCATTTCACGCCGCTGTCGGCGCTCGGCTATCTCGCGACGCTCGCCGTGCTCGGCCTGCTCACCGGCGTGATGTTCTGGTTCGTCGTCCGGATTCGAATGACGGCGCCTGCGGTGCCGCTGCTGCTCGTCCTGCCCGTCGCCTGGACGGCGCTCGAGTGGCTCATCGGGCATCTCGGCGACGTTCGCTTTCCCTGGCTGGGGCTCGGCACCTCGCTCGCCGACGCGCCGGTGCTCGTCCAGTGGGCGGATATTGCCGGCGCGCGCGGTGTGACGTTGTGGCTGGCGTGGTGCAACGTGGCCATCGTTGAAACGGCAACTGACGTGCGTGGTGCGTGGTACGTGGTGCGTGGGTACGGCGTCGTGCTGGTCACGGTGCTGCTCGCGCTGGCGTACGGGGCGTGGCGCGTCAGGACGCTGCCGTATCGCGAGCTGGGCATCGCGGGACTGGTCCAGCCGAACGAGGCATTCGACGAGAAGGGCGATCCGGCACACGCCGACAGCGTCGTCGGCACGTTGATCGAAGGCACCCGGCAGCTGATGAACGAATTCCCCCGGCCACGATTAATCATCTGGCCGGAAGCGGCGATTCCCGATTTCCTGTGGCGGCGGCCGAGCTGGGTGAATCGGATCACCAATCTGGTGCGCGAAGGTCACGTCCCGATTTTCACGGGCGTGGTGTGGGCCGATCCGACGTGGCGCAGCCGGCTCGATCCGTACTACAACGCGGCCATTTTTATCGATACGACGGGGAACTGGCGCCCCTATCCCGTCTACGCGAAGCACTACCTCGTGCCCGTGACCGAGCGCGTGCCGTTCGTACCGGTCGGCGTCTTCCGCGCCGTTCCCGGCCTCCGGAATTGGTCCGGGGGGTTCTCCCCGGGTCGCGATCTGCCGCTGTACACGTCCGAGTTGGGCCGCTTCGGCGTCATCGTCTGCTATGAGTCGGCGTTCGAGGACTTGCCGCGCAAATATCGCGCGTTGGGCGCCAACTTTTTGGTCAACATCACCAATGATGCATGGTTCGGGAAAACCACCGCGCCGCGGCAACATGCATCGCATCTGATCCTGCGCGCGATCGAGACGCGCATGGGCGTGGCGCGCGCCGCGAATTCCGGGATCTCCGAGTTCGTGGACCCGATGGGTCGCGTCTACGCGGCGACCAAGCTCGACGAGCGCACCTTCGTTGCCGGCGTGGTGCGCACTACCGACGTCATCCCCCTGTACGTACGGTTGGGGGATTGGGTGGGCACGCTGGTCGTTGCCCTCACGCTCACCGGCATCGCGTTTCTCGTAAAACGCCGCTTCCGTCCATGACCCGCGTCGGTGTCGATGTCGGCGGGACGTTCACCGATCTCGTCGCACTCAGACCCGACGGCGGAATCGAAATCCGAAAGGTGGCCAGCACTCCGGCGGACCCGACCATCGGCTTGTTCCGAGCGATCGATGCGTTGGGGACGGAGGACGGGGGACGAGGGAGGGGTGTACCCGTCACCCGTCCCCCCTCCCTCGTCCCCATCGACGTTCTGGTTCACGGTACGACCGTGGCGACGAACGCGCTGCTCGAGCGCCGCGGCGCGCGCCTCGTCCTGGTGACGACGGCGGGCTTCGAAGATTTGCTCTGGCTGAGGCGCCAGGATCGGGCGGCGCTGTACGACCTGGCGCGCGACCATCCCGCTCCGCTCGTCGCGCGATCGGACGTCATTGGCGTCGAGGAGCGCATGGGACCGGATGGAGTGATCCAGGCACTGTCGGACGGCGAACTGGCGCGCGTCACCGCTGCCGTCCGCGCCCTCGCGCCGGAAGCGATCGCCGTCGCGTTCCTGTTCGCGTTTCGACATTTCGAGCACGAGCGCAGGCTGACCGCCGCGCTGCGTGAAGCATTGCCCGCGATCCCGATTGCAGCGAGTCACGAGGTGTTGCCGGTGTTCCGCGAATACGAGCGCACCAGCACGACCGTCGCCGAAGCCTACTTGAGGCCGAAGGTCGGTGCGTACGTCGCGAAGACCGCGGCGCTGAGTGAGCAGCACGGGGTGAAGTCCCTCCGCATCATGACGTCGGGCGGTGGTACGCTGAGTCCCGAGCAGGCAGCGCGTCGGGCCGCCAGCCTGGCGCTCTCCGGTCCGGCGGGAGGCGTCGTGGGCGCTCGACTGGTCGGTGCAACAGTCGATGCGCGCGACCTGCTCACACTCGACATGGGTGGCACAAGCGCCGACGCCAGCCTGGTCAGTGGCGGGGTCGCCCTCACCGAAGGCGCGGCAGCAATCGCGGGCGTGCCGCTCGCATTACCCGCCATTCTCATCGAGACGGTCAGTGCGGGTGGCGGCAGCATTGCGTCGCTCGATGAAGGGGGCGCCCTGCGCGTTGGCCCCCGCAGTGCCGGCGCCGAGCCAGGACCCGCGTGTTATGGCCGCGGAGGCAGCGAACCCACCGTTACCGACGCATGCCTGGTCCTCGGCTGGCTGGATCCCGAATACCCGCTCGCGGACTCGGTGCGACTGGATCGTGCGGCCGCAGAGCGCGCCCTCGCCACGCTGGGCGGTGACGCTACCGCGATGGCAGCCGGAATCGTCCAGGTCGCGACAGCGGTCATGGCGCGCGCGCTGAAGCGCGTCAGCGTGGCGCGCGGCATCGATCCCCGTGGCATGACGTTGCTGCCGTTCGGCGGGGCGGGCCCGTTGTTCGGCTGTGCGCTCGCCGATGCGCTGGGGATGTCCCGCGTCGTGGTTCCGCCGCATCCCGGCGTGCTGAGCGCGCTGGGACTCGCCGCGGCGCCGGAGCGCGTGGATGTGGTGGCGTCGTTGCACCGCGCGCTGCACGAGCTGAAGAACGGCGATCTCGCCAAGGCCTTCCAGCCGCTCGACGACGCCGCGTCTGCGGCGCTTCCTAGTGCCGAGCTGACACGCTTCATCGATTGCCGCTTCGCCGGTCAAGGTTACGAGGTCACCGTGCCGGCGCCGCGTGACGATCCCGCGACGCTTGCCGCCGCGTTCCGGGTGGCACACCGGGCACGCCACGGTCACGCTGACAACGAGCTACCGGTGGAGCTGGTGAATCTCCGGGTGGTGGCGGAGCGGACGGTGGTGATGAAGCGGCGGCGAGGGGCGGCGCGGGGCAGCGAAGGGGCGGCGAGGGGGCGGCGGGAAATCGTGACGCGCGATGGCAAACGGGTGCATGGCGACGTGTGGCCCTTGGGGGACATGCCCGCAGGCCTTGAGCTGAAAGGTCCGGCTGTTCTAGCGGGCTCTGATGCGACCGGCCTCATTGAGCTGGGCTGGCGCGGTGTGGTGCACGAGTCGGGCGCCGTGATCGTGGAGCGCACATGAAACTCGACGCCGTCGGGCTGGAAGTCATGTCCCACGCCTTCGCGTCGATCGCGGAGGAAATGGGACTCGTGCTGGTGCGCAGCGCGCTGTCGCCCAACATTCGCGAGCGGCGCGACGCGTCGGCGGCGTTGTTCGACTCGGGCGGCGAGATGATCGCGCAGGCGGCGCACATTCCCGTGCATCTGGGCGCGTTGGCGGACGCCGTCGCGGCGGTGCGCGGGCTGGACCCGCGCCCCAACGAGCTCTTTTTACTCAACGATCCGTATGCCGGCGGCAGCCATCTGCCCGACCTCACGCTCATCGGCGCAATCGACATTGACGGACGAGTCGGCGGATACAGCGTCGTCCGCGCGCATCACTCGGATATCGGTGGGATGACGGCGGGCAGCATGCCGGCGGGCGCGCGGGAGCTGTATCAGGAGGGACTCGTCATCCCGCCGACGCGGTTCACGCCCGATCTCGAGCGGCTGCTCTTGGCCAACGTCCGTACACCGGCGATGCGGCGCGGCGATCTCGCCGCGCAGCGTGCCGCCGTCGAGCGCGGCGCGGAGGGATTGCGTGCATTGGCGCGGCGCCACGGCTGGGACGCGCTGCGCGAAGCCGCGGGCGAGCTGCTCGACTACGCGGAACGACGGACAAAGGCAGCCCTCAGCCGTCTGCCGTCAGCAACCTCGATGACAGCGACCGATTACCTCGAAGGTGACGGAGTAGTAGACGAGGACCTCGCGATTCAAGTCCGGGTTACGATCGAGAACGGCGTTCTCCACGCCGATTTCACTGGCACACGCGCAGCGGCGCCGGGCAACGTGAATTGCCCGCTCGCCGTGACGCGCTCGGCAGTGCTATTCGTCGTGCGCACGCTGTTGCCGGACGAAATCCCGATGAACGGCGGCGTGTCACGCGCCGTGCACGTGGCGGCGCCGCCGGGATGCCTGGTGAACGCCCGGGCGCCGAGTGCCGTTGCCGCGGGGAATGTCGAGACGTCGCAGCGCATCGCGGACGTCGTGTTTCGCGCACTCGCGGCCGGCGGTTGCAACGTGCCCGCGCAGGGACAGGGGACGATGAATAACGTGACCTTTGGGGGAAGGGGGACGGGGGAAGGGGGAAGGGGCGATCCCTGGACGTACTACGAGACGATCGGTGGCGGGCAGGGCGCGAGCAACGGCGCGAATGGGCCGTCCGGGGTGCATGTGGGGATGTCGAACACCCGCAATACGCCCGTCGAGGTTTTGGAGATGGAACATCCCCTACGCGTGCGAACGTATGCGCTTCGCAGTCGAAGTGGGGGACGAGGGACGTGGGACGGGGGGGAGGGCGTGGTGCGCGAATTCGAAACGTTGGCGCCGATGGAGGCGACGCTGCTCACCGAGCGACGGCGCCACGGTCCCGCGGGAGGCGCCGATGGCGGCGCTGGCGCGGCGGGCGCGAATCTGCTGAACGGCGAGCTGATTCCTTCGAAGGCTACTCTGCGACTGCATGCGGGGGATGTGCTCCGCATCGAGACCCCGGGCGGCGGGGGCTGGGGGAAAGGGCACAACCAATGACATGGGTTTTGGTCTCACTGCTCGGTCTGCTGGCGGGGGTCGTCTCGGGACTGTTCGGCGTGGGGGGCGCGGTCGTCATCATCCCCGGACTGGTCCTCATCACCAGGATGCCGCAGCATACGGCGCACGGGACGTCGCTCGCCGCGCTGCTGCTGCCGGTCGGATTGCTCGGTGTGCTCGAGTACTCCAAGCGACAGCAGGTGAACTGGGCGTACGCGGCGGTCGTCGCGGTGGGTTTGTTGATCGGCGCCTACTTTGGCGCCAGGTTCGCCGGCACCATTCCGGACGCGACCCTGCGGAAGGCGTTCGGCG
This sequence comes from Gemmatimonadales bacterium, assembly GCA_035637435.1. Lineage (GTDB taxonomy): Bacteria > Gemmatimonadota > Gemmatimonadetes > Gemmatimonadales > GWC2-71-9 > 20CM-2-65-7. The sequence continues at coordinate 32,549 of DASPXD010000036.1, forward strand.
GATTTCTGCTGCTCGTGTCGATCAAACTGTTGGTTTCCTAGGGCGACTCCTCCGCCTGGCGCTGGAACACTTTGCCGTCGATGAACAACTTGAAGAGCTCGGCGTCGAGCTGTCCCTCTTTCACCTCGATCGTGAGGATGTCGAGCGCCCGGTCGATGGACACGGCGCGCTTGTAGGGCCGGTCCTGCGCCGTGAGCGCATCGTAGATGTCGCTGATCGTCATCATGCGGGTCTGGAGCGGAATCGCCTCGCCGGTAATCCGCCGCGGGTAGCCGCGGCCGTCCATCTTCTCATGGTGCCCGTAGGCAATCAGCGGGATCTGCTGCAGCTCACGCGTCCACGGAATCCGCTGCAAAAACTGAAACGTGTGCGTGACGTGGCTCTCGATCTCGTGCCGCTCGGCGTCATCGAGACTGCCTTTGCGGATCGTGAGATAGCGCATCTCGTCAGGTGACAGGAACGGCTCCGGGGCGCCGTCAAGGGCCAGGTAGGTGCGCTTCGACCACCCCGTCAACTCCTCGAAGCTGCCGTCGGGCAAAATGCTGGGCTCATTCGCCCGGAGCACGATCTCGAGAAAGCGATCGAGCTCTTGCAGCTCCTGCTGGTGCGCCCGCGCCAGCTCCTGGATGAAGCTCTCGTAGCCTTGCTTGCCGTTCGACTCGAGGAACTCGGCGCGCTTGCGCCAGAACTCGCGCTCCGCCGTGCGCCGGATGAATGCGTGGCGATGGCGTACGAACCCTAGATCGGACGGGTAAAGCTTCTTCGCCTTGACGAGCACCTCCTCGCGCACACCGACCTTGCCGAAGTCGTGCAGCAAGGCGGCGTAGCGGATTTCCTTGAGCTGCTCGCGCGAGAACTTCACGCCGCGAAACGGCCCGTCCCCCGCCCGGTCCACGGTTTCCGCCAAGCCCACGGTCATGCCGGCCACCCGGCCGCTGTGACCATACGTCGTGGGATCCCGCTGCTCGATGGCGTGCACGGCGGCCAGGACGAAGCCTTCGAACAGCTTCTCGATGTCCTCATACAACCGGCTGTTTTCGATGGCGACTGCCGCCTGGCCGGCCAGCGCCGTCACCAGCTCGACGGTGCGCTTGGAATAGGGGACGACCTGCTGCTCGACATCGGCGGGCGTCGCAAGCACCGCGTCGAGGTTGCGCTTGCGGTTGATGAGCTGCAGCACGCCGATGATCTCGTCCTTGTGATCCTTCATGGGGATGACGAGCATCGATTTCGTGCGATAGCCGTAGCGCTCGTCGAACGTGCGGTTGATCGTGTATTCCACGTCCGGCGGGAGGAAGTACGCGTCGTCGATCACCAGGGGATCGCCGGTGACCGCGCAATAGCCGGCAAGACTGGTGCGGTCGACCGGAATCGTGAACTCGACGAACGGCGCCTCGGGCTTGGAAAACGTCTGCGCCAGCCGAAACCGCAGCCGCTTCGTCCCTTCCTCATTCAGCTCGACCAGGTACAGGCTGCCGGCATCGGACTGCGTGATGCGCCGCGCCTGCGTCAAAATCAGATCCAGCAGCGTCTTGATGTCGCGCTCGGTGCCCAGGGCGACGCCGATGCGCGTCAGCTCACCGATCTCGCGGGCCCGCTGCGCCGCTTCGCCCCGCGCGCGTGCCGTCTCCGCCCGCGCGGCGGCTTCGCGAAAGCCGGCGCGGATCGCGACCAGCAGCCGCCGCGGGCTCGTCGGGTGCGTGAGAAAGCCCGACAGGAATTCGGTCGGCAGTGTTTCCGGAACGTCGATCTCCCCGTTGCGCCCCAGCGCGACGATGGCGCCCCCCGCGTCCACAAAGCCGCGCATGACGTCGACCGGAAACGCCGATCGGCTCTCCGCATCGAGCAGGAAGACGGTCGGCCGGTCGTCGGTGACGGCGAGCTCCCGGGCCTGTCGTACGGCGCGCGCTTCCACTTGCGACGTCTCGAGCGCGGGCGCCACGGCATCGGGCCGCCACTGCGGCGGATGCAGCAGGAGATATCTCACGGCTTAGCCCCTACGGGGACGGGGCCTCGCGCGCTGTCGGCGGAAGGAAGCGGAGGGAGAGGCTTCACGCCGGTGAGCGCGCGGAATGGGCGCCGCGACATCTGATCGCGGGAGAGATCTAGGACGCCTTCTCCCGCTGCAGGCCTTCCTGCGCCTCGGTGTAATCGGGGAAGATGGCCAGGGCGCGGGTGTACATCTCGACCGCCTTGTCCTTCTGGCCGCGATCGTGGAAGAGCAGGGCGCGCGAGTAGTACGTCAGCGCCTCGGTCGGCACCTGCCGGCTCATGCGCTGATCCGACGCCGGCCGCTGCACGGCGGGCAGGCTCGCGTCCTTCATGAGCCGCGCGGCGACGTTGCGGATGATGTCGAACATGTGATCGCGCTGCATCCGCTCCGACTCGGTCTTCACGATCTCGCCGGTCTCGACGTTGACGAGACGGACGTCCACCCGGAAGTCGCCGTAGAAATCAATGAACGTGCCGGCGACGACGTAGCGGGCGCCGACCAGCTTGCCGACCTTGGCGGCGGTCTGCGGATCGACACGGTTCTGGGCGCTGAGGTTCTGCTCGTCCAGCAGCCGCTGGATCTCCTGCCGCTCGACCACGCGCGCCGCGGGATTCTGGGCCAGCTCGGAGATCATCATGCCGGCAATGCCGCGCTCGAGCGCGTCGAAGTCTTCCTTGCCCTGACCGTAGGAGCCGCCGTTGTTGAACGGGAAGACGGCGATGCCCGGGCGGGTATCCTGGCTACGTTGCTGCGCCCCCAGGAGCACCGGAACCAGGCTCAACACAGTCATCACTGCACGCGAACGCATAGCTACTCCTCGGGTCACAGGGTCACCTGCATGCCTTCCTGGGCGGCTTCGACCTTCAGGGATCCACTGCGCGCCGTAACAAACTTGCGCGCGGCCGCCACCAAGCCATCCATCGCCTCGTCGCCGTGCTCGGGCTCGTGATGAAACAGTACGAGCTGCTTCGCGCCGGCATCCTGTGCCAGGGTCACCGCTTCTTCATATGTCGAATGCCCCCAGCCGCGGTGCTGCTCCAGCTCTTTCGGCGTATACATGGCGTCGTGAATCAGGAGATCGACGCCCTTCAGAAACGCCACGAAATCGCGACGCCAGCTCGCCGGAACGTCGTACTGCCCCCCCGAGCCCAGCTCGTTATCCGTTACGTATGCCATGCTCGGTCCACTTGGCGCCTTTGCAGGCGTCAGCCGGAAGGCCAATGTCGTACCGGGGTGCCGCAGTTTCATCGCCCGAACCCGGAACTCCCCGACCGAGAACTCGTCCGTGTCCACCTGCTGCACGGTGAGCGACGCCGACAGCGCGTCGAGGGGCACGGGGAACACCGCCGGGTCCATTTGTTGCCGCAGGATCGCTTCGAGGGATGCCGTCCCCTGGCGCGATCCCCAAATGCGCACGGTGTTGCCCGGCGAAAAAAACGGTTTGAAGTGCGGAAGCCCTTGAATGTGATCCCAATGCGCATGCGACAGCAGAATCTCGACTTTCGCGGCGCCATTTTGTTTTGCCACCAGGTCGAGACCGAGTGCTCGAATGCCCGTGCCCGCATCCAACACGACCAGCTGACCGCTGGCGCTTTCCACGGCGACGCACGGCGTGTTCCCGCCGTAGCGCGACGTGCCCGCCCCGGGAGTCGGAATGCTCCCCCGGGTTCCCCAGAATGTCACCGTGTAGGCCATGCGTGTCGGCACCCAGAAACCCGGGCTAAGTTACTGGTAATTAGTGACGTAGAGCCGTGACGCCAGTCACGAACGCCCGGCCGCCTGCTCGAGCGAGCCACGGTCCTTGATCACAATGTCCTTGCGGCTTACGTCAATCATGCCTTTGTCGACGAGCTCGCGCATCGTGCGCGACACCGTTTCGCGCGACGAGCCGATCATCTGAGCGATGGTGTGATGGGTGAGGCGGCGCGTGATGCGCTGACCGTCCGTTTCGTCGGCGAGATCGAGCAGCAGCTGCGCGACGCGCCCGTGCACGTCGAGCAGCACCAGGCTGCCCACCTTCTCGTCCACGCGACGCAGCCGGCGCGACAGCTCCCGCAGCAGCGCGAGGCCGATCCCCGGCGCGTGCTCGAGGATGCCCTGGAAGTCTTCGCGCCGCAGGACGTACAGCGTCGAGTCTTCCATCGCGATGACGTGCGCGGAGCGCGGCTCGTCGTCGATCAGCGCCATCTCGCCGAAGAACTCTCCTTCGCCGAGCACCGAGAGAATGACTTCGCGGCCATCTTCGCCGATCAGCACGACTTTGACCTGGCCCTTGGCGACGACGTAGAGCGCATCGCCCGGATCGTCCTCGAACAGGATGACGGAATTCTTGGGGTAGGCCCGGTCGCGGGCGACTTCCACCACCCGCTGCAGGTCGACGGGGGAAAGTTGACTGAAGAGCGGGACCTTCTGGAGGATTTCGGTTGCCGACACGCCGAACAGCTTACGCCTTGTCCACGGCGGTGTCAATCGAACCGCGAGGGTGAGCCTTGCCCCCAAGTTGGTGTCCCGGCTATATTTCCGCACTTCGTTCTGTCCGACTTTCAGGCAAGGATACGTGCAGTGAAACCCGGAATTCATCCGAGATACCAGCGGGCCACCGTGCAGTGCGCGTGCGGCAATACCTTCGTCACGCGATCCACGACGCCCTTGATTCACGTCGAAGTCTGCGCCAGCTGCCACCCCTTCTTCACGGGTAAGCAGAAGCTCCTCGACACCGCCGGCCGCGTGGAGCGGTTCCGCCAGAAGTACGGAACCAAAGCGAGCTGATCCCGTGGAGACCCGACTCCGCCAGGCGCTCGCGCGGGCGGAGGAGGTCGCCCGGCAGCTGGCCGATCCCGCCACCGCGCGGAACCCGGCGAAACTCAAGCAGCTCGGCCGCGAGCACGCCCAACTCGACGCCATCCGGCTGGCACACCAGCGCCTGGAGCGCCTCGAGGCCGAGCTGGCGCAGGCGCGCGAAGTGCTCGCCGATAAAGACCCCGAGTTGTCGCAGCTCGCCCGCGCCGACATCGAACGCCTGCGGCCCGAGATCGACCGCCTCGAGACCGAGCTGGCCGAGCTCCTGACCCCCGCCGATCCCTTCGACGACCGTGATGCCATCGTGGAGGTTCGCGCCGGCACCGGTGGCGACGAGGCGGCGCTATTTGCCGCCGACCTGTTTCGCATGTACACGCGCTTCTCCGAGCGTCGCGGCTGGAAGGTCGAAATCCTGTCGCTCTCGGAAGGCACGCTCGGCGGCCTCAAGGAGGCCGTCTTTGCGGCGCGCGGCCCCAAGGCGTATGGCACGCTGCGCTACGAATCGGGTGTGCACCGCGTGCAACGGGTGCCGGTGACCGAGCAGCAGGGGAGAATCCACACCTCGGCGGCAACGGTCGCGGTGCTGCCGGAAGCGGAAGAGGTGGACGTCAAGATCGAGGATAAGGATCTGCGTATCGACGTGTTTCGCTCGGGCGGCCCCGGCGGCCAGAGTGTCAATACGACGGACAGCGCCGTGCGCATCACCCACCTACCAACGGGCCTCGAGGTGAAGTGCCAGGATCAGAAGTCCCAGCTGCAAAACAAGATCAAAGCGATGGAGATCCTGCGCTCGCGACTCCTCGACCGCAGAGTGGCGGAGCAGGAGGCGGCCCGGTCGCGTGAGCGGCGCTCCCAGGTCGGCACCGGTGACCGTTCGCAGAAAGTGCGCACGTACAACTTTCCACAGAATCGTGTGACCGATCACCGCATCCACTTCACGACGCACAGCGTGGATCAAGTGCTCGATGGGAAGCTTGATGATTTGATCGCCGCCGTGAAACAGGCGCAGGAGAAGGAGCGGGTGAGTGCCTGAGCTGCGGTCAAGAAGCAACGGCGGCGGTCAAGCAACGACTGCGGCGGTCTGGGCGGCACTTGCCGGGACGACGGTCGGCGAAGCGTGGCTACGTCGTGACGAGCCGAAGTCGCCCAACCTCGTTGCCAGGTATCGAGATGCGGTTGCGAAATTGCAACGTGGTGTGCCGTTCGCCTATGCGGTCGGACGTGCCGGCTTCCGCACACTCGATCTCGCCATCGATCCGCGCGCGTTGATTCCACGTCCCGAGACCGAAGGCCTGGTGGAGCTCGTCTTGGCACGGTGCTCGACGGGACGCGTCGCGGATATTGGTACGGGCTGCGGTTGCATTGCGCTGTCGCTCGCCGTCGAGGGCCGGTTCGATAGCGTCGTCGCCGTCGAGCAATCGCCTGCGGCCGCCGCGCTCGCGCGCGAGAACGTCGCGCGCATTTCACCCGTGACACCGGTTGAGGTGCGCGAGGGGAACCTGCTCGCGCCGCTGCTGGACACAGGAGAACGGTATCACGCGGTCGTGTCGAATCCGCCGTATCTCACCGACCGCGAGTATGCGGACCTCGACCCATCGGTTTCGGAGTTCGAGCCCCGGCATGCCCTGGTGAGCGGCGCCGACGGCCTCGCGGCGACGCGGACGCTGTTCGCCGAGGCTGGGGCGCTGCTCGAGCCCGGCGGGCTGCTGGCGCTCGAGATCGATGAACGGCGAGCCGATGCCGTTCGCGCGCTGGCCCGGGAACACCAATGGGCGGTGGAAATCCACTATGATCTGTTTGGTCGCCCCCGTTACGCGCTTTCTACACAGGAGGACTAGTGCTCGAAGAGAAGGCAGAGGACCTGGGGCGCGTGCTCGGCCAGACCGACGAATACAAGGCGTTGCGCCGTGCGACGGAGGCGCTCCGCGAGGATCAGGCCGTGCAGAAGGTCCTGGCGGAAGCCGAGCGTCTCGCGCAGGAGATCGAGCGCGTCGCGCAGCAAGGGAACGAGCCGACCAAGGAGCAGGTCGAACAGTACGACCGCGCGCTCCAAGGCGTGCAGGGAAATTCGGTGTATCAGCAGATGGTCGCGGCGCAGGCGAACTTTGAAAAACTGATGGCCAAAATCAACGCCCGGATTTACGAAGGCATCAAAAAGGGCGCCGCGAGCCCCATCATTACGCTCGGGTGAATCCGTTTATCGTGGTCGAGGGTCCCGAGGGTGCCGGCAAGTCGACGCTCGTGCGTTGGCTTGCAGGCCAGCTCCGCGCTGACAGTCAAAGGGTCGTGACGGTCCGCGAGCCCGGCGGCACGCCGATCGCCGAAGCGGCCCGCAAGCTGGCGTTGAAGTCGCGCCACGATCGCGCATTCGGCGCGGAGCTGTTCCTCTTTCTGGCCGCGCGTGCCGACGTGGTGGAGCGGGTGATCCGGCCCGCGCTGGCGGACGGCCAGATCGTCATTGCCGACCGCTTCGGCCTGTCCACGATGGCGTATCAGGTCGCGGGGCGGGGGTTGCCGCGGGAGGATGTGGAAGCTGCGCTGCGGGTCGCCACGGGCGGACTGGCGCCGGACCTCACGCTGGTGCTCGACGTCCCCGTCGCCGTCGGGCGGGAGCGTCAACAGGCCGCCGGCAAGGTCAAAGACCGCATCGAGCGCGAGGATGACACGTTTCACACACGGGTCCGTGAGGCCTATCGCAGCGCATCCGGGCCCGGAATTGTTCATATTGATGCCAGTCAGTCCAAGAAGGCCGTCCAGGAAGCCGCCTGGCGGGAAGTTGCGGCGGCAACGGCACTATCGCTAAGGGGTGCATGATGATTCGTCATAAAGGGTCCGTGGTCGCCGCCGTCGTCCTGGCCGCGTTGGTGAGCGGCGGCTGGTTCCTGCAGCGACAAACGGAGCCGGAGGGATCGGTCTATCAGCAGGCGCGGCTGTTCGACGACGTGCTGGCCCACGTGGCCGATTACTACGTCGATTCGCTCGACGAGCGCCAGCTCTATCAGATGGCGATCGACGGCATGCTCGATCAGCTGGGCGATCCGTACTCCGTCTTCCTCAAGCCCGACGACTTCCGCCAGCTCTCCGAAGCCACGACCGGCAACTACTCCGGCCTCGGCATTCAGATCGACGTGCGCGATGGCTGGATCACCGTCGTCGCGCCGCTGCCCGATACGCCGGCCGAGCGCGCCGGCGTGTTGACGGGCGACCGCATCGTCCAGCTCGATGGCCGTTCGACGGAAGGGTGGAAACAGGATCAAGCGGTCAAGGAACTGCGCGGGCCGGCCGGGACGACGGCGGAGCTGTTGATCCGGCGTAGCGGCGTCGACAAGCCGATCACCTACAAGCTCACGCGCGCCACGATTCACATCCGGTCGGTCGATCCGCGCATCACGTTGATGCTCAACGATCGCGTCGGATACATCGCCCTGTCGCCGGTGAGCGAGAACTCGACCCGGGAAGTGGCGCAGGCGATCGACACGCTGAGCAAGCAGGGGATGAAGTCGCTCATCTTCGATCTGCGCAACAACCCCGGCGGCCTCCTCGACCAGGGTGTGGCGGTGTCGGACCTCTTCCTCGATCCCGGCAAGGAAATTGTCGCGACGCGCGGGCGCGCACCGGGCTCCTCGCACGAGTTCGACGATAAAAACCCACAGCAATGGCCGCGCCTGCCCATCGTCGTCATCGTCAACGGCGGGACGGCGAGCGCGGCGGAGATCATCTCGGGCGCGTTGCAGGATCACGACCGCGCGGTGCTGGTCGGGACGCCGACGTTCGGCAAGGGGTTGGTGCAGTCGTTCTGGCGGCTGACGCCCGAAACTGGCCTCAAGCTGACGACGGCGCGCTGGTATACGCCGAGCGGCCGCACGATTCAGCGCGTCACGCGCAATGAGGCCGAGCAGGAGGCGCAGGTGATCGCGGCGCAGCGCGGCCAGGACGCCAAGCCCGACTCGACGTTGCTCTTCCATACCGACGCCGGCCGCTCGATCTACGGTGGTGGCGGCATCCGGCCCGACATCTACGTCGTCGCCGACACCTTCACGACGTCCGAGCGGGCGTTCATCAGAGCGCTGGGCGATAAGATTCCGCTGTACCGCGACGCGCTCACGGCCTACGCCATCGACCTGAAGGATGGGAACCGGTTGCCGTCGGCGAACTTCACCGTCACGGACGGTATGGTCGATGAGATCGTGCGTCGCGTGCGGGCCAAGGGCGCCGAGCTGCCGGACTCCGTCGTCGCCGGCGCGCGCACGCTGATTTCGCAGGAGATCGGCTATGAAGCGACGCGCTACGTCTTCGGGCGCTCGGCGGAATTCCGCCGCCGCATGGCGGATGACCAGCAGGTGAAGCGGGCGCTGGCCCTGGCCGATCGGGCCCGCTCGCCGCAGGATCTGCTGACGCTCGCGAACAGGCAGCCCGCTCCGTCGACGGTCCGCAATAGGTGATCCAACAGTCTTCCCGTGCGATCGGGATCATCGGTCCCGGTCGCGCGGGAGTTGGACTGGGGCTGGCCCTCGCTCAGGCAGGCTACTCCGTCTTCATCCATGGGCGCAAGAAGAAGAACGTACCGTCACCACTGAGACTCACCGTCGGCGACGGCGCGACAGCGCCGCCGTGGATCGGCGACACCGACGTCGTCATTCTGACGGTCCGCGATGATGCGATCACACCGCTGGCGGAGTCGCTGGGACAGGCGCGCGCGATCGTCGAGCGCCACGTCGTCCTGCATCTGTCGGGGAGCCAGGGCCAGGAAGCGCTCGGTCCCCTCGTCACGAGCCGCGCCGCACTCGGCTCCCTGCATCCGCTCCAAACGATCGTCGAACCGGAGCTCGCGCCCGCTCGCTTGCAGGGCGCGTGGGCGGCCGTCGAAGGAATGCCGCGTGCCGTGGCTGCGGGCGAGCGGATCGCGCAGGATCTCGGCATGCGGCCATTCCGGATCGCCACGAAAGCGAAGCCGATTTACCACGCAGGCGCGGTGTTCGCCTCGAACTATCTGGTCGTCGTCGAGGCCGTCGCGCAGCGGCTGCTGCGGCACGCGGGGCTATCCGATGCCGACGCCTGGGCGGCGCTGCGTCCGCTGGTCGAAGGCACGTTCGAGAATCTCAGCCGGCACGAGCCGCGCGAGGCGCTGACGGGCCCGGTGGTCCGCGGCGATACGGCGACGATCATCCGGCATCTCCAATCGCTGGCGGTGGATGACGCGAAGCTGTACCGGGCGCTCGGGCGCGCGGCGCTCGAGCTGACGCAAAAACAGGGCATGGATGAGAAGACGGCGGGGAAAGTTGCGGACGCGCTGGCTACTGATCTACCACCTGTAATCCGGCCTTCGGGGCACGTCTGACCTTAGGTCACAACACTCACCCAGCCGGCCTCGTTGGCGATGAGCGCGGTGGTGCCTCGCGGATCGAAGGCAATTTCCCGGGGTTTCCCACCCGTGCGAATCGTCCGTAAGACCCGCAGCGTGGCGCGGTCCACCACCTGCACCAGACCGCTCGACACCAGGCCCACGTAGAGCTGAGCGTTGTCGGGGCTCAAGGCGAGGCCGAACGCCGGGCCGTCGAGCTGTAGCGATGCGCTCACCGTCCCGGTCGTCAGATCCACCACGTCCAGCCCTCCCGCTTCATTGGCGACGTAGAGCTCGGCGCCGTGCGCCTCGACCGCGAGCGCTTGCGTCTGTCCTCCCGGCACGAACGTCCGCACCATCTTTCCGGTTTGCATCTCGATTTCGATCACACTCCCGGCGGCGCGGGTGGCGACGTACAGCAGCCGGCCGTTGGGGTGCACGGTGAGATGGTGCGACGCGGCAGGAAGCGGAAACGACCAGTTCACACGGTCGGTCCGGAGATCGATCGCGTGCAGCTGGTCCGCGTGGGTCGTGACGTAGAGCGTCACGCCATCTGGAGCGAGCACGAGAGGTGCGGGATCGCCTTGCACCGCGATCTCGCGGATGCGCCGGTTGGTCGCGACGTCTACCACACTGATGGTGTCGCTGAACTGATTGGTGACGTACAGTCGACGGCCCCAGTGGTCGAAGGCCATCCTGGTGGGAATGCACCCAACGGGCACTGAGGAGACCGATCGCAAGCCGCGTACGTCGAGTCGTTCGATGGTCGCGGCGTAGGCGCGCGTCGCGAAAACAGCGCCTTCGGGTGACACGGCCACGTCGCACGGACGCTCGCTCAGTCGCAGCTCTCCCTCGAGGTTGCCTTGTGGATGACGCGCGCCTCCCGGCCGGGGCGCGGATGTCGCGAGGCCACGCAGCGCACTGAGTCTCACGCCCACGACCGTCGGACCCCGCGGGACGGCGCCGCGCAGGCGCGTGGCGTAGCGTGCGCCGGGCGGCCGCGTGCACGCGGAGTTCTCATCGCGCGCCCGGACCTGCCGAGCCGGGCGGTGGCAGCGGTCGAGGAACGCCAGCAGCGCCCACGAAAAGCCACGCGCACGCGCGGCGCGCCACGGCACGCCGAGGACACGCTTAAAGAGGCGGTAGCATGTAGAGGGATCGAGGGTAGAGTGGTCGGCAATCTGTAGCAGCGATATTCCCGAGGACTCCGCTTCCCACAACAGCTGCAGCGCACAGGTCCAATCGGCCAACTCGCCGCAGGGCGGCAGGCCTTCACGTCGTAGGAGGCGGGCAAGGCGAAACCGATTTCCAACGCCGATTCGAGTCGCGAGCTCATCGACGCTCACCGCTTGGCCGACGGTCGCGAGGAGGGCATTGACCACAGCCCGCCCGTGGGGCGAAAGCCACGGCAATGCCACGGACATCGTTAGCGCAACGGGATGCGGCGGCATCGGGATTCTCCGGCCTCGGCCATGCGACGTGTCAGCGTGGCACATCCTACACCGCACAAACAGACGATGTTGCAGGCGCGCGACGTCAACCGCTTGGGCACTCGTCCCACACGCCGCACGAAACGTCACAGTTCCTAGCGACTCCCGCGCACGCGACGACATAGCGGCGACGGGCGCTGCTGGCGATTGCTCATGTATGACACTCCGACTCCGATGGCTCCGCGCATCTGCGACGCTGCTGGTCGGCTGCCTTTCCGTCGTGGCATGCGCCAGCGACCGACGGCTGGCTCAGCTCGAGCGCCGCGTAGACAGTCTCGCCGTTACGTTGACCGCGGTCACGAACCGCCTCAACAGCGCAGCGCGACCCGCCGGTCGCCATACGGCCACGGTCTCGATGGGAAGCGGGCCCGCTGCCGGTGATCCCGCGGCACGCGTGGTCATCGTGGAGTTCACCGACTATCAGTGCCCGTTCTGCGAGCGGCACTTCGAAACGACTCTGCCGCGGCTGCGGCAGGCGTACGTCGCTACAGGGAAAGCCCGGTACGTCGTGCGCGACCTGCCACTCAGCCAAATCCACCAGTTCGCCCTGCCTGCCGCACGGGCCGCCCGCTGTGCCGCCGCGCAGGGCGCGGCCAAATACTGGGCCTATCACGATTCACTGTTCGCCAACCAACGGCGCCTGTCAGCCGGTCTCTTCCCGCACCTCGCGCAGGCGACCGGCTTGAATGTGCCGCAGTTCTCTCGGTGCCTGACGGCGCCGGCGACGCAACACGCTATCGACGCCGACCTGGGCGCGGGGCGAGCACTTGGTCTCAGCGGCACGCCGGGGTTCGTGGTGGGAACCGCCCAGGGGGACGGTCGCGTCGCCGGCGTCGTGATTCACGGCGCCTATCCCATAGGGGTGTTCACCCAGACCATCGACTCGCTGCTGCGCGCATCGGGGCGCGCGGAGCAGTAGCTCTTCCTGACCCCGAAGGGAGGAAAACCTCGATGCGCAGGATTCGAGGTATCGCACTCGCCGCGGCGGCCGTTGCGGTGGTAGGGATCGTCACGGTCGCGTGTACAGACCACGACATCACTCGGCCGCCCATTCCGACGATCGCAGCCCAGGAAATTGAGACCTTCTGCGCCGAGTGGACGTGCTCGTACGACACCTGCTGGGATCGACCGGACTACGACGGCAACGCCTGTTGCCTTGAGCGCACTACAAACATCGGCTACGCGCAGCCCGAGCCGAACTGTTCAGCGCCGCCACCACACTCCGGCGAATGTGGACCCAACGACTTTGGAGGGCCCTGGAGTTGCCCCGGAACGGATGGTTACGACGGGTATTCCTGCAACATTCAATACGCCTGCTGTAGCGGCACGGATGGGTCCTGTCCGCCACCGCCGTGGGAGCAGAATGGCCCCTGAGGAGGTGCGTGGCCCCGACCTATGCACAAGCCCCGGATCTCTCGATCCGGATCCGGGGCCTGTTTGGTCTACCGCCTGAAACGCCGACGGGGCGCCCAGCGGGGCGGCCCTGCCGTACGTTCCTGGCTACTGATCCACCACTAGTACTCCGGCCATCGGCGAGAATCTGAACTCCCTGGAGGGAATCGCCTGATTCACCGCGAGCTGCTGCAGCGTAATCGTCCGCCGCTGGCCAGAATCCTCGACAATCTCGATCCGCCGCACCAACCCGTCCTGCTTCGCAATCCACACGATCGCTTCGGAGTATGGCAGATCGCTCGCGCGCGGGGTCAGCATGATCACATCCATCGCTCCATCGGGCAACGAATCGGCGCGCACATATCGCGCGGTGTAGCGCTCCCGTGGGTGCTCGACAAACTGCCCGATCAGATTGGGACCGGTCGTGCCCGTGCCGGGGATCGCCGTGCGGATCACCTGGCCCGGCGTGGTGCTCGGCGTGTAGAGCCACAGCCGCCGTCCGTCCGCGACGATGCGGTCATTCTTGGGCTCCGTGAAGCGCATGGCAAAGTAGTTCGGCCGGCGCTGGAAGAGCTTGCCCCGGGTCGTATCGGGATCGCCGAGCATCGGGTTGTCGATGATCTGGACGAAGTCGGCCTGGAGAGTCCGGACTGTATCGAAGGATGCGGAGGCTCGGTCGAGGATGGGTAATGGATCCTGGGATGGAAGGTTGGAAGGTTGGAAGGTTGGAAGGAAAAGCAGCATTCCAACCGTCCAACCTTCCAACATTCCAACCTTCA
>DASPXD010000037.1:0-43150 GCA_035637435.1 Gemmatimonadales bacterium
CCGAGCGTTTCCCCAAGACCCGCAAGAATTCGTCCGGCTACGCCCTCGATCATTTCGCCGCATCGGGCGATGAGCTCGATCTACTGATCGGCTCCGAAGGCACCCTCGCGATCGTCACCGCGGTGCATTGGCGCCTCGATCCGATTCCTCCCGACACTGCCGGCGCAGCGCTGGGATTCGCCGATCTCGGCGCGATGACTGAAGCCATCCCGTATCTCGTGTCGCTGCAGCCATCGGCGCTCGAGCTGCTCGACAGCACGCTGTTGCAGTTCGTCGCGGAAGCCCCCAGGGTGGCCTGTTTGCTCCTCGTGGAGTTCGAACGCGAAACCGCCGCGGCCGTGCGCGGCGTGGTCGGTGATGCCGTCCGCGGGCTCAAGCATTCCGTCAGCTACGTCGAAACGGCGGTGGATCGGGCGGGGCTGCAGCAGCTGTGGAGCATACGGCGCCTCGCTTCTCCCGCCCTCGCCCGTCTGCCCCCGTCCCAACGCTCGCTGCAGGTGATCGAGGACGGGTGCGTGCCGCTCGACTGCCTGGGCGATTATGTCACGGGTCTCCGGGACGCCGCCGAGCGTCGCGGCATCCCGGTCGCGATCTTCGGGCACGCCGGGGACGGGCACGTCCACGTGAATGCGCTGCCCGACACCACGCGCCGTGGCTGGGGCGACGCGCTGCTCGGGCTGTTCGAGGACGTGACCGCGCTGTTGGTCCGCCTCGGTGGCGTGCCCGCCGGGGAGCATGGCGCCGGACGCCTGCGCGCGGGCGTGCTGGAGCGATTCTATGGAACGGAGGTCATGGCGCTGTGCCGCGACGTCAAGCGCGCGTACGACCCGCTGTCGATCCTCAATCCCGGTGTTATCATTCCCGCGGCCGACTGGTCGCCGCTCGCCGCGTTGAAGGTCGGAGACGGCGCCGCGGCGATCCCCGAAGACATCGCCACACGACTACGAGAAGTGGAGCGCAGCGCCGCATGGGCTACACCGAAACTGGAATTGGCTCACCCGTAGCAGTGGAAGTCTTCCGCGCCCCCCGTGTCTCCCTCATCGCCCGCCCGCAGTTCATCGAACCGGAGCATCTCCCGGTGCACTGGCGGGGCGAGGCGAGCGACGGTGAGCGCATCGCCGAGTATGCCGGACGGCTCTGCTACATGAGCCAGCACAATCCCGTCAACCGCAGCACGGCCGAGTATCTCGAGAACATCAAGAAGCAGGGCCACGGCTCGGTGCTGGAGCACGCGGTCTACGTGCTGCTGATCGAGGGCATCTCGCGGTCGTGTTCGCACGAGCTGGTGCGCCACCGCGCAGGGTTCGGCTACTCGCAGATCTCGCAGCGTTACGTCGACGAGTCGCACGCCGCCTTCGTGATGCCGCCCGCGGTCGCCGGCGATGCGAAGCTCGAAGCGGAATGGCAGGCGCAGGTCACCGAAGCGCAGGCGGCCTACGTCCGGTCGGTGGAAGGACTGATGCAACGCTACGAGTGGGTGACGGACAAGGTGCACCGCCGGAAAATGGCGCGCGAAGCGGCCCGCAGCGTGCTGCCCAACGCCACCGAGGTGAAGATCGTCGTCTCCGGGAACGCGCGCGCGTGGCGCACGATGCTCGAGCTGCGTTGCGGGGAGGGCGCCGAGCTCGAGATTCGGCAGATGGCGATCGCGGTATTGCGCGTGCTGCAGCAAGAAGCGGGAGCGTTGTTCTCCGATTTCGAGATCTACGTCGCCGACGACAGACAGGAAGCCGCGCGCGTCACGTATCACAAGGTCTGAAAGACGTCGAGTAGATTTTGTTCGACGCTTTTTTCGACGTTTGTCTCTTGCGTAGTCAGTAATCATTTCGTATTCTGTTTTTAGAATGCGAATCGGTCTCGCATACAATGAAAAACCCGACGCCACGCCCGCGTCGGACGCCTACGCGGAATGGGATGACCCGTCGACCATCGATGCGGTCGACCAGGCGCTCGGCCTCTTCGGCACCGTCGTGCGGCTCGAAGCCGACGAATTCTTCCCGCAAAAACTTTCGCTCGCGCGTCCCGACATCGTCTTCAACATGGCCGAAGGTTTGCACGGCCCGTGTCGTGAATCGCACGTACCGGCGTTGTGTGAGTACCTCGGCATTCCGTATACCGGCTCCGACCCGCTGACGCTGGCGCTGACGCTGCACAAAGGACGCACCAAAGAGATCCTCGCCTATCGCGGCGTGCCGACGGCGCCGTTCCGCGTGATCGAACGGGTGTCGGATCTCGAGCGCATGCCCCTGCCCTTTCCATTGTTCGTGAAGCCCGTAGCCGAGGGGTCAGGCAAAGGCATATTCGTCAATAACTTGTGCGAGTCGCCCGCGCAGCTCGCCGAGCGCGTTCCCTTCCTCTTAGATCGCTACGAACAGGCCGTCCTGGTCGAGACGTATCTCCCGGGCCCCGAGTTCACGGTCGCGATCCTCGGCAACAACGGTGACGTGCGCTGCCTTCCGGTGGTGGCATTCGATTTCGCGACGCTGCCTCCAGGAGCGCCCCCGGTGTACGGGTACGAAGCGAAGTGGATTTGGGACACGCGCGAGCATCCGCTCGCGATCTTCCAATGCCCCCCCACCGGTGTCGCCGACTCGTTGTGCCGGGAGACCGAGCGCGTGGCACTCGACGCCTATCGCGCACTCGGCTGCCGCGACTGGTGCCGGATCGACGTGCGCGTGGACCGGTTCGGTGTGCCCAACGTCGTCGAGCTGAATCCGCTCCCCGGCATCATTCCCGACCCCGCCATGAACTCGTGCTTTCCCAAAGCCGCGCGGGCCGCGGGATACGGGTACGACGAGCTGATTCAGGAAGTCGTGCGGATCGCCTGGAAGCGGATTACCGGTCGCGAGGCAGGGGCGCTGGTAGGGGCGCAGCATGCTGCGCCCCTACAGAGACCCACGGCGATTCCCGCGTGAGGGTCGTCATCCTCTACGATCCCGGCGCCGATGATTGGAGCGCCGACGACATCGCCGGCGTGATGCAGGCGGTCGATGACATCGCACGGATCTTCGGCTCGCTCAGCCATCAGGTGCACCGCGTCCCCGTCCGGCATGACATGCGGTGGTTCAACGCCTGCCGCCGCGCCGATCTCGTCTTCAATCTCTGCGAGGGCGTGCGCGGCGTGGCGCAGTGGGAAGATCACGTCGTCGGGACGCTGGAGCTCGCCGGTATCCCCTACACCGGCTGCGGGCCGTGGACCACCGCGGCCTGCCGCCGCAAGGCGGTCGCCAACACGCTGCTGGAACGCGCCGGGTTGCCGGTGCCGCGCTGGACGGTCGCGCAGGGCAAGATCGAGGACGACTTCCCGCTGCCCGCCATCGTCAAGCCGGCCGCCGAGGACGCGAGCGCCGGCCTCGATCGTCAATCGGTCGTCAGCGACCGCAAGAGCCTCAAGGCCCGCATCGCCGCGATGACGGAGCAGTTCGACGAGGTGCTCGTCCAGCAGTACATCCCGGGCCGCGAGTTCAACGTCGGCATCGTGGGCGACCGCACCCTTCCGGTGGCGGAGATCGACTTCAGCGCGATGCCCGACGGCGCGTGGCCGATCCTGACCTATGCCGCGAAGTGGCACGTCGGCTCGGCCGAGGACATCGGCAGTCGTCCCGTGTGTCCCGCGCAGATCAATCAGCGCTTCGCCGAGCGGTTGTGCCGCCTGGCCGAGACCGCGTGGCGGACGATGCAGGGCAAAGGATACGGCCGCGTCGATATTCGCGTCGACGATCTCGGCAAGCCGTGGATCCTCGAAGTGAACCCCAATCCCGATCTCACCGACGCAGCCGGACTGTCGCGCATGGCGAAAGCGGCGGGGTGGGAGTATGGCGAGCTGATCCGTCGCATCGCCGAGCTGGCGCTGCGCGAAGCACAGGGAACCAAGGCCGCGCGTGAGCTGCTCGCTGCGCCGAGTCGAGCGCGCGCACCGCGCACGGCTTGAGCAGCTGACGCGGTCTACCGGCCTCTTCCGCGAGGAAGAGGTGAGGACTGCTGTCGAGCTTCTCGATGAAAGTCTCGCCGGCGATGAAGACTACCAGTTCGTCGGCGCGTTCGACGGCGATCAGCTGATTGGATTCGCGTGCTGGGGTCCGACGCCGGGCACCGTGGCGACCAGTGATCTGTACTGGATCGTCGTCGATCGTGGTCGCCAGGGAAGCGGCGTCGGTTCACAGCTGCTCAAGGACGTCGAAGGCCGGCTGACGGCTGATGGCAGACGGCTCGTGGTCGTCGAGACCTCATCGCGGAACGATTACGACGCGACGAGGAAGTTTTACGAAGCACGCGGGTACACCAGAACCGCGACCGTACCGGGGTATTACGCGCCCGGGGATGATCTGGTGATCTATACCAAGGATCTGACCTGACGGAGACCTGGCAAGAGCTGCTCCGCAAGAAAAGCATCGCCTCCCTCGACGCCCTGGCCGCGCGCTTCGGCGCGGAACATGTCGGGGACATCGCTCGTCTCCGCCAGGCCGCCGACGACTTCGAATTCCGTATTTCGCCGGCCATGGTCGACCTCATCAAGTCACCCGGCGATCCCATCTGGCGGCAGTACGTCCCGACGGTGCAGGAGCTGGAAGTCCAAGACGGGCTGGTCGACTCGCTCGCCGAAGACGCGAATTCGCCCGTCCCCAACATCACGCACCGCTATCCCGACCGCGCCCTCTTCCTCGTCTCGCCGGTCTGCGCCGCCTATTGCCGCTTCTGCACGCGTCGCCGGAAGGTTGGCGATCCCGAAAAGATTCCGATGGCGCAGCTCGAATCGGCGTTCCGGTATCTCGAGGAGCACGCCGAAATCCGCGATGTCATCATGTCGGGGGGCGATCCGCTGCTGCTGTCCGATCGCCGCATCGACGACATCTGCAAGCGGCTGCGGGCCATTCCGCACCTCGAGGTGCTGCGAATCGGGAGCCGGGTGCCTTGCCACCTGCCCGAGCGGATCACGCCCGAATTGTGCGGCATTCTCAAGCAGTACCATCCGCTCTACATCAACACGCACTTCAATCATCCCGCTGAGCTCACGCCCGCCGCCGTACTGGCCCTCGGGATGCTCGCCGACGCCGGCATCCCCCTCGGCTGCCAGACCGTGCTGCTGAAAGGGGTCAATGACGATGCCGAGGTGATGAAGCTGCTGATGCAGCGCCTGCTCGCCGCCCGGGTGCGGCCGTACTACATCTATATGTGCGACCAGGTGGCGGGCGCCGAGCACTTCCGCACGACCGTCGAGAAGGGGCTGGAGATCATCAAGGCGTTGCGGGGCTGGACGTCGGGACTAGCCGTGCCGCACTTCGTGATCGACGCGCCGGGCGGCGGTGGGAAGATCCCGCTGCTGCCGGAGTACGTGGTGAAGCTGACTGATAAGGAAGTGGTGTTGAAAAACTACGCCGGGAAAACCTACCGCTACGCCCAACCGCTGGAGCACATCCTCGTCGGGTAGCACCCTCTTGCGCGGTTTCGCGCCCCACCGCATATTTATGTCGACCGATGCATAAACATACGATGTCCCTGCTGCCGCCAAATTGCATTAATACGCACACACCCTTATCGGGGAGCGGCGGGGCGCGATAGTGCGACGAAAACCAAAGCCCAACCAGCCCGCTCCCTCCGCAGAGCGGGCTTTTCGTTTGCTCGACCCCTGGCGCGAGCGCGACGCCTGCGGCGTCGGCTTCGTCGCCCGCGCCGACGGCGAGCGCACGCGCGACATCCTGTCGCTCGCCCTCACGGCCGTCGCGCGTCTCGCGCATCGCGGCGCCGCCTCGAACGACAAGTCCGGGGACGGCGCCGGCGTCCTGACGCAGATCCCGCACCGTTTGCTCGGCGTCGGACCCGTCGAGCGCGTCGCCCTCGGCATGTTCTTCCTGCCACCGCATGCCGTCGACGAAGCGGTCGATCTCATCGAGAGCGCGCTGGTGAGCCTCGGCATGTCGGTGCTGGGCTGGCGCGTCGTGCCGGTCGACGCGGGAGTGCTCGGTCCGCTCGCGGCCGCGAGCCAGCCGGCGATCCGACAGGTATTCGTGGGTCCCCCGTCAGGTCCGGCCAACGCGCAGGCGTGGGAGCGGCGGCTCTACCTGGCGCGTCGCGTCATCGAGCGCCGGGCCGCGAACGCCGGTCTCGAGATCTTCGTCTGCTCGCTGTCGTGCCGCACCGTCGTCTACAAAGCGCTGCTCGTCGGCACCGAGCTGCCGGGCTTCTACGCCGACCTCCGGTCCCCGCTGTTCGAAACCGGCATCGCGGTCTTTCATCAACGCTACTCGACCAACACGCTGCCCAGCTGGCCGCTGGCGCAGCCGTTCCGGCTGCTCGCGCACAATGGCGAGATCAACACGCTGTGGGGCAACCGCAACGCGATGCTGGCGCGTGAGCCGGCCCTTGCCGCGCCGGTGTGGGAGAGGGACGTCGAGAAGTTGAAGCCCGTGATCTGGGCGGACGGCAGCGACTCGGCGAGCCTCGACAATGCGCTCGAGCTGCTGGTTCGTTCGGGACGCGACCCGGTGCACGCGCTCATGATGCTGCTGCCGGAGGCGTGGGAGCGGATCCCCGAAATGGATCCCGCACTGCGCAGCTTCTACGAGTATCACGCGGGGCTGATGGAGCCGTGGGACGGACCTGCCGCGATCGCCTTTAGCGACGGTGTGGTCGCCGGCTCGGCACTCGACCGCAACGGGCTGCGTCCCTGCCGCTACAAGGTGACCCGCGACAACGTCGTGGTGGCCGCGTCCGAAGTCGGCGTCGTCGACTTCGATCCCGCCGACGTCGTCGAGTCGGGACGGCTCGGCCCGGGCGAGCTGCTGGTGGTCGATACGCTGCGCAACGTCGTCCTCCGCAGTGCGGACGCCAAGATCGAGGTGGCCCAGCGCTGTCCCTATCGGCGCTGGAGCAGCCGCGTCGTGCGCGAGCTCCCGGCCGACGTCTCGGCGATCGGCCCTGCGCTGCCGGCGGACGAGCTCACCGCGCGCCAGCACGCCTTCGGCTACAGCCACGAAGACTTGCGCTACGTCATGGCGCCGATGGCCGCCGAAGGGCGCGACGCGATCTGGAGCATGGGCGACGACACGCCGATCGCACCGCTCTCCCGCGTGCCGCAGAGTCTCTACGCGTATGTGCGCCAGCGCTTCGCCCAGGTGACGAATCCCGCGATCGACCCGCTGCGCGAGGAGCTGGTCATGTCGCTCGTCATGTATCTGGGGCGGCGCGGCTCCTTGCTCGCGCAGCGGCCCGGAGGACGGACGCTGCTGCGCATCGAGCATCCCGTGCTGCTCGCCGAGGAGATGGCCGCGCTGCGGCGCGCCGGAGGGTCCGAGTTGGCGACCCTCAGCGCGGTGTGGGAGGCCGCCGCCGGTCC
Source organism: Gemmatimonadales bacterium (assembly GCA_035637435.1). GTDB lineage: Bacteria > Gemmatimonadota > Gemmatimonadetes > Gemmatimonadales > GWC2-71-9 > 20CM-2-65-7. Next base: position 7,334 of record DASPXD010000037.1, read on the forward strand.
CGACGAGCTCGCCCGCGCGCTGGAGACGCTCAGTCGTGACGCGGTCACCGCGGTACGGCGCGGCGCCACACTGCTCGTCATCAGCGATCGCGACGCCGACAAGTCCCGGGCCCCGATCCCCATGCTGCTCGCGGTGGGCGCCGTCCACCAAAGCCTCGTGCACGCCCGGCAGCGCGTGCGCGTCGGTCTCGTGGTCGAGGCGGGCGACGCGTGGGATGTCCATCACTTCGCCGCGCTGTTCGGCTATGGCGCGGAAGCGGTGCACCCCTGGCTGGCGCTGCAGTATCTGCGCGACGACGCGTCAGCCTCGCGATTCCGCGAAGCCGCCGAAAAGGGGCTGCTCAAGATCCTCTCGAAAATGGGGATCTCGACGCTGCAGTCGTACAGCGGCGCGCAAATCTTCGAAGCGATCGGCCTCGGCCGCGAGGTGATGGACCGCTGCTTTACCGGCACGGCATCCGTCATCGGCGGCATCGGGTTCCGGGAGATCGCCGTGGATGTGCTGGCCCGCCAACCAGCCTCCGTGGGGGACACGCTGCCCGATCACGGCCGGGTGCGGTATCGCCGCGATGGCGAAGACCACGGCTGGTCACCCCCGCTCGTTCGCGCCTTGCAGCACGCCGAGTACGCCGGGTTCGCGGAAGGCGTGCGGGGCCGCGCACCCGCCGGGCCGCGCGACCTGCTCGATTTCCGTACGCAAACGCCCGTGCCCCTCGAAGAGGTCGAGCCGGCGGAAGAAATCCGGCGGCGGTTCATCTCCAGCGCCATGTCGCTGGGCGCGCTGTCCCCCGAAGCACACACGACCCTGGCGATCGCGATGAACCGGATGCACGCGCGGTCGAATTCGGGCGAGGGTGGCGAGGATCCGGCGACGTACGCGAGCCGTGCGGACGGCGACCGGGCCGACAATCGCATCAAGCAAGTCGCGTCCGGCCGGTTCGGCGTGACGGCGTCGTATCTCGTCCGGGCGGACGAGCTCGAGATCAAGATTGCGCAGGGCTCCAAGCCCGGCGAAGGCGGCCAGCTACCCGGCCACAAGGTGACCGACCTGATCGCCCGGCTGCGCCACGCCGTCGTCGGGATTCCGCTGATCTCGCCGCCGCCGCATCACGACATCTATTCGATCGAGGATCTCGCGCAGCTGATTCACGATCTCAAGCAGGTGAATCCGGCCGCGCGCGTGGGCGTGAAGCTCGTCGCCGAAGCCGGCGTGGGGACCGTCGCCGCGGGTGTCGCAAAGGCGTACGCCGACTACGTGCTCATCTCCGGCCACAACGGGGGCACCGGCGCCTCCCCGTTGTCGTCCATCAAGCACGCGGGCTCGCCGTGGGAAGTGGGCCTGGCGGAGACGCAGGCCATTCTGATGCGGAATAAGCTCCGCGAGCGCATCGAAGTGCGGACGGACGGCGGTCTGCGCACCGGACGCGACGTCGTCATCGCCGCCCTGCTCGGCGCCGAGTCGTTCGGGTTCGGGACCGCGACGGTCGTCGCGCTCGGCTGCGCCATGGCGCGCCAATGTCACTTGAACAGCTGCCCGACGGGCATCGCCACGCAGCGGCCGGACCTGCGGGCGAAGTTCCGCGGCACGCCGGAACAGGTCATCGCGTACTTCACATTCGTCGCCGAAGAGGTACGCCGCATCATGGCGACCCTGGGCGTGCGGAGGATGGATGACCTCATCGGGCGCGTCGAGCTGCTGCGGCGCATCGAACGTCCGGAGACGCCGCGCGCGCGGCTGCTGGATCTCTCGCTGTTGCTCGTGCCGCCCGCGAATCCCTCCGCCCCGCGCCGCCGCACCGCCCTGCGGAACGTTCGTCCCGGCCTCGTGTGCCTAGATGCCGAGATTCTGGAGCAGCGGCACTCGGCGCCGCGGGTTTGGCCGATCGGCAATCATCATCTCACGGTCGGCGCGCGTATCGCCGGCCAGCTGGCGCGAGCGCACGGCAGCGCTGGCCCCGGCGAGCCGCTGCGGCTGCGGTTCCGCGGCAGCGCCGGTCAAAGCTTCGGGGCGTTCACGCTCCCGCCCATGCATCTCCATCTGGAGGGCGAAGCGAACGATCACGTGGGCAAAGGGTTGTGCGGCGGCGAAATCGTGATCAAGCCGTTCCGCAGCGCCGGTTATTCGAGCGGCGTGCTGATTGGAAATACTGCGTTGTACGGCGCGACGTCCGGCCGGCTCTTTGCGGCCGGAAGCGCGGGCGACCGCTTTGCCGTGCGTAACTCCGGCGCTGTTGCGGTGATCGAGGGCGCCGGCGACCACTGCTGCGAGTACATGACCGGTGGCGTCGTGGTGGTACTCGGCCCTGTCGGCAGGAATTTTGCAGCGGGGATGTCGAACGGCATCGCCTATGTCCTCGACGAGCGCGGCCTGCTCGAACGGCACTGCAACCTGGAAATGGTGGCGGTCAATGGTCTCAACGAGATGGACGAGCGTGTGCTACGCAAGCTCATCCAGCAGCACTTCCACAAGACCGGCAGCGCCCGCGCCCGCATGATCCTCGCGCAGTGGGAGGCGTACCGTCCGTTGTTCCGGAAGGTGGCACCGCCTGCGGCGGCGGTTATCGAACCCGTGGCCCCTCCCCACCCCCAATCGACTGGGAGTCCAGCATGAAGCTCATCACGACAATCGTACGCCCCGAACGGCTCCCCGAGGTCAAAGCGGCGCTGTTCCGCGCCGGGATCACCGGCATCACGCTGAGCCGCGTCAGCGGGCACGGCGGTGAGCACGAGCGGTTCGAGCAGTATCGCGGTACGGCGCTCGTCATGGAGTTCCACGAGAAGGTCAAGATCGAAATGGTGTGTTCCGAGCCGTACGTCGAGCCGTGCGTGCAGGCCATTCTCTCGGCCGCCCGCACAGGCGAGGTGGGCGACGGGAAGATCTTTGTGCAGCCGATCGAGCGGGTGGTCCGCATCCGCACGGGCGAGGCGGACAACGCCGCCTTGACCGCCGTCAACGCCGACGCAGTCCAACGCGCGGCCATCAACGCCGCCGGCACGGGAGGTGCCGCAGCATGACGCAAGCCACTCTTTCCGCGGGTGATACCAGTTGGGTCCTCGTCTCGAGCGCGCTCGTGCTCTTGATGACCGTGGGCCTCGCGTTCTTCTACGGCGGCCTGGTGCGCCCCAAGAACGCCCTCAACACCATGATGATGAGCGTCGTCGCGCTCGGCGTGATCGGGGTCCAGTGGATGCTGGTCGGCTATTCAATCGCCTTCGGTCCCGGCAACCCATGGTTCGGCGGCCTCGCCTGGTTCGGCCTGCACAACGTCGGGCTCGAGCCCAATCCCACGTATTCGGCGACCATCCCGCTGCAGGCCCACGCGATGTTCCAGGGGATGTTCGCGATCATCACTCCCGCCCTCATCTCGGGCGCGATCGTGGAGCGGATGCGCTTCCGCGGTTACATCGTGTTCCTCGTCCTGGGGGCGACGCTGATCTACGATCCGCTGGCGCACTGGGTGTGGGGCTCCGGCGGCTGGCTGCTCAAGCGCGGGGCGCTGGACTTCGCCGGCGGCACGGTCGTGCACATTAGCGCCGGCGTGTCGGCCCTCGTCGCCGCATGGTTCCTCGGCCCCCGGCGCGACTACCGCCGCGTCCCGATAGCGCCGCATAACGTCCCGCTCGTGCTGCTCGGCGCGGGGCTGCTCTGGTTCGGCTGGTTCGGTTTCAATGCCGGCTCGGCCCTCGCCGCAAACGGTCTCGCCGCGCTGGCGTTCGTCAACACCAACACCGCCGCGGCCGCTGCCCTCGTCACCTGGGCGGGGCTCGACTTGGCGCGCACCGGCAAGATCACGGCGGTCGGCGCCGCCACCGGCCTCGTCGTGGGCCTCGTCGGCATTACCCCGGCGGCTGGATACGTGACCCCGATGTCCGGGCTCCTGATCGGAATCCTCGCAGCCGGCGTCAGCTACACGGCCATTCAGATTCGGTCGAGGACCAAGCTCGATGACGCGCTCGACGTGTTCTCCTGCCACGGACTCGCGGGAACTGCCGGGGCGCTCCTGACCGGCGTGTTCGCCACCAAGCTCATGAATCCCGCCGGCGGCGACGGTCTGCTCGCGGGGAATGCCGGCCAGATGGGCGTGCAGCTGCTCGCCGTCCTCGCCACCGTCGCGTTCGCCGGACTCGGGACGCTCGGGATCCTCAAGCTCGTGCAGGTGACGATCGGCGCGCGGGCGGACGTGCCCGAGGAGAGCGCGGGGCTCGACCTGAGCCAGCACGGCGAAGAGGCGTATTTCGGGTCGGACCTGGGGAGCGCCGCAGGCACGGGCGGCTCGCTCGGCGGCAGCGTGGTCGTGGAGACCTTTACGCTGGAGTCGGGCGCCGCGCGGGCTCTGCCGGCCGTCTGATGCGGGCGGCCTTAGTCGACCGTCACCTCGGCTCCGTCAGCGGTGCAAGCGATGTGCCCTCCGCCTGCAGCGCCCCCTGCAATCGGGCGGCGAGGGCCGCAACCACGATCACCGCAGCCGGCGTCGCGAGTGTCTTCGGCGCACCCGGGACGGGAAGGTCTTCGAGGTCGGGAACGGCCCAAAAACGCTCCATCAGCTCGAGATCGCCGTACAGCGGTATGCCCTCGATCAGAACCAGCCGCACGTCCGCGGGCGTAGCGTCGATCACGGCGCGATAGGCGTCGTTGTGGTCGTCGCCACCGATCACAAGCAGGTCGGCGCGTAGTCCGACGAGGATTGCGCCAACCTCATCGTCTACGCCGACAATGTGTGCGGGCACCGAGGTGGCCATTTCCACGAGTTGCCGGTCGGTGAGGCGGCCGGCAAGGTGCTCACGATTCCACAGCGCGGCGACCTTGAGCTCGTCGAGCATGTTGCTGCTGCCGGTAATGGCCCAGTCGGGCGCGAGCGCTACCTCGACGCCCGCACCGAGCGCCGCGGCAACGTCCGCGGTCGTCCCTTACAGCTCAATGTTCGAGCGAGGAGACCACACGAGGGCGGTGCCCGTAGCGGCCATCGCCCGGAAATCGTCGGGCCCGAGGGCGATACCGTGGATCACGACGCCCTTCGGGTTGAGCAGTGATTGCGACCGCACGAACGTGAATTCTTCGAGCGCGGCGGCGTCCGTACCCTCCGCGAGGTGAACCGCGAGCGCCTCGTAAAACGGATTAGCGATGAAGAAGCGGGCGGCTCCCACGAACGCCGCGCGTCCGGCGGGGTCGTCGGCCGGCGGCATGTCGATCACGTTGAAGATGTGCTCGCGGTTGAGCTCCGTCGTGCCGTAGAAGCCGCTGTTGTAGTCGAGGTTACGCACCAGACCGTGGATACACGCGACCTGATAGGTCGCGAGGATCGACGTCGTCCCGCCGACCAGCGCACGGAGCTCGCCCCAGGCGTTCATGTCGCAGAAGTGGGTGGCCGAGACGCGGTCGAACGGGCCGTTGACGACCCGAGCGTATTCCGGGTCAGTGCGCCATTGATTCCGATTCGTAAACGTGCGGCCGGGGGTCCAGCGAGGCAGTATGTTCCACGGTACGTGGTTATGCACATCGACGAAGCCCGGCAGGATGATGCCGTCCGTGTTGACGGAAACGGCACCATCGATGTCGGGTTGCTTGTCTGAGACCGCAGCGATCCGGCCGCCTACGATGGCGACGTAGCCGTGCTTGATGACGCCGTCCGGCGTCACGACCGTGCCGCGGAGGATGATCGGCGTACCGCTCAGGTCCGAGGCCGGGCCAATGACGCTCGCGCGGGGAGCGGTGGGAATCCCGGGTTCCGCGGTGCAGGCTGCCGCGACGAAGGCGATGGACAGGGCGAGGAGTATGCGGGTTTTCACGGCGCCACCTCCATCTGTGCGCGCCCTTGGCCCCAGCTGGCAAATCCGCTGAATGCACCCGGCGGCGACGTCGTGAGGCGAGTCTGGTTCGTTCCATCCGCGTTCATGACGAACACCTCGAAGTGACCGGTCTCCACCCGACGGTCGAACACGATCTGCTTGCCGTCGGGCGACCAACAGGGCCTGGTATCCTCCGCCGCGTCGAGGGTCACTCGCGTCGGCGCCGAGCCGTCGGCGTGCATCACGTAGATCTCGAAGTTGCCGTCCCGATTGCTCGCGAATGCGACCTCGCGGCCGTTGGGCGACCAGGCGGGGCGTTCGTCGATGGCCGCTGAGAATGTCAGCCGCCGCGGTTCGGACCCGTCCGCGTTCATTACGTAGATCTCGCGGTTACCATCCCGAGTGCTGGTGAACGCGATCTCCCGGCCGTTGGGCGACCAGTCGGGGTCAGCGTCCCGCGCCGGATGGTTGGTGAGGTTGGTCAGCCCCGTGCCGTCCACGTTGATGGCGAAAACCTCCCGCGGTGCCGCAAAACTGCTGAAGACAATCCGCTGCCCATCCGGAGACCAGACGGGGTCTACGGCCCCTCCTAGACCCAAGGTGGTGAGGTTCGTGAGCTGAGTCTGGTCAGTGCCATCGGCATTCATTAGAAAAATGTCGATGGCGAGTGGCGGGGGTCCGGGGTTGGCCCGGGTGCTATGGAAGGCGATCCTCTGGCCGTTCGGCGACCAGGCCGGCACGCCGTCTATGGCACCGTTGTCCGTCAGTCGGCGCTGGTCCGTGCCGTCCGCGTTCATGACATAGATCTCTTGGTTGCCAAAATTCCCGGCTGGATCGGGGCCGTCCCGATCGGTCGCGAAGATGATCTTCGAGCCGAATACTGCTCCGCGTGCCTCGAACCCCACGGATGCCGTCGGCCCGACCGGGCTCCGTGAGTGCCCACGATCATCGCAGGCTGATAGAACGGCCGCGGCGGAGACGAGGAATGCGGTGATCCTGTTCATGGCTGCTCCCACATGTCGAAGGTCGTCCTCTCTCTATAGGCGCAAAGTCGGGTCGGAACCCGACATTTGCGGACCCCCCCGACCAGTCCCATGTTTAGCCTAGGATCTTCCTCACGCCCGGCCACCGGCGGTTCTTATGCAAAGCCCTGAGCGGGCCGCCCGCGACGATAGCCAGTCGATCACTGACCTTCTCGTCCAACTGCGGCACGGCAATCCCGAGGCGATGGATCAGCTGCTGCCGCTGGTGTATGCGGAGCTGCGGCTGATGGCACATCGCCAGCTCAGGGCCGAGCGACCCGGTCATACGCTCGGCACGACCGGTCTGGTGCACGAGACCTATCTCCGGCTCGTGGATCAGACGCAGATCGAGTGGAAGGACCGGGCCCACTTTCTGGCGGTTGCCGCCCGGGCGATGCGCCGCGTGCTGGTGGACTACGCCCGCCGCTATCGCGCGCTGCGCCGGGGCGGCGGCCTACAGCGCGTGCCGTTGACCGAGGACGCGACCGTGGCCCAGCGCGGCGAGTTTCTGGTGGCGCTCGATCAGGCGCTGGAGCGGCTGGCGGCGCTGAACCAGCGCCTGAGCCAGGTCGTCGAGTGCCGCTTCTTCGGCGGTCTCAGCGAAGAGGAAACCGCCGCGGCGTTGGGCGTGACGACGCGAACCGTGGAACGGGACTGGGTGAAGGCGCGGGGCTGGCTCTATCTCGAGCTTCGCGCCGATGCCCCCTAGGCGGGAGGAGCCAGTGACGGGCACACCTCACGCGCGCTGGAAGCAGGTCGAGGCGCTGCTCGACGAGGCACTGGAGCTGAGCGGCGACGACCGGGCGGCGTTCGTCGCGCGCGCGTCCTCCGGCGACTTGGAGCTCCGATTGGAAGTCGAGCGCTTGCTGCGAGCGACTGAGACGGAGGCCGGCTTCCTCGATGACGCCGTCGACGCCTTCGCTGCCCCGCTCCTGAGCCGGCTCGCAGAGGTTGCCGCACCGCCTCCCGGAACGCGCCTCGGCACATACGAGATCGTGCGTGAACTGGGTCGCGGCGGGATGGCCACGGTTTTCCTGGCACGCGACGGGAAACACGACCGCGAGGTCGCACTCAAGGTTCTGCACGGCGAGCTCGCCGCGGCGCTCGGCGCCGAGCGGTTTCTTCAAGAGATCCGCATCAGCGCGCAACTCGATCACCCCCACATCCTCACGCTGATCGACTCTGGTGAGAGCGACGGCTTCCTCTGGTATGTGCTGCCCTACGTCCGCGGCGAGTCCCTCCGCGACAAACTCACACGCAAGCGCCGCCTCACGGTCGAAGAGGCCATGCGCATCGCGGCGCAGGTGGCGAGCGCGTTGGACCATGCGCACCGCCACGGTGTGATCCATCGGGACATCAAACCGGAGAACATCCTGTTGCACGAGGGGGAAGCGATCCTGGCGGACTTCGGCATCGCCCTGGCGGTGACCGAGGCCGGGGGAGGGCGGCTCCCGCAGGACGGAGTAACACTCGGCACACCGCGGTACATGAGCCCGGAACAGCGGGCGGGTGGCCGCGTACTCGATCCCCGCTCCGATGTCTACTCTCTGGGGGCCGTCGTCTACGAAATGCTGGCAGGCGAATCGCCGGAGCTTCGAATCCAGACGATGCGGGGAGCGAATGGGGTCCCGGAAGGTGTCCACGCCGCGATCACGAAGGCGCTGGCGCCGCTGCCGGCCGACCGGTTCACCACGGCGGGGGAGTTCGCTGCCGCGCTCGCGACCGCGCACGCTGTCTCGATCGCTGGTGAGCGGCGGCGCCGCGTGGCGATCGCGGCGGCCATCGTGGCCACGCTCGCACTCGCGGTGAGTCTCTGGCTCGGCGCACGTTCGCGTACGCATGCGGGCGCCCCGGTATTCGCCGTGCGTGACCCGACACAGGTGACGGCCACGGGCAATGCCATGATACCGGCGCTCTCGGGCGATGGTACGCGACTGGCGTATGTCGTAACCAACTGTACCGGTGGCTCGTGCGTCCACGGCATCGATCTCCAGGAGATCGGCGGTGGTCCTCCACGCCGCGTCGTTGACGGCGCCGCGGCGTTGTATTCCATCAGCTCGAGCCCCGACGGCCGCTTCTTGCTCTTCGTCGGGACGTTGGGGTCGCGCTACGGGTGTTACATCGCACCAGCGGCTGGCGGCTCTCCACGATTCCTCGGCGTTCCCGGCATCGGCTACTTCCCTGGCGCATTCTTCCCCGGAAGCGACTCAGTGCTACTCGTCGGCGCGACGTCAGTGAGGGTGGCGACGCTCGACGGTGTGGCGCACGACACGATTCGGATCGATCGAGGTCCCGCCGACTTTTTCGCCGGTGCGTGGCCGCTGTCCGGCGGTCGTTGGGTTCTCGCCCGCTTTGCCGCCCAGAATGGCTCGGCGTGGCTGATCGTGGACCGGCAGGGTCGCCGCCGTGACGCGTTTCGAACGTCGCGCGAGGTGGGAGCGTCGTGGCAACGACGCGTCGCTCGTGTGTCGTCCGAAGCCCTATGGATTCAGGTGGCGGGGGGGGTGATCCGCGTCCCGATCGATTCGCGAACAGGAACGTTTGGGCATCCTGACACCGTGGTCACAGGGTTCAGAGGGGGTTTCGACGTGACGGCGGATGGGGAGGCTCTAGCGTTCGGCGACGGAACGTCCCAGCACGACCTCTGGGCGCTGAGCCTCTCCGACGCACTCCACGGGCGCTTCCCCGCGAACCCGCGTTTCTCCTCCACTTCGTCAATCGAGACCGCGCTATCGCCGGACGGCAGCCGGTTCCTGTTGAGACGGCTTGTGGCAAGCACCGCTGGGGAGCGGGTTGCTTTCGCCGTCGTGCCTCTCGCGGGCGGTGGAGAGGTGGTGCATATGCCACCTGGGGAAGTAAACCGAAACCTGTTCGGCTGGACGCCGGATGGTACGTCGTTCTGGTACGTCGAGCGCGACCGCGGAGCGTGGCGCTTCGTGACCGCGGATTCACGCACGGGAACCCGCGTGGGTGCGGTTGCGGTCAGCGACGCAACGGTGCGCGATGCCGACCCACTCAGCGGCGGTGGTTGGGCATGGATTGTGACGGCAACGGCAGGGCTCAACGTGCAGCGACCCGGCGAACGTGAGCCGCGTACTCTGGCGCAGCCGGAGGGCGATGCGCGCTTGTTCGGAGTTTTGGCGGCACCCTCCGATGCGAGGCTCGCAACCTGGGGATGGAACGCGACCGGCGACTCGATCCTGGTGCACGAGATCTCGCTACCGGAGGGCCGCGCAACGCGCTGGGCAACGTTCTTTGGCGAGGGTGTGGACGGTATCTTCTGGCTGGCCGACCGCTCGCTCTTGATTGCCGTGGCAGAGACGCAAGGGTCCGCCACGGTGTATCGCATCCGTGGCGCCGGAAAGATCGAGCGCGCGGGCACCATCCCCCGGCCAGTAGAAGGGTTCGGCGTGACGCGCGACGGCCAGCGCGTTCTGATTCGCACGGTGGAGTCTCGCGAAGATATCTGGCTCGCCCGCCTCACACGCGCTCCTTAGGACGCTGATGACCGAGCACAGGCTTTCAGCCTGTGAACAATCGTAGTACTCTACCGTCCATGTCCGGCTCGCTCCCCATGCAGTTCAAGGTCGGCCTCGTGCAGATGAGCATGAGCGACGATCCGGAGGCCAACCTCGGTAAAGCCGTCGCCCGGATCCGCGAGGCCGCAGAGCAGGGCGCGACGCTCGTGTGCCTGCCGGAGCTGTTTCGCACGCAGTACATCGGCCAGCGCGAGGACCACGCACTCTTCGATCTCGCCGAAGCGGTTCCAGGGCCGACCACCGAGACGCTCGGCAAGATCGCGAAGGAAAACGGCGTCGTCGTGATCGCGTCGCTGTTCGAGCGCCGCGCCGCGGGGCTGTACCACAACACCGCCGCGGTGATCGACGCGGACGGCAAGGTCAAGGGGATCTATCGCAAGATGCACATCCCCGACGACCCCTCCTACTACGAGAAGTTCTACTTCACACCCGGCGACCTCGGCTTTCGCGCGTTCGACACGAAGGTCGGCCCGATCGGAGCGCTGGTGTGCTGGGATCAGTGGTATCCGGAGGGCGCCCGGATCACCGCGTTACAGGGGGCGAACATCCTCCTCTATCCCACCGCGATCGGCTGGCATCCGTCTGAGAAGGAGCAGTACGGCGAGCAGCAGCTGGACGCCTGGAAGACGATCCAACGCAGCCACGCGATCGCCAACGGCTGCTGGGTCGCCGCGGTGAATCGCGTCGGCGTCGAGCGGTTGGGCGGTGAAGGGGGGGGGGGGGGAGGGGGCGCAGGGGTCGAATTCTGGGGCCACTCGTTCGTGTGCGATCCGTTCGGGGTGGTCATCGCGGAAGCCGCGGACGACGAGGCGCTCGTGCTCGCCCAGGTCGATCTCGCCCGCATCGAAGAAGTCCGGCGCAGCTGGCCGTTTCTGCGCGACCGGCGTATCGACGCGTACGGCGACATTCAGCACCGGTTCCTGACCGATTAACAGCGTTCGCATGCCGGCCGAGTGGGAGCCGCATGCGGCGACCTGGATCGGCTGGCCGCACAACGTCTCCGACTGGCCCGGCAAATTCCCGCCGATCCCGTGGGTCTACGGCGAGATCGTTCGCGCGCTCGCGTCCCGCGAAACCGTCCACATTCTCGTCAACTCCGCGGCACATCAGGCCCAAGCCGGCCGGATCCTGAAAAAAGTCGGCGTGGACCTCGCGCGCGTCGACTTCCTGCGTTTTCCCACGAACCGAGGCTGGACTCGCGACTTCGGCCCGCTATTCGTTCGCACCGTTGGTGCGTCGCCGCTCCTGGCGATCGCGCGCTTCCATTTCAACGCCTGGGCGAAGTACAAGGACTGGAAGAAAGACGACAAGATTCCGGGGCGCGCCGCGAAGCGATTCAAGCGGCCGCTGATCGATGGCAAAATCGTCCTCGAGGGCGGCAGCATCGACGTGAACGGCCGCGGTACGCTGTTGACCACCGAGGAGTGCCTGCTCGATCAGCACGTGCAGGCACGCAATCCCGGCATGTCGCGCCTGGACATCGAGACGGTCTTCCGTGACACCCTGGGCATCACGAACACGCTGTGGTTGGGCAAAGGGATCGCCGGCGACGATACGCACGGCCACGTGGATGATCTGTGCCGCTTCGTGAAGCCCGGGACGGTGGTGCTGTGTCGGGAGAACAATCCGAAGGACGTGAACTACGGGCCGCTCGCGGAAAACCGCGAGCGGCTGCTGGGCATGCATCTGGAAAGAGGGGCGAGCATCGAGGTCGTCGACCTCCCGATGCCCGCCCCTCTCTACTTCGAGGGCGCGCGGCTACCCGCGAGCTACGCCAACTTCTACATCGCCAACGCCGCGGTGCTCGTGCCGACCTTCAACGATCCCAAGGACCGCATCGCACTCGGCATCCTCGCCGAGCTGTTCCCCGACCGCCCTGTCGTCGGGATCCACGCGGTGGACCTCGTCTGGGGACTCGGAACGATCCATTGCCTTACGCAGCAGGAGCCGGCGGTCTAGGCCTGCAACGCGCCCTCTATCACGTCCTTGACGCTCGCGAGATCGGCGAGGACGTCGGCCCGCCCGGTGTCCGAAAGCCCCTGCTCCGTTCGAACGCGTCCCGCGCAATCCTCCAGCAGATCGAGCGCGGACCAGAGGAAAACGCTCCTCCGATCGACTGCCAACCACGCGCGCTCATGAGCCCCAAGGCACCGCCCGCCGAGCTCGACCACCAGCCGCTCGGGGCTGCGACGCTCAAGGCCAGTCGGTGGCGGCGCAGGAGGGTCGTTTCGCACTGCAGCGACGTGCCAACGATCGGCATCGACGCGACATCCGATCCACAGACTTTGGGGAAGAGCCAGCCTCCCCCAGCGTCGCAGCACTCCAGCGACGTCGAACTCCACAGCACCCGCGGGCGGCGGCCGCCGGCTCACGGCCTCGGTCATTGCCAGTCCGCCGCGGGCGACGCGCCACAGCGCCACGGTACGGCCGCGGAGGGCGGTGCTCAGCTGGTTCAACAGCTCGCTGCGGTGCTCGTAGAGACTGAGAAGCGAGGATTCGCCCATCGCGAACTCCTCGGTTGGTGTCTCTAGAAGAACCCCACACATGGCCAGAGGTAACACTGCTCATGCGTGCGGCCCGACCCCGCGTGACGAGCGTCATCAACGCCCTGTGAGCCGCTGACCCCCTCTCCGCGAGGCGGAGAGGGGGAACGAAGTGAAAGGTCACGTTCTCAGCGCCACGTCGATCGCGTCGGCGACGCCGGCGAGGTCGGCGAGCAAGTGAGCGCGGGCGGCGACACTGAGGCCGTCGGCCAGGCGGACCCTCCCCAAGCAGCCCTCGAGGACTTCGAGGGCGGCGCAGAGATAGACTGTCGCCTGGTCAGCCGCCTGCCAGATCCGCTCCAACGCGCCGAGGGAGAGTCCGGCGAGCCCGATCACGAGCCGTTCGGGGCTGCGGCGCTCGATGCCGGAGGGTGGCGGCTCCGGCGGATCGAGGCGCACCGGCGCGACGTGCCAAAGGGTCGTGGCCGTGCGGCACCCGACCCACCGGCTTTCAGGTTTTGCCCGGCGACCCCATTGGTGTAGCAGTCCACCGAGATCAAGCTCAAGCAGCTGCGGCGGCGCGTCGGGGGGGCTGACGATCTCGATCACGGTGTGTCCCCCATCAGTCAAGCGCCACAACCCGACGATGTGGCCACGGAGGGCGGCGCTCGCCTGATCGAGCAGTACGCGGCGGCGCTCCATGAGAGACAGCAGTGAGGATTCGCGCATAGCGACCTCCTCTGCATGGGTGTGCCTAGAAGAACCCCACACACAGGCGGAGGTAACGATACCCGCGACGGAGTGGCCGCAGGCCGTGTGACGACCCTCACGACGCAATCACAAAGCCTCGGTGTCTCTTCGGTGCTTACTTCAACTGCCAAATCTCGATGCGATTTCCCGTGAAGATTGGAATCAGCACGCGATTCCGTTTCGCGTCGAAGCCGATGTCGGCGGGACTCGGCACGCCGGTGATCACCTTCACTTCCTGTCCGGTCTCGTACGCTGACACGGTCGAATCCGTCCAGCTCGACACCAGGATCCTCGTGCCCGCTATCTCGACGCCGTCGAAGCCGCCGGCGCCCTTGGCGATGACCTTCGGCGCTTTGTCCCCCGGCTTCCACGCCAGCACCGACTTGGCCGGCCCGAACGACACGATGATGAACCGTTTGCCCACGGGGTCCACCGTGATCCCGTTCGGCCACCCCAGGCTGTCGCCCTTCGCCGCGATCGTCACCTTGCGATCCGGACCGATGCGGAACACGCGGTCGGGGCCGGGATGCAGCACGTTGCCGACGTCGTCGAACCGAATCCCGGTATCGGTGATGTAGATCGCACCGGTCGTGGCGATCGCGATGTCGTTCAAAAAGACGGCGCCCGCGCTGTCGAGCCTGACGCTGTCCAGCGGGGCCCCGGTGCGCGCATTGAACGCACGGATCCTGTCGATGTCCGTCACCCACAGCGTGTCGCCGAGCAGCGCCAGGCCCTTCGGCGCATTGAGAGTCACTCCCGCGCGGCCACCCTCGATGAACTTGAGGTTCTCAATCGCCCCGTCGGGCCGCACCCGGCTGATGAAGCCGTTGTTGTCCTTCACCGTCGGGGAGCCGTTGACATTCGAGACGAAGTAGATGTCCTGCGTCGAGTCGTGCAGCACCGACTCCGGCGTGGAGAAGCCGGCCACCGTCAGCATGCGGGTGGCGCCCGGCGCGGCGGGCGGTGGCGGCGGGACCCTCGCGGTATCGACGGCCGCGGTGGTGTCCGGCACGTTGGCGACCTGCCGCTTCCGCTCGACGGGCTGGCAGGCCGCTGCGACGGCAAGGGTGATACAGAGCACGGTCGCTCTCATCAGGGCTCTTCCTCCTCGGCCAGGGCCGCGATGTGTCGCAAGACGCGCTCGTGGATGGCCGCGACGATGCGGCCCGCCGGCAGTGTCCAGTAGCGCTGTGGGAACATATCCACCACGTACGCCGTGCGCCCTTCGAGGCGCGTGCGACCGCCCGGGAGGGGCGTGAGCCGGAACTCACCGTGGGTCGCACGGAAGTACCCGTCCAGGTGCGGTGGGTTCACATTCCGGTACGGGCTCCATTCGGTCATCGGCGGCGCCTGGGCGATGATGTCGAAGGCGAGCAAGCGGTTCTCGTCCCACGCCGTAATCGGCTCGACGAAGCTCCCAGTCGTGAAATCGCAGTAGCGCACAGCGCCGACGCCCGTGCCTTCGATCCGCGCTCGGAGCGGCGCCGCGACACCGGCGCGAAACAGGACCTCGGTCGGCGGCGGCAGCTCGGGGAAGGTGACGACGTGCCGCCACACGACGTCCGGCGGCGCCGCGATCTCGACCACCGTGACGACCTCGTGCGAGGGTGGCGCCCGATGGGGTTCGATGCCGAGAAACAGCGGGACGAGCAGAGCCATTCCCGCACCGGTCGGAGCAAACGTGGCACGCCGTGCCATGATGCGGCCCAGCACTGCACCGGGCCACGCGACGATCCACGCGAGCGGCAGCGCCATGCCGATGCAGATCAACCCTTCCAGGGCGAACACCACCATTGCTCCCGCGGCAATCGTCACGCTCGCGAGCGCTAACGTGATCGACTGCCCCGGGGCGCGGTCTGCGCGGTAGTTGTAGATGTAGGAGCTGATGTAACCGATGGTGAACGGCGCGCCGAGGAACAGCCCTGCCGAGTAGCGGCGACGCAAGTACACCGCAACGGCAATGGAGAGGAACGTGATCGCCAATGACGCGGCGACACCCAGCATCGCGCTCTTAAAGCGATCGTCTGCGACCGCGCTCTGAGTGGTCGAGATGCCGCGCGGCCTCGACGGCGGGAGACACAACGCCAGCATCAACACCAGATTCAGTCCCGGCACGAAAAACAGCAGTGCCACCCAGGGGCTGGCGCCCGCATCGACGGCGCGCCGCATCGTCATGCTCACCCCGATCCACAGGAACGGCAGCGCGATGACCGCCATGAGGGGCAAGAGCCACGCCGGCGCGCCGCGCAGCAACGCTTGCCGCGTGGTCAGCAAGGGAGAGAGATAGTTGAGCGGAGTCCAGACGATGCCCGCAAACCGCCACACGAGCAGGGCGTCGATGCCGTACTTGAACGCCGTCAGGCCGAGGCCATGACGCACGTAGGTGTCTCGACCGACCGGATCCGAGAATCCGAACCACAGGCGCAGCCAGCGAGCGGTCATCCTAGGCCCTGGTTTCTTCCACCTCTTTCTTGCGCGCCTCCGTAATCTTCGCGGCGACGTCGGGCGGCGCGTCCTGGTAGACGTGGAACTTCATTCTGTACGTGCCGCGCCCATGCGTGATCGAGTGCAGCGTCGTCGCGTAGCGATCGAGCTCCGCTTCGGGGACCAGCGCTTTCACCTTGGTAAGCCGGCCATCCTTTTCGGTGCCGACGATGTGGCCGCGCCGTGAGGAGAGGTCCCCCATCACCGCGCCCTGATAGTCGTCCGGCGTCCAGACCTCGACCTCCATGATCGGCTCCAGCAGAACGGGTCGTGCACCGGGACTCACGTTTCGGAAGGCCAGGATGCCGGCCATCTTGAACGACATCTCGTTGGAATCGACGTCGTGATAGGAGCCGTCGTACAGCTCCACCTTGAAGTCCACGACGGGATACCCGGCGATCGGCCCCTTGTGCGCCGCTTCGACGACGCCGCGCTCGACCGCGGGGATGTACTGCCGCGGGATCACGCCGCCCACGATCTCATCGACAAACTGAACGCCGGATCCGCGCGGCAGCGGCGCGATCCGGATCCAGCAGTCGCCGTACTGGCCGCGCCCGCCGGTCTGCTTTTTGTGCTTGCCCTGCCCTTCCGACTTGCCGCGGAACGTTTCGCGATAGGCGACCTTCGGCTTCGCGGTCTGCGCGTGCACGCCGAACTTCCGGGCCAGCCGGCCCACGATGATCTCCAGATGCCGCTCGCCGAGCCCGCGGATGAGCGTCTGCGCCAGCTCCCCGTTGTACTCGTGATGAAACGTCGGATCCTCTTCGTGCAGCTTGTGGAGGCCGGTCGAGAGCTTGTCCTCTTCGCCGCGCTGCTTGACCTCGACGGCGACCGTGATGACCGGCTCGGGGAACGGAATCTTCGGCAGGACCAGGCCTTTATCCTTGGTCGACAGCGTGTCGTTGGTATGGGTGTCGCGGAGCTTCGCCACGACGCCGATGTCCCCCGCATGCAGCTCCGCGATCTCGATGCGCTCTTTCCCGACGCCGACGCACAGATGGTTGAGCTTCTCCGACAGCTCACGCGGCGCGTTCCACGCATCCTGACCGTTTTTCACGTGGCCGCAGAAGATCCGGAACAGCGTCACGTCCCCGACGTGGGGCTCGGAGACGGTCTTGAACACCTGCGCCGCCAGTGGCCCCGCGTCGTCCGCGGTGAGCGTGATCCGCTCCGCGCTACCCCATTTCTGGGCCTCAACGGGCGGCCGTTCCTGCGGCGCCGGGCACAGCTCGACGAGCTTGTTGAGTAACGCCCGCGTGCCATACGTCAGCTCGGCGGCGCCGCAGAACAGCGGGAACAGCTCCCCCTTCGCCATGCCGGCCTTCATCGCGGCGATCGCTTCTTCGCGGCCGATCTCTGCGCCGCCGAGGTAGCGCTCGAGCAGCGTGTCGTCGGTCGCGGCGATGCTTTCGATCAGCTCCTGCGAGTACTTCTCGAAGCGATCCTTGTACTCGTCGGGGACGTCGACTTCGTCGTATTCGCCCGCCTTCGTGCCCTTCTTGTACAGGTGCGCCTTCTTCGAGAAGAGATTGATGATCCCGTGGAATTCCAGTCCTTCGCCGACCGGGATCTCCACCGGGATCACCTTGGGCGTCAACTGTTCCTTGATCTGATTGTAGACGCGCTCGAAGTCGGCGTGCTCCTTGTCCATCAGCGACACGAAGAAGAGACGCGGCAGCGCCCGCCGCTCGCAGTAATCCCACACTTTCTCGGTCCCCACTTCGACGCCGGCGGTCGCGGACAGCACCACGACGGCGGCGTCGGCGCCGTACACGCCGGCGAGGGCATCGCCGGTGAAGTCCAGATATCCGGGGGTGTCGATCAGGTTGATCTTCGTGTCCATCCACTCGGCGACGGCCAGCGCGAGGTTGATGGAGTACTTGCGTTCGATTTCGTCAGCGGTGTAATCGGTGAGGGCGGTCCCATCTTTTACGGAGCCGTGTCGTTTGCTCGTTCCGGCCACGAACGCCAGCGCATCGACCAGGGAGGTCTTGCCGCTCGCGCCGTGGCCAACGACGGCCACGTTGCGAATTTCCGGAGTCTTGTACACGCGCATACGGGCGCAACGCTCCTGCAAGGGGGACCGAAAATATGCCCGAGGATGCGCAGGGATGGCTAGGCTGTGCAAAACGGGCAACGGGAGTCAGGACGAACTCGTGTCCCAACCCCCGTTGACCTGTGGCCCGCTGCTGTCCTCAATAGCCTACAGCTTCCATCTCTCCATCTGCCGTCGCATCGTGGTCGTGGTTCGCGTACCGGATATGCTCCACGAGCCGATGCAGGATCTGCATCGCCCGCAGGTTGAGCGCGAGCGCCGTCACCTTGTCCCCTCCGACAAACGCCTGATCGGCCTCGACCCGTAGCTCCTTCACGTGCGCCAGAACCGCGCGGATCCGCGGCGCATCGCGGCCGCCCAGGAACTTCTCGATCCTGTCGATCGCGTTGTCCACCGCGAGACCGGTGCGCTCCGGCGCGTTGGGGAAGATCTCGATCACGGCCGACAGCACGTCCCGGAACGCCGTGCGACGATACGCTCGAGCCGCGGCGGTATCGCCCGCCTGGAACGCGGCCCACGCCGAATCGCGGTTGGCACGGGCCGAATCGAGGTACGCGCGCGCGACGGGATTGTCCGTGGTCCGGAGTGTATCGAGCAGTCGTCTAAACCAACCTTCGCAGGTGGTGCCGCCGCCGGGTGTGGCCGCCACGTTGTCCGCAATCGATTGAGCATTCTGCGCGAGCACCAGCTCGTTCGTGCCGGCGCCGGTGGGATCCTGATTGCATGCGCCCACCGCAACGAGAGTGAGTGCCGCAAGTGTGATCGTCATCCGCTTGTGCATCGGTTGCTCCGTGAAAAGTCTGGCTCTTTGACGTTGAAGCTAAGACCCCGTTAAGCCTCGGAGGCAGGGGCCGGCGGGGCGGGCGGCGCAGCCGGCGTGTGACCAGGGATCGCGTGCTGCGGAGTTGGCGCGAGTCCCATCGCCGCGAGGCCGGCCGCGATCATGATCGCGCCGGCGATCAGAAAGGAGGTGATCGGGCTCACAATATCGTAGACGGTCCCGATCAGCGGCGGTCCTGCGGCCCGGCCGAGCGCGCCGATCGCCTGCGCCGCGCCGAGCACGGTGCCCTGCTCGTTCGGCTCGGCGTACACCGACACCAGTCCCGTCGCCGCCGGAGCGAAGACGCTGTTTGAAACGGCGAGCACGAAAGTCCAGCCGTACAGCAAGGCGGAGCTGGGCAGATACGGCACGACCGTGATGGCGAGCGCCATGCCGAACGTGCCGGCAATCACGAGCGTGCGTTCGCCCGTGCGCCGCACCAGCTTCCCGAAGAAGTAGCCCTGCACCGACGCCGCGGTGACCCCGATGATCGTGAAGAGAATCGCCAGCTCGCGTTCTTTCCAGCCGAGCGTGGCATTCGCCCAGAGCGGCAGGGCAACGGTGTAGCCGGCGAAGGCGAGCGGCACCAGGGCCCATACGGCCATCAACGGGCGCAGCCGCGGCCGCGCGATCGCTGCGCCGATGTGCCCCAAATCGAGGATGGGACGCCTGACGCGAAGTTCGTGCTTCAATGACTCGGGCAGGACGAAGTACGCCGACACGAAGTTCGCGAGCGACAGGCCGACCGCCACGAGGCCGGGAGCGGTGGTGCCGCCAAAGTGCGCCGCGAAGCCGCCGATCGCCGGGCCGAGGCTGAAGCCGATGCCGAAGGCGGCACCCACCATCCCCATGCCGCGCGAACGCTCCGCCGGCGACGTGATGTCGGCGATGTACGCCTGCGCCGCCGAGATGTTGCCACCGGCAAAGCCCGAGACCACGCGCGACAGGAACAGGACCCAGTACGAGCCCGCGAACGCAAACAGCGTGTAGCCGACCGCGTTGACCAGCATAGTCGTCAGCAACACCGGCCGCCGGCCGATCCGGTCCGAGAGCTTGCCGAGCAATGCCGTCGACACGAACTGCATCAGCGAGAAGACGCCGATGACGCCGCCGTACCCCAGGCCCGCGGCGCCGAAGCGCTGCGCGTAGAACGGCAGGATCGGCAGCACGATGCCGAAGCCGATCAGATCGATCAGGACGGTGAAGAAGATGACGCCGATGCGGGAGCGGGAGGCGGGCATGGGGGCTGCAATATAGCATTGAGCGACTCCCTTTCCCCGGAGCACCCGCATGGCCGCCTCTCACCGTCTGGGCTCGAAAGACGAGCTCCTCGCCCGCGTCCCGTTCGCCGTGAAAATCGAGCACCATCGGATCGCCGTGTTTCTCCACGACGGCCGGCTCACGGCAATCTCCGACGTCTGCAATCACAAGGGCGGCCCGCTCTCGGAGGGCCGGCTGCACGGTGAGTTCGTGACGTGTCCGTGGCATGGATGGGAGTACAGCGTGGTCACCGGAAAAGGCCCGGCCGGCTACGACGAGGAACCGGTGCCCGCGTACGCGCTCGAAGAGCGGCCTGACGGCGTCTACGTCCAGATCCCGCCGATCGCGCCTCGCAAGCTGCTGAAGCACAAGCCGAGTCATTTGCTCGATGAGCACCCCAAGGAACCAGGCGCCCCCTGTCGAGTGCTCGGCATTTCCACCACGGCGATGGACGACGCCAATCCACGTTTCTCCACGTCAGAAGCGTTGCTCGACCATGCGATAGCGCGCGCCGGCGAGCTCGAGGCTGACACGCAGCTGATCAAGCTACGGTCGCTGAACTTCCGGCATTGCGAGGGCAATTACTCCAAGGCATCCCACGCGTGCACCTGGCCGTGCGCCATCACGGAGCGCGATCCCGACGACCAGCTGACGAGCGTTTACGAGGGATTGGTGCACTGGGCGGACGTCGTGCTCATCGCGACGCCGATCCGGTGGGGCAACGCCTCGTCTCTCTATTACAAGATGGCAGAACGACTTAACTGCGTGCAGAACCAGATCACAATCCGCAACCGGGTGCTGATTCGCAACAAAGTCGCCGCTTTCATCATCACGGGCGGCCAGGACAACATCCAGGCGCTGGCCGGCAGCATGATGACGTTCTGGTCGGAGCTCGGCTACGTGTTCCCGCAGTTCCCCTTCATCGCGCATTCGCGCGGCTGGGACGCCGAAGACATGCAGAACAATGTCCGGCAGGTAAAGGCGAGCGACGCGCTGCGCGAGGCGTCGCGCGAGCTGGTACAGCGCGCGATCGATTTCTGGACCGTGATGGACCAGAACCGCAGCTTGTTGGAGAAGCCGATGGAGCGCGCGGGCCGGAAAGCCAATCCGCTCGGCGAGGTCGAAGAAATGATCGTCTAAAGCATGCGACGCGCGTGCTTGCGGAGGTCCAGAAACGCAGGCAGCTTCTCCAGTTGCGGCGCCCCTGCCCCCGCTTCATCCCCAGCCGAGGAGTGCACTATGCACAGACACGTCTTACGAGTCGCTGCCGTGACCGGCGCGATTATCGCCGCCGCATGCGTCGAGTACGCACCGGTCACGCCGACCGCCGTCAATACCGCAACGCAAGCGAACACCGCCGGAACGCCTTCCCTGCAACTCGCCGCCGCTTCCAGTTCCTCAATCGAGCCGATTTCAGGGCAGTACCTCGTGATGTTCAAGGGAAACGGAGTTCCGCTGTCGTTCGCGACTGACGTGGCGGTACGGGGCGGCACGGTCGTCAGCAGCTATCCTAAGCTCGGCATCGCCCTCGTCAGCGGCATCACCGCTAACGCCGCGGCTGTGCTCGCGCGCCGGACCGACGTGCAGACGTTCGAGCAGGATGCCGCGTTCACACTCGATGATCCGGTCGACGTCGTCGTGGAGGCGGCGCCCGACGCCTCTGTCAGCAGCGCCGCCGCGCCGGCCACTGCGTTCTTCTTCGCGCGGCAATGGAATATGCGCGCCATCAGTGCGAACCTCGCCTGGGCGGCCGGAAACCTGGGCTCGTCGAACGTGACCGTCGCGATCCTGGATACCGGGATTGACTATCTCCACGCCGACTTGAACGGTCGCGTCGATCTGTCTCGCTCGACGTCGTTCATTGCATCAGATGATTCCGTGGTGCACGCGGACTTCCCGACGCGGAACGTCGTCACCGATCTCTACTTCCACGGCACGCACGTCGCCGCGACCGTGGCGAGCAACGCGCTTGCCGCCGCCGGGGTTACGAGCCAGACGACGCTCATGGCCGTGAAGGTCTGCAGCCGGACCGGAAGCTGTCCGTCGAGCGCGGTGCTCAACGGGATCCTGTGGGCAACCGATCACGGGGCTGACATCATCAACATGAGTCTCGGTGGTGGATTCCATAAGCGGATCGCCGGTGGGTTCGGCTCCATCATCAACCGCGTGACGAATTACGCGAACCGCAACGGCACGTTGATTGTGGTCTCCGCTGGTAATGACACGACGGATCTGGACCACAACGGCGACATCTACACGACCTACTGCAACTCCCCCAACGTCGTCTGCGTCGCCGCCACGGGACCCACCGCTCAAGTGGGCGTCAACGGCCCCTGGACGAACATCGACGCGCCGACCGGTTACACGAATTTCGGCCGTTCTGCGATTAACGTGGCCGCGCCAGGTGGGTCGAACGTGTCATTCGTCTATGCCGCCTGCTCGCGGACAACGACGTTCGCACCGCTCCTGATTTGTCGCACGGGTACGTTCGTTGTCGGCGCCAGCGGAACGAGTATGGCGGCTCCGCACGTTTCCGGCCTCGCGGCATTGATCAAGGCGCAGACAGGCGCGAATGCAGCGCAGATCCGCGCGAGACTCCAACAGAGCGCCGATGACCTCGGCGACATCGGAACCGATCCGTACTACGGCAAGGGACGGATCAACGCCGTGCGCGCACTCGGGATCAATTGAAGAGAACAATGGTACAGAGGCCCGCCGCAAGGCGGGCCTTTTTTTACGCCACGACCGTGTCGCCTGCGGTCTTGCGCGCATCGAGCAACATGCGGACGGCCGTGGCACCGAGGATGAGCGCCCCGCCCGCCAGCGTCGCGGGGCCGGGCTTCTCGCCGTGCACGAGCCACGCCCAGATCGGATTGAGCACCGGCTCGATAAGAAGGAAGAGCCCCACCTCGAGCGCGCGCACCTGCGGCACCGCCCGCGCGAGGAAGAGGTAGGGGATGCCCAGCTGGCACACGCCCAGGAACCCGACGACCGCCCAATCCACGGGACGGCCGGCCACAAGCGGTTGCGCCATGATTAAGGCGATGATGCAAGCGGTCAGATTCCCCGATACCGCCGCGGCCGCCACCGACGCGCCGCGCGCTGCCAGCCAGCGATAGCCGATCACCGTGAACGCCCACGTCACGGCGCAGATCGCGGCCAGCACGTTTCCGAGCGCCGGGTTCGGCGCGGTCGCCGACGGCTGATCGAGCCCCAGAAAAAACAGGCCGAAGCCGACTGCCATGATCGCCATCTGGCCGATGTCGCGGCGCGTCGCGTGCTCGCCCAGCAGCAGCGGCGCGAGCAGCAGGATGAACAACGGGCTGGTGGACTGCAGGAAGATCGCGCTGGCCGCCGTCGTATGCTTGTTCGCCTGGACGTACAGCAGCGTGGTGGCGGCATACGCGACGCCCACGAGTACGGTGCGCCAGGTCCAGCCGCGCCGCGATTCCGGAACCAGGACAAAGATCGTGATCAGCGCGAATGCCGCCCGGAACGCCGCGAGCTGCCACCCGCCGAAGCTGCAGAACTTGATCGCCGCGCCGCCGCTCGAGAACAGCACCGCCGCGGCAAGGATTTTGGATCTGGGGCTCATGGTGGCGGGGAATATATTACGCGCCATGGAAGTTCAGGTCTTTGGCGTCAAAAAGAGCGCCGGCACACGTGCCGCCCTGCGGTTCTTTGCCGAGCGGCGCATCAAGGTGCATTTCGTAGACCTGAACGAGCGCGCCGCGGCGGTTGGCGAGCTGCGGCGCTTCGCGCAGCAGTTCGGCGTGGCGGCGCTCGTGGACCACGAATCGCGCCGTTTCGGAGAGCTTGGCCTCCGCTCCGCCATCCTCGGCGACGAGCGGTGGCTGGAGAAGCTCAGTCTGGAGCCGCTGCTGCTGCGGATGCCTCTCGTACGCCATCAGCAGCAGCTCACCATCGGCCCCGCGCCGGAGACCTGGGACGAGTGGTACGCCGCCTCCAAGGCCTGATGCTCGCTCTGTGCGCCTCGTGCGCCACCGGAAGCGGAAGGGAACCGCGCGTGACCGTTGACGATCTCTTCTCCGCGTATTCCGGCTCGGCTGTTCCGGGCGCGAGCGTCGTGGTGATTCGCGATGGGCGAGTGATAATTCGCGAAGCGTTTGGCATGGCGGATCTGGAGCGGCGTGTCGCTGCCACGCCCGAGACCGACTACCGGCTCGCTTCGGTGTCAAAACAATTCACCGCGATGGCCGTGATGTTGCTCGCCAAGGACGGCAAGCTGCGCTATGACCAGCCGGTGCGGGATTTCCTTCCGGAATTGCCGTCGGCCGCGCGGGCCGTTACGGTGCGCCACCTGCTCAACCACACGTCGGGACTGTGGGACTACGAGGACCTGATTCCCGAAACGCGCACCACGCAGCTCGAAGACCGCGATGTGCTGGCGTTGCTTGCAACGAAAGATTCCGCGTACTTCCCGCCCGGCGCCCAATACCGCTACAGCAACTCCGGCTACGTGCTGCTCGGCATCATCGTCGCGCGAGTCTCGGGGATGTCGTTCCCCGATTTCGTGCAGACCAGAATCTTTGCCCCGCTCGGCATGCGCGCGAGCGTCGTGCACGTCGAGGGATCGGACACCGTCCCGCACCGTGCGTACGGGTATTCACCACGCGGCGGCTCGTTCGAGCAAACGGACCAGAGCGTCACCAGCGCGACGCTCGGCGACGGCGGCATCTATACGAACGTGGACGACATGACGCGCTGGGATCGGGCGCTGGATGGCACTGCGCTGGTCGACTCGGCGACCATGGCGCTGGCCACCACCCCGCCACAGCTCCCGGCGGGTGCGGTCACGGAATATGGATTCGGCTGGTTCGTGGACACCTATCGCGGCGAAAAGCGCTGGCGCCACACCGGTGAAACGAGCGGATTTCACAACGCGATCATGCGCTTCCCCGCCCGTCGTCTGACGGTGATCGTGCTCACGAACCGCTCGAGTGGAGAACCGGACGCGATCGCCGAGCGGATCGCGGACCGGCTGTTGTTTCGCTAGCGTTCGATCCGGTAACCGAAAGTTCGCACGGTGACGATGTGCCGCGGATGCGCGGGGTCGTGCTCGAGCTTGCGCCGCAACATCGCGACGTGCGTGTCGACCGTCCGGCTCATCACGTCTTCGGCGTAGCCCCAGACTTCCTGCAGTAATTCGAGCCGGCTCGCGACACGACCGCCGCGCTTGAGGAGCGCGACGAGCAGCGCGTATTCCTTGGGCCGCAGCTCGGCGGTGCGGCCGCCGCGCCGCACCTGATGACGCGCGAAATCGACCGTGACGTCGCCGAAACCGCGCAGCGCAGGATCCGCGCTGTCGCCGCCCTCGCGCCGGGTCCAGTCGAGGAAGTCTTCGGCCCGCTTTACTGTGGCAATCACGCGCTCATCGTCGAATGGCTTGAGCAGGTAGTCGAACGCCTGAATCTCGAATGCGTGCACCGCATGCTCGTCGTAGGCGGTGACGAAGACGATCGCGGGCGGCCGCTCCTCGCTCGCAGCCGCAGCCACCGCAAAGCCGTCGAGATCGGGCATTTGGATGTCCAAAAAAACGAGGTCGGGCGCGCCGCGGCGCAGCAGCTCGACCGCGTCCCGGCCGCTGGCGCACTCGTCGATGCGCGTGACGCTGCTGATCTGCTGCAGCACGCCGCGCAACCGCCGCCGGGCCGGCGCTTCGTCGTCAACGATGATCGCGCGCATGGTCGGAGTACGGAATCTCGATCATTGCGAGGGCACCACCGCCGGGCGCAGGCGCATTCTGCAATTCGAAGCGGTGGCTGGGACCGTACATCTCCAGCAGCCGAGCTCGCGTATTCGCGATCCCCAGGCCGCTGCCGGAGCCGTTGCGGGACCCGTTCGCGTCGGCGCTGAACCCGGGCCCGTTGTCGCGCACTTCGAGGTGCAGCAGGTCGCCGGCACGGATCGCGGCAATCTCCACTTCCGCGACGCCGCCGTTGGGGACGGCGCCGTGCCGGATCGCATTCTCGACCAGCGGCTGCAGTAGCAACGTCGGAATGACGGCGGCGGCCGCGCGCGGGTCGACGCGGAAGGTCACGCGCAGGCGATCGCCGAAGCGCGCCTCCTGAATCGCTACGTAATGATCCAGCAGCTCCAGCTCCTCCTCCAGTGTAACGAGCGGGCCCCGCTCCCGGTTAAACGAGTGGCGCAGCAGCTCCGAGAGCCGGGTGATCATCCGGTTCGCCTGCTTGGGATCTTCCAGGACGAACGCGGAGATCGTGTGCAGGGTGTTGAACAGGAAGTGGGGTTGCAGCTGTCCCACCAGCGCGTCGAGCCGCGCCTGCACGAGCTGCATTTCGAGGCGGGACGCGCGCCAGGCATGGTAGAGCCCGGCCACCATCGCATAGACCAGCAGATTGAACGTCCAGTACATCGCGACGGCATCGCCCACGCCGGTGAACAGCGTGTGCGGCGTGCGGTATAGCCCGAACAGCCACTTCACGCCGCCTTCAAACCCCGCGCACAACACGGCGGTGGCCAGCGCCATCGGCACGTGTGCCGCGATCAACACCGCCGGCCGGCGGATGCGCACCGCCCAGGCGGCGAAGGCGCACACAGGAGCGGTGAACACGGCCCAGCTCCACCAGCCCGAAAACTGCCAGGCGAGGATCCAGCCCCAGGACCGCGGATCGGGCGGGTTGCTGCTGCTCGACTGGAAATGCATCTGGATCGCGAATAGCAGCGCGACCGCCGTCCAGGCGCCGAATACGATCAGTGCCCGCTTCATGAGCCTCATTGTACCATGCTATCGGGAAGCGTGCGGGGACGGGCGGCCGCAGCGGTCAGAAATGTGTGAATTTCACAATCCGATGACGCACCGCCTCTACGCCTGCCGCCGCGCAGCGGCCAAATTGGGCACGGGAGGCACCCATGCACCGTCTGTTGCTCACCGTCGTCGTCCTCACTGCCACTGCCGACAGAACGTCCGACCGCGAGGCCCTCCTCGCCGCCGATCGCTCGCTCTCGGGCAAGACCGCGTCACTCGGTCTGCTCCAGGGCTTCGTCCCGGCACTGCTGGATGGCGCCGCCTATCTCTATCCCGGCGCGCCGCTGCTGCGCGGCGCCGACCGCGTCCGCGCCTTTCTCAACAGCAGCGACTCGGTCCTCAAGCTGACCTGGACGCCGGCATTCGCCGACGTCTCGCTCGATGGTCAGCTCGGCTACACGTATGGGTGGACGCGGTCGGGAGCAACACGAGGCAAGTATCTCGCCTGCTGGCGCAAGACCGACGACCGGTGGCGGATCGCGGCGTATGCGACGAACCGGCCGGTGGCGGTGACGGACTCGGTCACGCTGGCGACGCGGAAGGGCGGTCTCACGGCGCCGGTGCGCGGCCCGGCCGACGCGAGCGAGCTGATGCGCGCCGACTCCGCGTTCGCTGCGCTGTCGGTAGGGCAAGGCGCCAAGGCCGCGTTCCTCGCATTTGCCGCGGATGAAGCGATGTCGTTCGGCGGCGGCACGCAGTTCAGCGAGGGACGGGAGGCGATCGGCGCGGGGTTCGACGGCTTCCCAGCCGGCGCCGTGCTGTCGTGGTGGCCGCTGGGAGCGGAGATTGCGCAGTCCGGCGATCTCGGTTGCAGCGTCGGCGAGGCGACGATCGAAAGCCTGCACCACTACAGCAAGTATCTCACCGTGTGGAAGCGGCAACAGGACGGCGGTTGGAAATTCGTTGCTGACGGGGGGAATCAACGACCGGCCCCCTAGAAGGTCAGCGGTACCCGGCGGCTTGCAGGCTGAACAGCTCGGCGTAGAGCCCGCCGCGGGCGACCAGCTCGTCGTGCGTGCCGTCGTCCACCAGCTCGCCGCCCTTCAACACGAGGATGCGGTCCGCCATGCGCACCGTCGAAAACCGGTGGGAGATCAGCACCGCCATCCGTCCTTTCGTCAGCTCAGCGAACCGCAAAAAGACCTCGTACTCCGCGCGCGCATCGAGCGCGGCCGTAGGCTCATCGAGAATCAGCACCTGCGCGTCGCGCATGTACGCGCGCGCCAGCGCCACCTTCTGCCACTCTCCGCCCGACAGCTCGACGCCGTTGTCGAACCGCTTCCCCAGCATCTGGTCATAGCCCTGCGGTACGCGCTGCACGACGGAGTCCGCCCGGCTGCGCTGCGCGGCTTCGTGGATACGGGCATCGTCACCCAGTGCTTCGATCTGACTGACGCCGATGTTCTCGCGCAACACGAAATCGTAGCGGACAAAGTCCTGGAAGATGATGCCGATGTTCTGGCGGAGGCTCTCCAGGTCGTAGTCACGCAGGTCGACGCCATCGAGTAAGACGCGACCCTCGTCGGGATCGTACAGGCGGGCGAGCAGCTTCACCAATGTCGTCTTCCCCGCCCCATTTTCTCCGACCAACGCGATCCGCTCGTGCGGCTCGAGTGCGAACGTCAGGCCGCGCACCGCCCAGCGCTGCGAGCCCGGGTAGCGGAATCCCACCTTCTCGAAGCGGAATCCCGAGACGAGCGGGCGCGGCACGGTGCGGGCGCCCGGTTTGGACGTTACCGTCGGCTGCACGTCGAAGAAGGTGAACAAATCGCTCAGATAGAGGCTCTGTTCGTAAATCGACGAGAGCGCGATCAGCACGCTCTGGATCAGCCCTCGACTCGAGCGGAACGAGCCGGCCAGGAAAGTCAGCGTGCCGATCGTGAAGTCGCCCATCACCGCGCGATAGATGATGACGGCGTACGCGCCGTAGTAGCCCAGCGTCCCGAGCGTCACCAGCAGCGTCGAGACGATGTTCCGGCGAATCGCAAGCTGCTTGTTCTCCTGGTAGAACTTCTCGGACAGATCGGCGTAGCGACCCACCAAAAAATCCGACAGGCCGAACAGCTTTACTTCCTTGGCGGACTCGTCGGAGGCACCCATATAGCGCAGATAGTCGAGCAGCCGCCGCTCCGGCGTCCACTTGAAGAGCAGCGAGTAGCCGAGCGAGGCAAAGTGCGCTTCGCCGAGGAAAGCGGGCAGCACCGCGACGGTGAGGAGCAGCAGTAGCCAGGGCAATTGGACGAGCAGCACGCTCGCCAACGAGATCAGCGTGATGAGGTCTTGTGCCGTCCCCAGCAGCAGCGTGAACAGCCCGATGCGGCCGACGGTCTGGCGGCGGGCGCGCTCGAGATGATCGTAGATCTCGGCGTCCTCGAACTGGGCGATATCGAGCGTGGCGGCGTGCCGCATGAGGCGCACGCTCAGCCGGTTGGCGAACAAATCGCCGAGCAGGCTCTCGAGCAGGGACGAGAGCCGCGCCAGCCCTTCACCCACGACCGCGATGCCGAGCTCCAGCCCGACGAGAACGGCGATATGCCACCAATCGGGGAGCCCGCCGGCGCGGACGGTCGCGACGCCCGCGATGACCGCATCGATGATGAGCTTGCCGATCCAGAGGACCGCGACGGGGATGAATGAACGAACGACCCGGAGCAGCAGGATGGAGACCGTGTAGCCGCGGTGCGTTTGGAACACGAGGCGCACGAGCGGGGGCACGTGCTTCAGGGCGGCGAGGCGCTCACCCCAGGTGGGCGGCGCGTTGGGGCTGGCGCCCTGAGCGGCACGGGCCGCGCGATACAGCCGCCGTTTGCCCATGGGATTAACTTCGCTTCAGGAAGGACGTCAGACCAGACACATGCTATCCATCATAGCCGCGGTGTCTTTGCTCGCCGCGCAGGTTCCCGGCGCGAGCCTGAGGACGCGTGATTCGGCGTTCCACGCCTTGAACCGGCTGGCCTACGGCGCCCGCCCCGGTGAAGCCGACAGCGTCGCGAAAGCCGGCGTCATGCGCTGGATCGACCAGCAGCTCGATCCCGATCGCATTCCCGACTCCCGCCTCGTGGAGCACGAGCGCGAATTCAAGATCCTCGACTACGATCGCGCCGATCTCGCCGGGCGTTACCGGGACGCGGTTCGTGAGCGCCAGCGGATGCAACGAGAGGCAGCCGCAAGCGGCGATTCGATGCGCATCCGTGGCGCCGCTCCGATGCGCGAATTCCGCGAGTTGGGCGGCGAGCTGCAGCAGCTCGCGATCGTCCGGGCCGCGTTGTCGGAGCGGCAGTTGCGCGAGGTGATGGTCGACTTCTGGACGAATCACTTCAACGTCTTCGTGGGTAAGGGAGCCGATCGGTTCCTGTTGCCTTCCTATATAGAGGAAACGATCCGGCCGCGGGCGCTCGGCCGGTTCGAGGACCTGCTCATCGCGACGGCCGAGAGCCCGGCCATGCTGTTCTATCTCGACAACGCGCAAAGCGTCGTGCCCGGCTCCGAGCCTCCAAGGATGCGCCGGTTCAATCCTGACCGAATGCCCCGCGGAATCAACGAAAACTACGCGCGCGAGCTGCTCGAGCTGCACACGCTGGGCGTGGACGGCGGCTACACGCAGCAGGACGTCATCGAAGTCGCCCGCATCTTCACGGGCTGGAGCATCGAGCGGCCGGAGCTCGGCGCCGGATTCGTGTTTCATGACTGGGCGCACGATCGCGGAACCAAGCACGTCTTTGGAATGACGTTTCACGACGATGGCAAAGGTGAAGGGATTCGCCTGCTGAAGTATCTGGCGATGCAGCACGCCACGATGCATCACGTCAGCGCGAAGCTGTGCGCGCGGTTCGTGGCCGACGAGCCCCCCGACGGCTGCGTCGATGCAGCGGTGGCGGCGTGGCAGCAAACGCACGGAGATATCCGCGCCGTCCTGCGTGCGATCTTCACATCACCCGATTTTTGGGCGCCGCAAGCCGTCCGCGCAAAGGTCAAGACGCCGTTCGAGTTCGTCGTGAGCGCGATACGCGCCGCCGGCATCGATCCTGACACGAGTCCGAAACTCGCGCAGCTCGTCGCGCGGTTGGGAGAGCCGCTGTACCAGCAACCCGCACCGACCGGCTACGCCGAGACGGAGGCGCATTGGGTGAACAGCGGCGCGCTGCTCGCGCGCATGAATGCGGCAATGCTCATCGCGAAGCAGTGCTCCAGCATTCCGATCTTCGATGACCACTCCCAGCTGGTCGACAGCATCGATGCAAAGCTGCTGGGCGGCACGATGTCGGCCCACACGAAGAGCGTAATTCTGGAGCAGCTTACCGACATCACCGATCCTGAGCAGGCTCGGGTCATGGCCGTCGGTCTGGCCTTGGGCGGACCTGACTTTCAAAGGCAATGACGGTAAGGGACGGTAAGGGTTTATGGCGATATCGCGTCGCATCTTTGTAAAAGACTCTGCACTTGCATTGGTCAGTTTTGGACTCGACCCGTTGTTCCTCTCGCGGGCCGCTTTCAGCCCTTACCGTCAATTACCGTCCCATACCGTCCCTTACCGCCCAGTTCTAGTCTGCCTCTTCCAGCGCGGCGCCGTGGATGGCTTGAACATGATCGTCCCGCACGGCGAGCCGGCCTATTACCAGGAGCGCCCGCGCATCGCGATTCCCGCCAGCGACGTCGTGGATCTCGATGGGCACTTTGGTTTACACCCCGGCCTAACGCCGCTGAAGGAGCTGTGGGACAACAAGAGCCTCGCGGCGATTCACGCCATCGGCTCGCCAGACGCGACGCGCAGCCACTTCGACGCCCAGGACTACATGGAGACCGGCACGCCGGGCGTGAAGAGCACGGCCGACGGGTGGGTGAATCGCTATTGCCAGCACGATCGCGAGCATACGGAGACGGCGTTTCGGGCCGTTGGCTTCGGGCCCCAACTGCCGCGCATTCTGGCGGGCAGCGCACCGTCACTCGCGATCGACGATCTCCAGGCATTCGGGCTGCGAGTCCCCCAGGAGGCGGCGCGTGATCGCCTGACGCGCGCCTTCGAGGAGTTGTACGACGGCGCGGGTACTGGTCTTCTGGCGTCTTCGTCGCGTGAAGGGTTCGAGGCCGTCCAGATGCTGAAACGCGCCGATCCGACGCAGTACCGTCCCGACAATGACGCCGACTATCCGCCCGGCCGCTTAGGAAAGACGCTGCTGCAAATCGCGCAGCTGATCAAAGCCGATGTGGGACTGGAGATCGCCTTCGCCGACTGCAGCGGCTGGGACACGCACGTGAACCAGGGTTCGAGCGAGGGCCAGCTCGCTGCCCGGCTGCGCGAGCTCGGCCTGGCACTGGCCGCGTTCAACAAGGATCTCGGCGACCGCATGCGCAACGTCGTCGTGCTGACGATGTCGGAGTTCGGCCGGACGATCCACGAGAACGGCAACAGCGGCACCGATCACGGCCACGCGACCGCGATGCTCGCGCTCGGCGGACCCGTGAACGGCGGCCGCGTGCTCGGCCGGTGGCCGGGCCTCGGCGTCGAGCAGCGCTTTGAGGGTCGGGACGTCGCGGTGACGACCGACTTCCGCGACCTGTTCGGAGAGATACTGGCGCGCCATCTCGGCGCCACCGATCTCGGCGCGGTATTCCCCGGCTACACGCCGAGTCCGGCGCGATTCCTGGGGGCGATTCGCGCCTAGGCCGCGATGACGCCGTCGGATCCGCCGTCGCGGATCGTCAACCAGTCGGTGCGCACGCGATCCCATTCCTGAATCACGAGTCCCTGGTCTTCGAACAGCGCCCGGATCTGGCTCGGGCCGAAGCCCGCGATCTCCTCGAGAATCGGCACCAGCACCGACAGCGCGTCGTCGCTGATCACGGTGCGCTTGGCGATCTGGGCGATTTCGCGCGCCTCGGACGCGGCGATCGTGAAGCCATCCCCGCGGTTCACGTGCAGCATCACCGGAATGTCGGACTGCCCGTCGCCGACGTAGACGACCTGGTCGCGCGGCACCACGTGCCGTGCGCGGATCTCTTCCACCGCCGCGACCTTCCCGTAGCCGGCCGCGACGCTGGTGAGAGGACCGATCTTGCCGCCGTCCGGCGAGAACTGGAATCGCGTGCCCACCACGTGATCGGCCGGGACGATGCCTTCGAGCGCCGAAAGCACGACCTCCTCGGGCGCCGCCGAGATCACGTAGAAATCGAAGCGGTGCCCGTCGATACCCTGCGCGAGCATCTGCGCGAGCAGCTCGACGTTCCGCTTGAGGCGGACCCGGCGGCCGACTTCCAGGAGATCGTTGCGTGTGACGCGGGCGTACTCCGGATCGTGCGCGAGCAGATACGCGAGCTCGGCGCCCTGTTGCACGAGATTGAGCTGCGACAATGCCGCCACGCGCTCGCGAAAGCTCGTGATGCCCAGCATCTCACTCAGCACGATGCCGGAATCGTTGAAGCTCAACGTCTGATCGAAGTCACTTGCCAGCAGGTAATGCCTCTTCATCCACATCTCCCTTCGTTGAATCCCTCACACGAAAAGGGCCCGCTCCATCTGGGCGCGGGCCGTCGTCTGAGTTGCGACCATCTGCATCGCGTCAGCTAACGCCCGCCTCCCCGGTTGGGTTCCCGGTGTGGAGCATCTTTGGATTGCAGGCGCAGCACGTCATGGGCACAAGGTACAAACCCGGGGCCCGCGCGGTCAACTCTGTAGCTGTCACAGACGCGTCACGGATTGATTTGCGCCGTTTCGGCAGCCGTGATGGAAAGCTCCAGCCGCTCTGCTTTCCGCACCGCGACGACGCTCGTCGTGGCACCAATCCGGTCTCCGGTGAGCAGGCGATGCAGATCGTCGATGCCGTGAACAGGATGTCCGTCGAACGCGACGATGATGTCCCCAACCTGGAGGCCCGCGCGCGCCGCTGGACTCCCGCCTTCGACCGTCGTGATCAGGACGCCGCTGGGCTGGATGAGTCTGTGCGCGCGCACCGCGAGACGCGGCAGGGAAACGTTCTGCCCGCCGACACCGATGCGCGCGCGACGCACGTGCCCGTACGCGATCAGCTGTCCCACGACGAGCTTCACCGTGTTGACGGCGACGGCGAAGCAGATCCCCTGGGCGGGGAGAATCACCGCCGTGTTGACGCCGACGACCTGCCCCCGCGAATCGAGCAGCGGGCCGCCCGAGTTGCCGGGATTGAGCGCGGCGTCCGTCTGGATGACGTTGTCGATCAAGCGGCCCGAGACGGAGCGGAACGACCGCCCCAGCGCACTCACGACGCCCGCGGTGACGGTGCTCTGAAATCCCAGGGGATTGCCGATCGCGATGACGACCTGCCCGACCCGCAGCGCGGCCGAGTCGCCCAACGGCGCCGCGGCTTGCGACGACACGTCGACGCGCAGCACGGCGAGGTCGGTGTCGGGATCATCCCCAACCAGCTCGGCGCGCAAACGCCGGCCATCGGCAAACGCGACGTCCGTCTTCGTCGCACCGTGCGCGACGTGACTGTTGGTGAGAATGAAGCCGTCCGGCGTGAAGACAAACCCCGAGCCGTGGCCCCCCCCCCGATCTTCTCGTGCGGATCTGCCGCGGCGCCGGTGTTGCACTTCTACACTGACGACCGCCGGTGCCAGTCGCTCGACGACTCCACTGACTGCGCGAGAATAGGCATCCAACAACTCGTCATCGGCGGGAGCGCTCGGGACTGCGGCCGTGGGCTGATCCTTGTGCTGATCGCTGGCGGCCACGATTGGAAATGTGGTCATGCCTCAGGAACGCCGCGCGGTTCCCGAACCGATATATTCGTGCCCCATGCGAGACGCCTTGCAGGCGCTGCTGCGGCAAGCCAGCGACGCCAAGCGCTCCGCCGACTTCTGGCGTGCGGCCGCCGCCATTCTGAGCGAGTGGGCGGGCGGCGCGCGCCTGGCCATCCGTTATCAGGGAATCAACGAGAGCGGGGCAGTCAGCGCGGGAACCGACGACCGCTCGGGGAAGAACCTCGCGGCCGAGTGGCGCGACCCCGACGGGCGGCACGTGGAGGCGAATCTGGCCGGCGCACCGCCGTCGCTGCCGGCGTCGGAGCTCGAGGCGGCGATCGAATTCGCCTCGCGCCTGGCGGTGATGGTCGGACGGCGTACCGCGCTGGAGCGCGAGCGGCGGCTCGGCACCTTTGTGGTCGAGCTGGCGCGCTGGCTGCTCGCGGCGCCCGAGACCCAGCTGTTGCTGCGCTACACACTGCAGAGTCTGATGGAATTGGTCGAAGCGCAGGGCGCGTTCGTCGCCCTGAAGCAACCCGACGGCGAGACCCTGCGTCTGTCGCCCGCCCTCGGCGCAGCGGCGCCGGTCGAAGGGCTGGTCATGGGACTCGCGAGCAGCGCCACCGGCCGCGTGGTGCGGACCGGTGAGGCGCTGATCACGCCGGACCTGCGCGCCGAAGCCGATGCCAGCCCGATCGCCACCAAGCTCGCCGAGGGCATGCGTGCCGCGCTCATCGCGCCGCTGCGCACATCGCAGGGGACGGTAGGCGCTGTGGGATTGGTGCGGTTTCAGGCGGTCGGCGCAAGCACCCCGCCACCGCCTTTCAGTCTTCACGACCTCCACTATGTATCGGCGGTCGCCGCCCACATTGCCGGCGGCATCGAGCTCTCCGAAGCGGTCGCCGCGACGCGCGCCGCCGCCGACCGCGCCCGCGCGATGGTGAACGCGAGCCCTTTGCCCATGGCCCTCGTAGACACCGCCGGAATGGTCCGGCAGGTCAACGACGCGGCGCTCCAGGTGTTCGGCGTCAAGACGACCGACGCGGCGGTGGGCCGCCATCTGGAGAAGCTCGGTCTCGCGCCCAGCGGCCTCACCGTGCGGCTGATGCT
>DASPXD010000038.1:0-6907 GCA_035637435.1 Gemmatimonadales bacterium
TGCGGTTTTTGATTCTGCGTTGCTCCAGTTCGATCTGATAGCGATGCCTGCGGATCAGCTCGTTGACGAAGGTTCGGCCGACGGTCATGTGTTTCTTTCGGGCGAAACGTCGATTGAAGGTCTTTTCGATTGCCCGGCAAGTGCCGGCTTCTCGCATGAGGGCCTTGAGGCGGATAACTTCGCGTCGTACCCAGGTTGGCTTGGGCCGGGCGCGAAACGCAATTCGTATCGGTTCATGGAGCTTTCCATAGCGGCGCAGGCGGTGGCGCAAGACGGACTGAGTGAGACGCACGAGGTAGAAGGACAGGACGAGGAGAAATGCGAGCATGCGGAGCGCCTTTGTTGCCGGGGGCTTGTAGGGGCGAGCCTGATCGGCGCGGCCGCGGCGGCGCCTTACAGCGTCACGCTGGCCAACGCTGCGCCGGCGGCCAAACGCCTTCACAGCGCCGGTGACCGACAGCAAGGGAGGCGCCTTATCCAGAGCACCAACAGCGCTGCGTGCCTCGTCTCGCTTCGCTCAGCGTCCTGCAACGCCCAGCAGCCTCAGCATCAGCGCCTTCTGCACGTGAAGGCGGTTCTCCGCCTCATCGATCGCCACGCAGCCCGGTGCGTCCAGGACCGCATCGGTTGCCTCGACATTGCGGCGAACGGGCAGGCAGTGGCTGAAAATCGCGTTGTTGGTTAGCGCCATCTTCTTTTCGTCGACGATAAAGCGTCCGTACGCCCTCGACAGTTCCCATTCCTTTTCCGGGTTGCCGTAATACGGCAGCGAGCCCCAGCTGTTCGCATAGACCACGTCCGCGTCCGCGTAGCCCTCGCTGACTTCGTGGGTAACAAGCAGGCGGCCTCCACTGGACGCCGCGTTTTCATGCGCCACCTTCATGAAGCGCTCGTCGAGGACGTAGTCGGGATTGGGACAAAGCAGGCTCACGTTCATCCCGTACTTCGTCGCGATCATCGTCACGGAGTTGGCCACCGCGGTGCTCAAGGGCTGCGGGTTCCACGTCCATGTCAAACACAGCTTCTTCCCCTTCAGCCGGCCCAGCCTCTGCTGGAGCGTCATCGCGAGCGCCAGTTCCTGGCACGGGTGAATGATCGTCTCCATGTTGATGACGGGAACCCGGGAATGCCGGGCGAGCGCCTTGATGAGCGGGTCTTCGCGGTCGTACTGCCAATTCTTGAAACCGGGGAATGCGCGCATCGCGATGAGGTCGCAGTAGCGTGACAGCACCTCGGCGACTTCGACGATGTGCTCTTCGGCCTTGCCGTCCATGACCTTTCCCGAATCGAACTCGATCCCCCACACGCCGTTGCCGGGTTCCAGGACGATCGCCGTGGCACCCAGCTGAGCCGCGCCGATCTGGAACGAGGCCCGCGTGCGCAGCGAGGGATTCAGAAACAACAGCGCGAGGGTCCTGCCTTGCAGAAGAGGCTGCAGCGGGCGGGATTTGAGGCCGGCCGCTTCATCGAGGAGCGCCTGCAATTCCTCGACGGTCCAATCCTGGGTACTGATGAAGTGTCGCATCGCAGCGTCTTCCGAAGGTGTCGAGTTCGGCGAGAAACGCTATTGAAATATCTCGCGCCATGTCCACGGCGTCACCGAACCTGGGGTCAGCGCATTGACTGTTACCGCCGTCGTTTGAGTCCGAGAAACGCCGTTCGTATCGGTCACCACAACCGTAAAAGTGCTGGTTCCGAGCGTACTCGGCGTTGCGGAAAACAACAGGTAGAAGTCGTTATCCAGTTTATTGACCGGTATCTGTGAGCTGGCGTTGGGTGCTGTGAAGGTGGTTCCCGACACTGTCCATGTATCGTTCGCGCCGCCGGTGGTGTCTGTTACAAGCGAATAGGCATACGCGGGATCGGGTGACAGCGTCCAGCCTGCAGGGACGACGGTGACAGCGACACTGCTTACATTGGCAGTAGGACAACCGAGATTTGCGAGGTTCCAGTCCAGCTCGACGTTCGTGCTCGACGCGTAAATCGCAACCGGCGATACCGAGACGACGTATTCGAGAATGTTCTCGGTATTCGAGGGAGGGGCCGGCGTCGTTATCGTACTACCGCCGCTCGTGGCGGTGGCAAAGCCCGATGTAGAAAAACTTGGCTGTGGCAGACTGCTCGGATAGCTGCCCGTAATACTCGTGGTCGCGGTCCAGATAAAGTCGCATGACGATCCGTTTGCGAGGCTGGCATTACAGCCTGATGGGTTCGTTGTCGGCGCACTGTATGCGCCGACGTTTGCACCATTTGCAACGGTAGGCGAATTAAGCGTTGGAGACACACCGGTAACGGTGCCTCCGGTATTGTTGGTGACCGTCATTGTAAATTTCGCACTGCCGCCGGCGAAAAGGCATGCCGTCGGCGCCGCCGACGCCGTGATCGCGATGCCGACAGTCAGGGGGCTCACCGAAAGCGTGTTGGAACTCGCGGTGCGCGACGTCGCTGTATTGGTGCTGTTTTGCACTTTCGTTACGCTGTAAGTGACCGTGCCGCTATCCGTAGGACTCGGTGCAGCGTGCGTCGTGCAGGTATAGGTGATTGTGCCCGAGGCGCCAGCGGCTAGGTTCAGCGGGCTTGGGCTCGTGCCGGTCAGCGAACAGACCGGTGAGGCC
This sequence comes from Gemmatimonadales bacterium, assembly GCA_035637435.1. Lineage (GTDB taxonomy): Bacteria > Gemmatimonadota > Gemmatimonadetes > Gemmatimonadales > GWC2-71-9 > 20CM-2-65-7. The sequence goes on from DASPXD010000038.1 coordinate 2,616, forward strand.
CCGAACCACGTACCCGCTCTTGTCGCTGTGGGCGGACTTGGATTGGCCACGATACCGTTTTGTGTGGCGGTCGAGATATTCTTCATCGTAATGACGATGAGGAAACTCTGCCCTGCGGCGACAGCATTGGTATCGACTCCCGCAGTCGTTTGAGTCTGGAATTTCGTGATCTGCAATGACATCGCCTTCCACGATCCCAAGCAGGTACCGCTGGTGCAGTTGACAGCATGGGAACCGCTGAAATTCGTATTGGGTGAAAAACGGGCCGTGACCTTGGACAAAGTCTGGCTCAGATCCGCAGTGAACGTGCCGACGGCAAGCACCGGCGTAAACGAGGCGGCTGTGGGCGGGACGCTTGGACTTTGCGCCGTGCTGCCAAGGGCGTCGGCGAAAGTATTCGCCTTAAACGTAATCGACGTACTGCTGAAGGCGGTGCGTGTCCAACCTGCGGGCGCTGTCGTCGCAGACGAAAAAACCGTGTTGGTGCATGGTGTGGGGCTACACGCCGTCGTCGATAGCTGAAACTGAACTTGATAGAGCCGTTCGGCCACGTTACCACCGGTACTCGTGTTGGTGACGCTGATGGTTATCGACTGCGTTGTGCCCATATCGAACTGCCCCGGAGCCGGCGTGGGGCTGGTCTGCGTGGCACTAAAAGTGCGAGCCGCCTGCACCGGGAGCCACCCCATCCCCAGTAGCAGCGCCAACGCAAATGAAACAAGGTTTCGTTTAGTCATGACGTCCCCACGGCATCGTTACGGCCGCTGAACCGTTTTTTGCTCCGTGCGGCTGGTATTGCCTACCGTTCCGGTCGAATTAATCTGCGTTTCGTAATTGGTGCTTGCGTCGTTGAACAGCACGGGCGTCACCGGCGTGCCCACAGCGTATGACGGCCCGGCGCTAAGGCCATCGGCGCAGCGTGTGATGCCGGTCAAGGTCGTCACTCCCAAACTGGTGGTGGAACCGGTGTATTGAATTTCCTCCCCTTCGATGTCGATCGTTCCCGCATTCAGGAACTTCGGATGCGCAACCAGGCGGATGGACGCAGTCGAGGCGCAGCCGGACGAAGTTGCCGTCGATACGGTGGTGACGGGGTAAACGGGCGTACCGCGGGGTTGGGTGGTCGCCGTGGGAGGACTCGGCAAAGTGGGGGCGTAGCCGCCCGGGCTCTGGGCGCGGGTTACCGTGAAAGTATTGCCGCTGATTGCGTTATATGTGACGAATTCTCCACCACCGCTCGGACTCACGTCGCCCAGTGCCAGATAACACGGGTTACAAGTCGTGGGTGGGCTCGGTAAAGCGGCGAATGTCGGAAAACGATTACTGGTAAAAACCGTAATCGATGTATCGGTCGTTCGAACTCGCGCACTCAGTTCGGTCGCGGGAAGATTCGTAGAGACGGTAAAATTGCCGGCTCCGAAATTTTGCGTCACCGACGTCGTAGGATCAGCGCTGCTGCGATACCAATCGAGATTCTGCGCCATGCGCCGCGCCTCGAATTCGAGGCCGCTGTCCGCGAGGAAGAGGGCCTGGCCGGACTGAAGGTTGTCGGTTGCCGAACTTCCCGAGGTCGCGGCGATCATCGCTATGGTCACGGCCAGCATCGACGCGACCACGACCAGGACGATCGCCACGATCAGCAGGAATCCGCCCTGCCGTCCGTAGCCGTTCATAGGCATGGGATGTTCCTCGGGTGTATCGTCGACCGCAGGGTGTCGCTCACGTTGTTGTCCTGCACGTCCACGCGGACCGTCACGTAGCATACCGAGGCGGGCACGGCGGTCGTGGTTCTGCCGTCGTTCAGGTAGTAGGTGAAAAGCAGCCCCGCGACGAAATCGGACAAGGGCTGGGCGCTCGTCGCGCCGCAGGCGGTTGCGGGGCCGTCGGCGCTGCGCATCAGGCGGTTCGTCGCGGCGTCGCGGTAGAAGCACACGCCGTTGCCGTCCGTGTCGATAAAACGGACCTGCGCACCCGAGGCTGCGTCGAGGTCGGTCGCGGTGGCCGACCGGATCTGCCGCAGCTCGCGCGTCATGCGCTCGAATGCCACGCGCGCCTGCGCGTCGGAATTCGTGATATCGCGAGCGGCAAAGTACGACTGGAACATGCCGGACATCAACCTCGCCCCCACGGCCGTGACTACTCCAAGGATGATTATGACTGTCAGCATTTCGATGAGCGTCCAGCCGTGCTGCTGCCGGCGCCGAGCGTCCACCGAACTCGAGCGTATTCGGGCGGAATGCCGCTTCATCAATAATTCGCCACCATGGCGTCGAGCTCCGCCACTGTGGTTCCCTCAGGCCCGGTTACGCGCACGCGCACGCACTTGTAGTTGACGTCCCCTCCGTTGCAGGTATTCGCGGCGCCGAATCCGCAGGTGCCGGCACCCGTATAGAAACACGGCGCGACGACCGTGTACGTCGCGGCAGCAAGACAGGCCTCCTGCGCCCCGCCCGGCGCCGCGCAGGGATCGAAAGTCGCGCCGGTGAACCCTGCAAAACCGAGACGAGTTCTCTGCGCGAGGATGAGCTCCATCCTCCCTTGTGCGAGCTGCAGGCCCTGATGCATCTCTCTCGGCACGGGCGCGGTGCGGACCGCGCCGGACATGCCGGCCACGAGCCCGACCACCACCACCGCCGTGATCACGATAAAGATGATCACCTCGATCAGGCTCACGCCGGCACAGCTTCGCCGGTGGACGACGGAGACTTGCCGGCGGCGCGAAACGGCGCTCACTGGACGGTCGCCTTTCCGGTCACGGGACTGATGACCACCACGCGCGGCCCGCCGGTGGCGTTCAAGGTGACCGTAGCATTGTTGGCGGGATCGACAAAGCTGGTCGGCTGGCCTTTGGTGTCGAATTCAATATAGTTGCCCGTCGCGTTCGTGATATTCGTGGTCGACACCGCGGTACTACCGCTCAAGACAATCGCGGCCGACGAGCCAGTCGCGGGGTGATTGACCGCTGTCGTGCACGGCGCCGCGTAACTGTTGAAGTTGTGGCGAAACTGGTATCCCGTGGTGGTAAAAAAAATACAGTACCGCCCCTGGCTTCCGAGCGCTGCGCCGCGCGTCATGGAAAGCGTCTGCGCGTAGCGAATATCGGTGGCCAATTGTTCCGCCTGACTCGACAGCTCGAGCGTGTTTTGCGACGTACGAGGCAACACAACAAACGCAAGGATGCCGATCAGCAGCAGCACTACGACAAGCTCGACCAAGGTAAACCCGCGGTCGATGGACTTGGCTTGTGCCACCTGAGTCAGCTCCCCTTTTCGGGCGGGCTGCCGCGCCTTCAGACCTGCGTCAGCATCACCTCGGCGCCGCTCACTTCGTACTTGCCCGCCGCCTCGACGTTCAGCTTCTTCACCACGCCGTTCTCGACCAGCATCGAATAGCGCTGCGAGCGAACGCCCATGTTGCGCGCAGTGAGGTCGAGCGAGAGCCCGAGCTTCTTGGTCCATTCGCCGCTGCCGTCGCCGAGCATGCGGATCTTGCCGCCCGCCTTCTGGTCGCGGCCCCAGGCGGCCATCACGAAGGCGTCGTTCGTCGCGACGCACCAGATCTCGTCAACCTTCTTCCCCTTGAGCTTGTCGTAGTTTTTCACGTAGCTCGGGACGTGCTTCGCCGAGCAGGTCGGCGTATACGCGCCCGGCACGGCGAAGATGACGATCCTCTTGCCCTTGGCCGCTTCCGCGACGCTGATGTCGTGCGGGTTGATCGGGCATCCCGCGGCCGCGTCGTATTCGGTGGATTCGGACAGCTTGCCGTCGGGAAGAGTGTCGCCGACTTTGATGGTCATTTCGGCCTCCGCAGTTTCGAGTTTTTGGGGCCGTTAGCATCGCGCAGTCGGGCGGCAAAGTCAAAATGCTTGCCCGTTCCACGGCGGCTGGCTATATTCCCGGCCATGCAGACTGCCGCAGAAACGAGCCGGGACCACCGCCTCACGCTCTCCGAGGTGCTCCAGGCCCTCGTCGCCGAAGACCTCGTGCCCAAGGCGGACGCGGACAAGCTCCTCGCCGACCGGAGGCTGCATCGCGGCGACCACCACCCGCTTGTCGTGATAGCCGACCAGAAGTGGCGCTCCCGCAAGCCTCCGCAGAAGGCGCTCTCCCTCGAATGGCTCACCGAGTGGCTCGCCCGCCAGACCGGGATGGAGTACTTCCACATCGATCCGCTCAAGATCAATTTCTCCGCCGTCACCGAGGTGATGTCCAGCCACTACGCGGCGCGCTTCAAGATCCTCCCGGTCGCAGTCAACACGCGCGAAGTGGTGATCGCGACCAGCGAGCCCTACG
>DASPXD010000039.1:0-17990 GCA_035637435.1 Gemmatimonadales bacterium
TCCACTCTAAAGAAGAAGTAGAAGGCGCCGAGCGGGTCGACGAACTCGACCCCGGGCAAGTCCTGGCGGAAGCGGGCCACGACGAGGTCGCGGCGCTTGCGGAACTCGCCCACCATGCGGTGGACGTCCTGTTCCACGCGCTCGTCGCCGAGGGCGGCCGCGGCGGCGAACTGGGCGGGGTGATTCGCCCCGGTCGTCGTGTGTGACTGCAGCGCTGCCATCGCCTTCGCGATCCTGGCCGGCGCGAGCGCAAAGCCGATGCGCCAACCGGTCATCGCGTACGTCTTGCTGACCCCGGTGATGAGGACGACCCGCTCCAGCAGCTCGTCGGGCAGATCCAGGAACGACGGCGCGGGGCCGGTGCCGTAGTGAATGCGCCGATAGATCTCGTCGGCAATCACCCACACCTTCTTGGCGTGCGCCCACTGCGCGATGGCGCGAATCTCGGCGTGCGTGTAGACGGCGCCCGTCGGATTGCAGGGGGAGCAGAGAATCAGGCCGCTGGCACCCGGCAGCATCCGCTCCAGATCCTTCACGCTGGCCTTGAGGCTCCACTCGGGGTCCCCGGCGATCATCACGGGTCGGGCGCGCGCCAGGTGCACGATCTGCGGATACGACACCCAGGCCGGTGCCGGAATCGCCACGACGTCGCCCGGGCCGAACAGGGTGAAGCAGGCGTTGAACAGCGACTGCTTCGAGCCGTTCGACACGACGATGTGATCGGCGTTCACGGGGCGGCCGCCCGACAGCAGCGAGAGATGCGTCGCCGCCGCGGCGCGCAGCTCCAGAATCCCTTCATTCGCCGCATAGTGGGTCCTGCCGTCCTTGATCGCGCGAATGCCCGCCTCGGCGGGTATCGGCGGCGTCGGGAAATCGGGCTCCCCCGCCCCCAGGTCGATGACGTCCTCCCCCGCGGCTTTGCGCCGCTTGGCCTCCGCGGAAATGGCAATGGTCGCGGACGTCTCGAGATGCTGCAGGTTGGGCGATAGACCGTCGGTCATCGCGGGATGACTCCATGGCGCTGGAGGATCATGATGGTGGAGTCGACGGGAAGGGCACGCACGACGCCACGATAGCCCCGTACCGTCTCGGCGCGCAATAAGGAATTGTAGATCGCTTCCTCCGTGGCATCGGCGGTCGCCTGAAATAATGGTGACATCCCATCGTTCGTGACAACGTCGAACGCGGCGGTCGGGCGGTCAAACTGCGACGGCGGCGGTCGGGCAGTCGAGAACGCGATCACGTAGTCGCCGGAGCCATTGCTCATCGCGCTGCCGGTACGCGCCAAGCCGGCGAGCGTGCGGTTCGCGAGCCGGGTAAGCCGCAAATGATCCAGAGGCGCATCAGTGGCCACGACCATGATGATCGACCCATCCCCCGTGTCACGTTTCCCGTTTCCCGTTTCCCGTAATTCACGTCCCACCGGCACACCCGCAATCGTCAGATCGCCACCGAAATTTGTCTGGACGAGCACGCCGACGGTCCAGCCACCGAATTGCGCCGCGAGCTTCCGGCTCGACGTCCCGATCCCGCCCTTCCATCCAAACGCCACCGTGCCTCGCCCCGCGCCAACGGCGCCCTCGGTCACCGGACCCTCGGCCGCGCCGCGAATGGCGGCCAGCACGTCGGCTTCGGTGATCGGTCGCGCGCGGATGTTGTTCAGAAAGCCGTCGTTGGTCTCGCCCACTACGGGGTTCGCCGAGCGCACATCCTCGTTGCCGGGCAGCGCGAGCAGCCACGTCAGCACGGCGTCGGCGGCGCGAGGCACGCACAGCGTGCACGTCAACACGATCGGCGACTCCAGCTCCCCCAGCTCATTCACCTGCGTCGAGCCGACGAGTTTCCCAAACCCGTTCCCGACCACGATCGCCGCGGGGACCTTTTCGCGGAACGGATTGCCGCCGTGCGCGAGGATCGCGGTGATCCCGGTGTTGATCGAGTCACCGCGGGCGATCGTCGTGTGCCCCACGCGCACCCCGGCGACGTCAGTGATGGCGTTGAGGGGGCCGGTGGGGATGGAGCCGACGATGATGCCGATATCGCGGGCGCGAGGACGCTGCGTTTGTGCCCCGAGCGAAGCAGCGCATAGAAGAAACAGAGCCGAGACAGTAGCTTTCACCAGCGCAAAAACTAGCATCCTTTGACAATCGAGGCTCGTGTGCGGCATGTCGTGGTCGTGACCCCTCCCGCGGTGGAGCGTGCGGGAAAGGCGTGGGAGTTGATGGACGCCCGCGCGATCGTGGTCTGTGCAGATCATGAGCAGGCCGTACTGTGGGCCGACGCCGCGCCCGCCGAGCTCCGTGCCCACGCCGTCACCGGCGTCGCGCGTACCGCGGCGCTTCTTAAGGAAGGGCGGGTGGGCGTCCTGGCGGGATCCCCCGCCGAGCTCGCCGCGCTGGTCGCCCGATCCGCGCTCAAACTCGAGACCGTCGAGACGGTCGTCGTCGCCTGGCCGGAAAGCTTCGCCGCCGAGCTCGACACGCTGCTCGCCGAAGCCGCCGCTGCTCGACGCGTGATCCTCAGCTGGACTCCTCCCACCCTCGGTGAGTTCCTGGAGCGGCACGCCCGCCGCGCCGACGTCATCGGGAATCTGCCGCTCGATCCCGATGGCAAACCCCTCGGCCCGGTCGGCTCCGCGCGCTACGCCGTGATCTCGGCGGCGCGCCGTGCTGCGGCGGTGCGGGATGTCGTCGACGCGCTGCGCGCGGTGCGGCCCTATGTCTGGACGGGAGGCGCAATCGACGTTCCCGCCGATGCGGACGCCGTCATTGCCGCCGTGCTGCCCACGCGCGATGAGATGCAGGCGCTGGTCGCTGCATCCGCCGCTCAGCCCGTGGTGCTCGCACTCGCGGCTCAGATCCCGTATCTCCGCTCGATCGCCAAGCTCACGCCGCTCGCTCTTCCCTCAGCGGCCGACCGCGCACAGGATCGTCATGCGGAACTGCGAGGGCACATCGCTGCGCGGCTCGCCCAGGGCGACGTCGACGCCGAGCTGGCGGTGCTGGCGCCGTTGTTCGAGGACCATGATCCGGCGCTGGTCGCGGGGGCACTGCTCGCCATCAGCCGTCAGCCGACAGCCGTCAGCGCAAAACCTGCCGAGCCGGCGCAAGCCGGCTGGGCAAAAGTATTCGTCACGGTGGGAACAAAAGATCGCGCGAGCGCGAAGGATCTCGTGGGAGCGCTGATCAAGGAAGTCGGCCTTCAGAAAGGTCAGATTGGGAAGATCGACGTGCGGGAAACGTTTTCGCTCGTCGAAGTCGCTGCGCAGGTTGCCGATGAAGCCGTGCGGCGTCTCACGGGCGTCTCGATCCGCGGACGCCGGATCGCCGCACGGCCCGATCGGGGTTGACGCCGGCTACTTCTTGTTGTTCACCGCCATCTTCAACTGCTTCCCGGCCCGGAACGCCGGCGCAATCGACGCCTTGATCTGAATGACGCCGCCCGTCTTCGGGTTGCGACCCATCCTTGCGGCGCGCTTGCGCGCCTCGAAATTGCCGAAGCCCGTGATCTGCACCTTGGAGCCCTTCTTCAACTCTGAAGCGATGATGCCCTTGTCGTCGAAGAGCGCCTCAACGGTGCGCGTGGCATCGGCCTTCGACATCTTGGTGCGCATTGCCAACGCGGAGGTGAGTTCGGCCTTGTTCACTGCGATCTCCTTGAAGGGGGGGCGCGGAAACCCGCATAGATGCTGAACAACTATGGGATATCCCCCGGAAATCCGCAAGTTTGCTGGACTTTCTCGACCCACCCCACCCCGGGACGGCGTTGCTGAGCGGGGCGGTCGCCGTGTAACGTGAGGGCCCATGTTCCAACAAGCCAATCGTCCAGGGTGGGTTGAAGTCATCGCCGGTGTGATGTTCAGCGGCAAGTCTGAGGAATTGATCCGCCGCGTGCGCCGCGCGGTGATCGCCCGTAAGCAAGTGCAAGTCTTTAAGTCGCATCTAGATGCGCGCTACGCCGGGCTCTTCTCCGTCTCCTCGCACGACGGCGTGACGGTGGAAGCGGAGCCGGTCGATTCGGCCGAAGAGATCGCGCGCTGGCTGCGCGACACCACGGAAGTCGTCGCGGTGGACGAAGCCCAGTTCCTGGACGACGGCATTGTCGACCTGGCAAACCGCCTCGCCGATCGCGGCGTGCGGGTGATTCTGGCCGGCACCGACGTCGATTTCCGCGGGCTGCCGTTCGGGCCGATGCCGACGCTGATGTGCATCGCCGAGGTGGTGGACAAGTTCCAGGCCATCTGCGTCGTCTGTGGCGGTCCGGCCACCCGCAATCAACGGCTCGTCAACGGCAAGCCCGCGCTGTGGGACAGTCCGATCATCATGGTGGGGGGGCGCGAGTCGTATGAAGCGAGATGCCGTCACTGCCACCGGGTTCCGAGGCAGGATGAAGATCAGACTGCGCTACTCTAACTGCGGATTGCGGATTGTGGATTGCGGATTTGACTCATTGCCCTTCAATCCGCAATTCGAAATCCGCAATCCGCAATCGTTTCCGTGCTCAACGTAGGCCTCACCGGCAACATCGCCGCTGGCAAATCGACAGTGGTGGAGCTCTTCAAGAAATGGGGAGCCACCGTCATCGACGCCGATGCGCTCGCGCGCGAGGCGCAGGCGCCCGGCAGCGCCGTGCTGGCGGCTATCGCGGGACGGTTCGGGGCCGATGTGCTCGCCCCCGATGGCACGCTGGACCGCGCCGGCTTGCGCGCCAAGGTCATGGGCGACAACACGGCGCTCACCGCCCTGAACGCCATCGTGCATCCCGCCGTGCAGCAACGGCGGCTCGAGCTGCAGCGCGCGGCGCGGGAGCGCGGCGACGCGATCGTCGTGAACGACATTCCGCTGCTGTTCGAAGTCCTCGATCCCGCGCAGTTCGACGCGGTGGTGCTCGTGGATGCCCCCGTGGCGTTGCGGCGCACGCGCTTACGTACCCGCGGTCTGTCGAACGAGGACGCCGACCGCATGATCGCGGCTCAGATGTCGGCCGAGCGCAAGCGCGCCCGGAGCCGGCACGTCATCGAGAACGCCGGGACACTCGCGAAGCTCGAGGCGCGGGCGCAGGCGGTGTTTGTCGAGCTGCGCAAACGCGCCGCGAGGACGGGCGTGCAGGACGAGGCGCCCGGTCAGACGCTGCTGTTGTGCGCGACGGACGGGAGGGACTCTGCTGCCGTGCTGCACGCCATCGAGCGCCGCTACTCCGACGCGGGCATGCGAGTCGAGCACGTGACCGTGAAGGCGCTCCCGAAAGCATTGCGGGCGAGGGCGCCGCTCTCGATCGTCGCGACTGCGGCCGCCGCCGACGGCGCTCGCGCCGCCTGGGAGGGAGCCGTCCCGCCCCGGCCCTGCCGGCTGTACCATCTCTCTCCCGACCCGGATCCGGTGGCGGTGCGACTCGATTTGCGGCCCTGGGGTTACGACCGCGTCGCACTCAGCGAAGAAGATGGCGCGGGGCTGGCGCCCCGAGCGGACCTGGTGTAGGCTCCCGTCCCATGTCCAGCATTCCGAAGGACCTCCGCTACACGAAGGACCACGAGTGGGTGCGGGAAAGCGATGACCCGCAGGTGGTCGAGGTCGGCATCACCGACTACGCACAGGGCGAGCTGGGGGACGTGGTGTTTGTCGAGCTCCCCAAAGCCGCGGCCACGTTCAAGCAACGTGACACCTTCGGGACCATCGAAGCCGTGAAGGCGGTGTCCGAGCTGTACACGCCGGTCACCGGGAGCATCGTCGAGGCGAACAAGGCGCTCGAGCAGGACCCGGCGCTGGTGAACCGCGATCCGTACGGCAAGGGCTGGATGGTCAAGGTGAAGGTCAACGATCCCAAAGAACTGGAGGGGCTGCTCCGCGCCGACGCGTACGCGAAGCATGTGGGAGAGTGAAAGCGACATTCCACGGGCACGCCTGTTTCGTCTTGGAGCGGGACGGTAAGCGCGTTATCATCGATCCATTCCTCACCGGTAATCCCGCCGCCGACATCGGACCCGACAAGATCCCACGACTCGACGCCATTCTGCTGTCGCACGGCCACGGCGATCATTTAGGTGATGCGGTCGCGCTTTCCCAACGCCACAAGGCGACGATCGTCGCCACCTACGAGCTGGCACAGTTCTGCGCCGATCAGGGCGCGACGAGCCACGGCATGCACATCGGGGGAGCGCACCAGTTTCCGTTCGGCAGGGTGAAGCTCGTGCCGGCCTTCCACGGCGGCCGGGTCGAAGGGGACAAGACCGGCAGGTACACGACCAATCCCGCCGGCGTCGTCGTGACGATCGGCGGCAAGACGGTCTATCATACAGGCGATACCGCGCTCACGCTCGAGATGCAGCTGCTCGCCGGCCGCATCGATCTGATGCTCGTGCCGATCGGCGACAACTTCACGATGGGCATCGAGGACGCCGTGCGCGCGGTGGAGTTCGTGAAACCCAAGGACGTTATTCCAATGCACTACAACACGTGGGACCTGATTCGCGCCGACCCGGAGGAATTCCGGCGTCAGGTGGGGAACAGGGCCGCGGTCACCATCCTGTCGCCCGGGGAATCGCACACGCTCGCGTAACATGAACGACAACAACTGGGATCTATTTCAAGACCGACACATCGGCCCGTCACCCGAGGACCAGGCGGCGATGCTGAGCACGCTGGGATACGACTCGCTCGATGCGTTCATCGACGCAGTCGTCCCCGCCGATATCCGCCTGCGTGATCCGCTGCGGATTCCCGCCGCGAAGACGGAGGAGGAAACGCTCGAGGAGCTGCGCCTGCTGGCGGCGCAAAACCAGGTGTTCCGTTCCTACCTGGGAATGGGCTACCACGACTGCATCACGCCGACCGTGATTCAGCGGAACGTGCTAGAGAATCCCGGCTGGTACACGGCCTACACGCCGTACCAGGCGGAGATCGCGCAGGGCCGGCTCGAGGCATTGCTCAATTTTCAGACGATGGTGTCGGACCTGACCGGCCTCGAAATCGCCAATGCGTCGCTGCTCGATGAGGGCACCGCCGCCGCCGAGGCGATGCATCTGACCGAGGCGGTGTCCAAGCACGAGGGGAAGCTCGTGTACCTCGTCGACGCGAATTGCCATCCGCAGACGATTGCGGTGGTGCGGACGCGGGCCGCGGCGCGCGGCCTCGACGTCGTCGTTACCGAGCCCGACCAATTCGATTTCCACCAGGGCAACGTGATCGGCGCCCTGCTACAGTATCCAGCAACGGACGGCGCGATTCGTGACTTCCGCTCACTGTGTGAGAAGGCGCACGCCGCGGGTGCCCTCGTCACTGCCGCCACCGATCTCCTTGCGCTGACGCTGCTCGCGCCTCCCGGTGAATGGGGCGCGGACATCGCGGTCGGCAACTCGCAGCGTTTCGGCGTGCCACTCGGCTACGGCGGCCCTCACGCGGCGTTCTTCGCCACGCGCGACGAGTTCAAGCGCCACCTGCCCGGTCGCATCATCGGCGTCTCCAAGGACCGCGCGGGCCGTACGGGACTGCGGATGGCGCTACAGACTCGCGAGCAGCACATCCGGCGCGAGAAGGCGACGAGCAACGTGTGCACCGCGCAGGTGCTGCTCGCCGTCGTTGCCGCGATGTACGCGGTCTACCACGGGCCCAAGGGCTTGAGCCGCATCGCGCGCCGCGTGCACGCCTACACGACAGCGCTGGCGGCCGCATTGGAAAAGCTGGGTTACGACATCGCCTACGCGCATTTCTTCGACACGCTCGCGGTCGAGGTCCCGGCCGAGGTGCTGCCGCGGATCATCGACGCCGCGCGCGTGAAACAGATCAATCTGCGCACGCTGTCGCAGACGCGGATCGGCGTCGCGCTCGACGAGACGGTGACCGCCGCCGACGTCGCCGATGTCGTCACCGCGTTTGCGGTGGGGTCCGACAAATCCGCCGGACCCGTGCGCGACGCGCCATCCGCGATCCCCGAATCGCTGGCGCGCAGCACGCCGTTCTGCACGCACCCGGTCTTCAACACGCATCACTCCGAAACGGAGATGCTGCGCTACCTCAAGCGGCTCGAAGATCGCGACCTGTCGCTGACGGCGGCGATGATCCCGCTCGGCTCGTGCACGATGAAGCTCAACGCCACGACGGAGATGATCCCGATCACCTGGCGCGGCTTCAATCGCCTCCATCCCTTCGCGCCGCGCGCGCAGGCGCAGGGCTACGCCACGCTGTTCCGCCAGCTCGAAGCATGGCTGGCCGAGATCACGGGCTTTGCCACGGTGTCGCTGCAACCCAATGCCGGCTCGCAGGGGGAGTTTGCCGGGCTGCTCGTGATTCGCGCCTACCACCAACACCGGGGCGAGGCGCATCGCACGACCTGCCTGATCCCGCAATCGGCGCACGGCACGAACCCCGCCAGCGCCGTCATGGCCGGCATGCAGGTCGTGGTGGTGCAGACCGACGAGCAGGGGAACATCGACGTCGCCGATCTCGAAGCCAAGGCGAAAGCGCACGCCGCTACGCTGGGCGCGCTGATGGTGACCTATCCATCGACGCATGGCGTGTTCGAGGCATCCATCAGGAAGATCTGCAAGATCGTGCATCAGCATGGCGGGCAGGTCTACATGGATGGCGCCAACATGAATGCGCAGGTAGGCCTGTGCCGGCCGGGCGACATTGGCGCCGACGTGTGCCACCTGAACCTCCATAAGACGTTCTGCATCCCGCACGGCGGTGGTGGTCCCGGCATGGGGCCCATCGGCGTCGCCGAGCATCTGGCGCCGCATTTGCCGACGCATCCGGTGATCGACGTCGGCGTGCCGCTCGCCGAAAGCGCCGGTACGGTGTCGGCGGGCCCGTGGGGCAGCCCGTCGATCCTGCCGATTTCGTGGGCCTATATCGCCATGATGGGACGCGACGGCCTGACGCTCGCGACAAAAGTCGCGATCCTCAACGCCAATTACATCGCGCGTCGGCTGCAGGAGGGTGGGCATTACGAGCTGTTGTATGCGGGACAGCAGGGACTCGTCGCGCACGAGTGCATCATCGACACACGGCCGTTCAAGACGTCCGCCGGCGTGGATGTCGAGGACATTGCCAAGCGGCTCATCGATTACGGCTTCCATCCGCCGACGGTCTCCTTCCCTGTGGCCGGGACCCTGATGGTCGAGCCGACGGAGAGCGAGGCGAAGGTGGAGCTGGACCGGTTTGTGGACGCGCTGATCGCCATTCGCGGTGAAATTCGCGAGATCGAGAACGGCGAAGCCGACCGTGAAAGCAACCTGCTGAAGCACGCCCCGCATCCGCTTGCCGACCTCCTGGTCGACACCTGGGACCGGCCGTACGCGCGCGAGCGCGCCGGCTTCCCGACGGCGGCGACGCGTGACCACAAGGTGTGGCCCCCGATCGGCCGCATCGATGCCGCCTTCGGAGACCGGAACCTGGTGTGTACCTGCCCGCCCGTGGAAGCGTACGCTGAGGTCTGACGGCCTGTGGACCTTGATCATCGATGCCCAGGGGCACGCGGGCGTCGAGAACATGGCGATTGACGAGGCACTGCTCGACGATGCCGCTCGATCGCAGCGCGCGTCTCTGCGACTGTACCGGTGGGATCCCCCGACGCTCTCAGTGGGTCGCAACCAGTCGATGGAAGATCTCGTCCGCGAGGGCGTCCCCGTTGTACGGCGACCGACCGGTGGCCAGGCCGTGTGGCACGAACACGAAGTCACCTACGCGGTCGCGGCACCGATAGCGTTGTTTGGCTCGCTGCGCGGGGCGTACCGGGAGATCCACGGACGGCTGGCAATCGCGCTGCGCACACTGGGAGTCGAGGCAGTGCTGGCCAACGCTCCGGCCGTCCGGCCGTCCGGCCGTCCGGCCGCCTGCTTCGCATCCTCCGTCGGCGGCGAGATCCTCGTCCAGGGCCGCAAGCTCGTCGGCTCCGCCCAGCTGCGCGGCGGCGACGCGTTCCTGCAGCACGGATCGATTCTGCTCGACGGGACCCAACCTTCTTCTTGCAACGGGGAAACGACGCTGGCGGCGGTGCTCAAACGACCGGTGAGCTTCGACGAGGTAGCGGCGGCCATCGTCGCGGCCTGGGAAGATCCGCTCCAGCCGTCAGGCCGTTCGGCCCTCAGCCCGTCCGGTCTGGCGTCGCTGGCCGCCGAGTGAAATGTTAAGCGCCATGCCACGGCGCGCTCCACTCCACGCCCTCGTCATTCTTGCCGTCGTCACGCTCGCGGGATGCGAACGTCGCGGCGGATGTACCGGCGCATACTGCGGGACGCTGATCAACGCCGCGGTCGCCGAGCCCCCCACTCTGCTGCCGCCGTCGAGCGAAAACGTCGTCGCGGGCGACATCGGCGAGCAGCTGTTCCTGAAGCTGGCGGACGTGGGGATGTCGACCAACACCATCGGCGATGAAGACTTCCAGCCGCTGCTCGCGCAGCGCTGGGAGTGGGACGGACCGCTGACGCTGGTGTTCCATCTCGACCCGCGCGCCCGCTGGCAGGACGGCCAGCCGGTGACCGCGGCGGACGTCGAGTTCACGTTCAACGCGTACACGGACTCCGCCGTCGCCTCGCCGTTCCGCCCCAAGCTGCGGCGCATCGCCAGCGTCACGCAGCGGGATGCGTCCACCGCGGTGTTCCGCTTCCACGAGCGCTATCCCGAGATGTTCTACGATGCCGTGTACCACATGCGCGTCCTGCCGGCGCATTTGCTGCGAGCGGTGCCCCGGGATCAGTGGAAGACGGCGCCCTTCGGCCGGCAGCCGGTCGGCGACGGCCCGTACCGCTTCGTCAGCTGGCAGGCGGCGCAGTCGCTCGAGCTCGTGGCCGATTCGACGTTCTTTCTCGGCCGGCCGCGGATTCGGCGTTTGATCTGGCGCTTCACGCCCAACCTCCAGGTTGCCGTCCAGCAAGTCATCGCCGATCAGGCGGATGTCCGCGAGCAGCTGGTCACGCCGGACAACGTCGAGCGGGCACGGGCCGCGAAACAGCTCACGATCTACCGGTTCCGTGGCAGCGTCTACACCTATCTCGGGTTCAACCTGCGGGCCAACGGCGATACCTCGAAACCCAATCCGATCTTTGCGGACCGCGACGTGCGTCGCGCGCTCAGCATGGCGGTGGACCGCGCCAGTCTGGTGAAGAGTACGCTGGGCGATCTCGGCAAAGTCCCGCCGGGGCCGATGTCGTCGCTGCTGCGAATCTGGGATCTGGAGATCCGGCAGCTTCCCTACGATACGGCGCAGGCCGTGCGGATTCTCAACGCCCACGGCTGGCGCGACCACGATGGCGACGGCATCCGCGACAAGAACGGCCAGCCGCTCGCGTTCCACATTCTGGTGCCGACCACGAGCGTGTTGCGGCGCCAGTACGCGCGCCTGCTGCAGGAGCAATTCCGCACGATCGGCGTCCAGACCGACATCGACGAGCTCGAGTTCAGCGTGGTCAACGAGCGCCTCGGTTCCGGGAAGTTCGACACGTCGGTCCTGTCGCGCACCAACGATCCGTCGCCCGGCTCCGGGATCACGCAGACGTGGACGCGCGCCGGCTTTGGCGGTTCCAACTTCGGCCGCTATTACAATGCCGAGTTCGAGCGGCTCGTCGATCTCGCGATCGCGGCGCCCACGCGCGAGCGGGCGCGGGCGCTGTGGAAGGCCGCGATGGAGACGATCAACGCCGACGCCCCCGGCATCTTCCTGTATGCCCTCGAGAACGTCGCGGCCGTGCACAGCCGCTTCGACAACGTGCAGCTCCGCCCCGACTCGTGGGCGGCGCTGCTGCGCACCTGGCGCATCCCTCCCGACCGGCTGATCGATCGAGACCGCGTGGAGCGCTAGGTGACGGCGGTGGGCGGGATGTGGCTCGTGCGGCGCCTCGTCGCATCCGTCGCCATCATCGTCGCCGTCGTCACGTTCATCTTCATCCTGATTCACGTTGCCCCGGGAAAGCCCTGCGCGGGCCAACCCGGCGAAGCCGCCGATCCGGTCGTGTGTGAGCAGCTCATCCGGCAGTTCGCGCTCGACCGGCCGCTGTACGAGCAATACTGGCGCTACCTGGTCGCGCTGGCGCACGGCGACTCTGGGTATTCGTTCTCGCTGCACCGCCCCGTGCGCGATGCGCTCGCGGAGACGATTCCCTTCACGCTGCAGCTGGCGGGCGCGGCGCTGCTGCTCGATTTCGTCCTCGGCCTGGGCCTCGGCATCTATCAGGCGGGCCGCGTCAATCGCTTGCCGGACGTGATCATCGGCAATGTCACGCTGTTCATCTATTCGCTGCCCACGTTCTGGCTCGCGTTGCTGCTGCTGCTCGTCTTCGGCGAGAAGCTCGGGTGGTTCCCCGTCGGTGGACCGAACGATCCGATTTTTTGCCCGGTGATCGATTCGGCGTACTGCGTCTTTGACCGGCTCTGGCACCTCGTGTTGCCGGCGGCGACGCTGGGGTTGGTCGGCGCGGCGGGGACGGCCCGCTTCCAGCGAGCGGCGATGCTGGAGGTGGCGAGTCAGGACTACGTGCGCACGGCGCGCGCCAAGGGCGTTCCCGAGCGGCGCGTCGTGCTGCACCACCAGCTCCGCAACGCCTTGCTTTCCTTTATTACGCGGTTCGGCCTCGCCTTCCCGTTCCTGCTCACCGGCGCAGTCCTGATCGAAACCATCTTCGCGTGGCCGGGAATGGGACGGCTGGCGTTCGACGCCATCCTGGCGCGTGACTATGCGCTCGTCACGGCGACCGCGCTGATCGCGAGCGTGGTCGTCGTCGCGGGGAACCTGCTTGCCGACATCCTGCTGGGGATTGCGGATCCACGCCTGCGGGTACGCGGCGGCGGCGAACTCGAGAAGGTCACCGCATGACGCTCGGCAGCTGGCTCGCCCTGTTCGTCGCGCTCATCGCGGCCGC
Source organism: Gemmatimonadales bacterium (assembly GCA_035637435.1). Classification (GTDB taxonomy): domain Bacteria; phylum Gemmatimonadota; class Gemmatimonadetes; order Gemmatimonadales; family GWC2-71-9; genus 20CM-2-65-7. The sequence continues at coordinate 12,851 of DASPXD010000039.1, forward strand.
GGAAACCGCGCGGGCGCTGCGCCAGCGCGGGCTGAAGCACGAGCGGTGGCGGCGTTTTTTCCGCAACCGCACGACGTCGTGGGGGCTCAGCATCCTGGTATTCCTGGTCACCATCGCGATCGCCGCGCCGCTGGTCGCTCCGCTCGATCCGATCGTCCAACCGGACCCCGTCCACCTCAAGAATCTGTCGCCCTCCTGGACGTTCATTCTCGGGACGGATGTCTTCAGTCGCGACGTGTGGAGCCGGATCGTGTATGGGGCGCGCGTCTCGCTGGGGATCGGCGCGCTGGGCGCGCTCGTCGCGGTCTCGCTCGGCACCGTGGTCGGCGCGGTCGCGGGATATTATGGGCGTCGCGTCGATGCCGTGCTGATGCGCGGGGTGGACGTGGGCCTCGCGCTCCCGCGCATTTTCATCTTGTTGATGGCGGTGGCCCTGTGGGATGGCCTGCCCTTCGTGACGCTCGCTCTCGCGATCGGCTTGACTTCGTGGTTCGGCACCAGCCGGCTGGTGCGCGCGGAGGTCCTCTCGCTGCAACAGCGGGATTTCGTCGTCGCCGCACGGGCGCTGGGCGCCGGCGACGGCCGCGTTATCTTTCGCCACGTTCTGCCGAATGCCGCCGCGCCGATCATCGTGTCCGCGGCCCTGGGCGTCGGCAACGTGCTCCTGCTCGAAGCCTCGTTGTCCTTCCTCGGCATCGGCGTCGCCCCGCCACGGCCGAGCTGGGGCAACATGATCGCGGACGGCGCGTCCAGCCTCTACACGGCGCCGTGGACGACTCTCTTTCCGGGCCTCGCTATCTCTCTGGTCGTGATGTCCCTGAATGCGGTGGCGGAGGGGCTGCGGGACGCGCTGGATCCGCGCGAGGAGGCCATGTGACCGCGGAGACGATGCCGTTACTGCGGGTGCGCGACCTCAAGACGTACTTCGTGACGGAGCACGGCAAGGGGACGGCCCGGGCCGTGGACGAGGTCTCGTTCGACCTGTATCCGGGCGAGACGCTGGGGATCGTCGGCGAATCGGGCTGCGGGAAAACCGTCACCTCGCTGTCGATCCTGCGTCTGATTCCCGAGCCTCCCGGCCACATCCTCCCCGGCAGCCTGATCGAATTCGAGGGCCGGAACCTCCTCGCGCTGCCCGCACCGCAGCTGCGCGCCGTCCGCGGCAACCAGATCGCGATGATCTTTCAGGAGCCGATGACCTCGCTGAATCCGGTCTTCACCGTCGGGGACCAGATCGCGGAGGCCGCCATCATCCATCAGCACCTGTCGCGTGGCGCCGCGCGCGCCCGCGCCGTCGAGATGCTGCGGCTGGTCGGTATTCCCGACCCCGAGGAGGGCGTCGACCACTATCCGCATCAGCTATCGGGCGGCATGCGCCAGCGCGTCATGATCGCGATGGCGCTCGTCTGTCACCCGAAAGTGCTGATCGCCGACGAGCCGACCACCGCGCTCGACGTGACGATCCAGGCGCAGATCCTCGAGCTCCTCGACCGGCTCCAGCAAGAGCTGGGCATGGCGGTCCTCCTGATCACGCACGATCTCGGCGTGGTCGCGGGCCATGCTGACCGCGTCGTCGTCATGTACGCGGGTCGCGTGGTCGAGACTGCGGAGACGGACAAGCTGTTCGAGCATCCCACGCATCCGTATACGGAGGGGCTGCTCGCGGCCGTGCCGCGTATCGACGCGCCGCGCGCGCGGCTGCACGCGATTCCCGGCCAGGTGCCGGCCGCGACCGCCTGGCCGACCGGCTGCCGGTTCCGTCCGCGCTGTCCGTATGCCTGGGACAAGTGCCTCACCGAGCCGCCGCTGCTCGAGACCGGCACTCCCGGACACACTGCGCGCTGCTGGCTCGTCACCGAGCCGGAACGCCGCCAGGCCAGTCGATGACGCTCGTCGATGTGCGCGATCTGGTGAAGCACTACGCCGGCGAGCGCACGTGGTTCGGCCTGGGCCGAGCGCAGTCGCCGGTACGCGCGGTCGACGGCGTGTCGTTCAGCATCGCGTCGGGCCGTACGCTGGGCTTGGTGGGCGAGTCAGGATCGGGGAAGACGACCGTCGGACGCACGATGCTTCGCCTCCAGGAGCCGACGGCGGGGCAGGTGCTGTTCGAGGAGAACGACGTGTTCGCGCTCGACCCCGCGCGGCTGCGCGCGTTGCGGCGCCGCATGCAGATCGTTTTCCAGGATCCGTATAGCTCCCTCAACCCGCGCATGACCGTCGAGGAAACACTGCGTGAGCCGCTGCAGATTCACGGGCTGCGCGGCGAGGTCGCCGCTCTGCTGGACGAGGTCGGCCTCGACGCCGCGTTCGCGAAGCGCTACCCGCACGAGCTGTCGGGGGGACAACGGCAGCGCGTGGGCATTGCGCGCGCGCTGTCGGTCGAGCCGCAGTTCGTGGTATGCGACGAGCCGGTCAGCGCACTCGATGTGTCGGTGCAGGCGCAGGTCCTGAATCTGCTCGCCGACCTGCAGGCACGGCGGCGCCTCACCTATCTGTTCATTGCCCACGATCTCGCCGTGGTCCGGCACATCGCCGACGACGTCGCCGTGATGTACCTCGGCAAGATCGTGGAGCGCGCGCCCGCCGCGGAGATTTACGCGCAGCCGCGGCACCCCTACACGCGCGCCTTGCTCTCGGCGGTCCCCGAACCCAATCCCCGCGCGACCAGTCGCCGCATCGTGCTCACCGGCGACATCCCGTCGCCCGCGCATCCGCCGCCGGGGTGCCCGTTCCATCCGCGCTGCCCGCATCCGCGCAAGAGCGAGCGCTGCCGCACCGAGCCGCCCGCGCTGCGGGAAATCACGCCCCCCGCCCCCCCCCCGGGGCACCTCGCAGCGTGTCATTACGCCGAGGAGCCGATGTGACCGCGGGGGGGGGGCTGCTGCTGGCGCAAACGCTCACGAACCTCGTAATCTCGCAGGCCGGACCGGGCTTGCCGTCGGGGTGGCGCCTCAACCGGATCCAGGGCGTCGAGCCGCCGGCGTTTGAAGTGACGCGCGTCCACACCTTGCGTATGATCGCGATCGACCAGGGCGGGACGGCCACCTACCGCCTGCGCAACGCGATTCGGGCGCCGGCATCGCTGCGGCCGGGCGTGTTGACGTGGCGCTGGCGCGCCGGCACGCCGCTGCGCGGCGCCGACCTGAAACGCCGCGCCGGCGACGACAGTCCGATTCGCGTGGTCATCACATTTCAGGATGGCCGCACCCTCGTGTACGCGTGGGGCAATCGCGAAAGCCGCAACGAGAGCTTTGCCAGTTGGGCCGGGCGCAACCGAATGGTGGTGGTGCTGCAGCGCGCGGAAGATGCGGATGGGTCCTGGCACGTGGAGCGCCGGGACCCGTTTGGCGATTATCGCCGGCTCTGGAACAACGCCCCGAAACCGATCGTGTCGGTGGGCGTGAGCATCGACAGCGATGGCCTGAAGACTCGGGCTGCGTCAGAAATCGGCGACATCACGTGGCAGGCGCCCTGACATTTGCGTCAGCGCACTCCGCCCATCATTCGCAGCAGCGGCCGCGTCAAGAGCAACAGGATCGCCGCCGCCACGAATGTCGTGAGCGAGACCGCGCCAAACAGCCTCGGCAGCGGCAAGCTCTCGAACAGTCCGCCCGCCATCCCGGCCAGTTTGTTGCCCACGGCGATCGATAGGAACCACCACCCCATCATCGCACCCACGATTTGCTGCGGCGCTAGCTTGGTCACGATCGACAGCCCCACGGGACTGAGGCAGAGTTCGCCGATCGTGTGCAGGAAGTACAACCCAATCAGCCACCAGGGGCTGACCAGAACTCCGCGCTCCTGCGCCAGCTTCGCCGCCGGGACGATCAGGGCGAATCCGAGTCCCACGAAGATCAGACCCAGCGCGAACTTCACTGGACTCGACGGCTGGCGCGGGCCGAGGCGGACCCATAGCCAGCCCATGAGCGGCGCGAGGCCGAAGATCATGAACATCGAGTTCAGCGACTGATACCAGGTCGAGGGGAAGTCGAATCCAAACACCCTGTTCTGGGTGAGCCGGTCGGCGAACAGGTTCAGGCTCGACGATGCCTGCTCGAACGCACCCCAGAAGATCGACGAGAACACGAACAGCACCGCGATCGCCGCGACCCGCCCCCACTCCTCGCGCGTGAAGCGCCACCACGGCTCCGTCGACGGCGCTGCATGCTTCTCCGTCTGTCCTAAACGTTGGAGCGCCGGCAGGAGTCGCGGCTTCCCGGCGACATACTGGATCAATCCGATCGTCATCCCGATGCCGGCGCACAAGAAGCCGGCATGCCAACTGACTTCCTGCCCCAGCGTCCCGACGATCAGCGGCGCGACAAACGCACCGACGTTGATCCCGACGTAGAAGATCGAGAAGCCGGCATCGCGACGCGCATCGTCGGGGTCGTATAACGCCCCCACCATCGTGCTCGCATTTGGCTTCAGGAGTCCCGTGCCCGCGACGATCAGGCAGAGGCCGAGGTAGAACGTCGTCACCGTGGGGATCGCCATGGTGAAGTGGCCGAGGGCGATAATGATCCCACCCAGCAGCACGCTGCGGTATTGCCCGAAGACGCGATCGGCGAGCAGGCCGCCCGCAATGGCCGACGCGTATACGCCGAAGCCATACCATCCGATGATCGACCCGGCCCGCTCGGCGCTAAACCCAAGCCCCCCCTGAGCCGCCGCCGCGGTCATGAACAGGATGAGGAGCGCTTTCAACCCGTAGAAGCTGAAGCGCTCCCACATCTCGGTGAAAAACAGCGTCGACAGGCCGCGCGGATGTCCAAACCACCCGGCGGTGTCTCGTTGCGGTGTGACCGGCTCCGCCATCTACCGCACGCCGCCCATGAGACTGCGAATCGGACGGAGCAGCAGGAACAGGACGACCCCGGCGCTGAGCGTCACTGCCGCGGTTACCCCGAACAGCGTCACCAGCGGGACCGTACTGATGAATCGCGCGGACCATCCCGCCAGCCAGTTGCCCGCGGCATTCGACAGGAAAAAGATCCCCATTACGAGGCTGACGAACCGGACGGGCGCGAGCTTCGTCACCAGCGACAACCCGACCGGACTGAGGCAGAGCTCACCGAGCTCCTGAATGAAGTAGGCACCGACGAGCCAGAGCGGAGAAACCTTTACGCCGCTTTGGGCC
>DASPXD010000040.1:0-21893 GCA_035637435.1 Gemmatimonadales bacterium
AACGAGTTACGGATTTCGAAGGTGAGAGCTGTGTCGCGACCAACACCACTATTTCGAGTTCATGTGTCCCGCTGAACACCAAGGCGTCGCATGATTTTCAAGAGACTGGCGTGGTCGGAGAGGCCCAGCTGCTTCGCCGTCTTGGTGACGTGCCACTCGTTGCGCTCTAACGCCTGAATGACGATCTGCCGCTCGGCCTCCTGTTTCTGCTCCTCGAACGTGCGTGGTGCGTCCGAGGACGTGCGTCGTGCGTCGTGCGTCGTGCGTGAGCGGATCTCCTGGGGAACAGCTTCGCGAGTCAGCTGCTCCCCGTCCGTAGCGATCAACATGCGCTCGATGACGTTGCGCAGCTCGCGAATGTTGTTGCGCCGCCAATCGTAGGCCATCAGCGCCTCGACGGCTTCTGGTACGACGGCCTTCGCCTTCATGCCGAATCGCTCACAGGTCGCGGCGACCAGGTGCTCTACCAACGCCGGCACGTCGGACAGGCGATCGCGCAGCGGCGGCACCCGCAGCACATGCACGTTGAGCCGGTAGAACAGGTCTTCGCGGAACCGGCCTTCGGCGACCTCCTTCTCGAGATCGCGGTGTGTCGCCGCGACGACGCGCGTGTTCACCTCGATCGGCTTGTTGCCGCCGAGGCGGGTGACTTTTCGCTCTTCGAGCACGCGCAACAGCTTCGCTTGCGCCGCCGGCGGCAGGTCGCCGATCTCGTCCAGGAACAGGGTTCCGCCGCTTGCCGCCTCAAATGCGCCTTTGCGCGTGGCGTTGGCGCCGGTAAAGGCGCCGCGCTCGTGGCCGAACAGCTCGCTCTCCACGAGCTCGTGCGGCAGCGCCGCGCTGTTGAGCGCGACGAAGGGCCCCTTGGGATTGGCGCCGAGCCGGTGCAGCTCGCGCGCGACCAGCTCCTTCCCTGTGCCACTCTCTCCCACGACGAGCGCGGGGCTTGGCACCGGCGCCACCCGCACGATGCCTTCTTTGAGTTTCGCGAGCGCGGGGCTCGTGCCGACGAGCGGCGACTCGAGCCCGAACCCGTGCCGCAGCAACGTGACCTCGGCGGTCAGCCGCCGCCGTTCGATGGCGTTCTCGACTTCCTGCGCGACACGCTCCATCGGCTCCGCCTTGTCGATGAAGCTGTAGGCCCCGAGGCGTATCGCCTGCGCGCAGCGGTCGTAGTCGCCGGTGCCCGTATAAACGATGATCGGGACGCGCAGGCCGAGCCGCTCGACGGAGCGCAGCACCTCGAACCCGTCCATGCCCGGCATCTCGAGGTCGAGAATCACGCAGTCCACCGAGTCACGCGTGAGACTCTCGAGCGCCGTGCGGCCGCTCTTGGCGACCAGCGTTTCATAGCCGCGCAGGCGCTTGAGGTCGTAGGCGTACTGCTCGGCCATGGCCGGGACATCGTCGACGATCAAGACCAGTGTCATGAGAGTACTGGAATTTCCACGATGAACGTCGACCCCTGCCCCAGCTCGGTCTCGACGTTGAGGGAGCCATTCGAGTCGAGCACCAGGCGCCGTACGATCGACAAACCCAAGCCGGTGCCACCAGGTTTGGTCGTATAGAAGTCGTCGAAGGCTCGGTCCAGCTCCGCTTTGCTCATGCCGCGGCCGGTATCGCTTACGGCGATGCGCACCATGCCGTTGCCGCGCTCGGTCGTAACCGTTACGGTACCGTTCTTCCCCTCGAGGCTATCGGCGGCGTTGCTCAACAGGTTTTCGATCACGCGCCTGAGCACCAGGGCGTCGGCCGAGACCGGCGGCAATCCCTCGGCAAGCTTGGTGCGCACGGCGCCCGAAGCGCCAATCGTCTCCCGCACGACGCTGTTCACGTCAGTCGCCTTTCGCTCCGACTGCGGCGACAGTTTGGCGTAGTTTGCGGCGAGCGTCTCGAGGTAGCTGATGCTCGATTCCACCGTCCCCTGGCGTTCGGCGAAAACCTGCGGCAGCTCGACGGGTTTGTCGCGCGCCACCTGCGTGAGATGGCGGAACACGTTGCGCAGCGGGGCCAGGCCGTTCTTGATATCGTGATTCACCTGTCGGGCGATGTCCCCGATGGCGATGCGAGCTTCGAGCGGCTCGCTGATGCGGGTCGAGAGCCAGCCCGCCAGCAGTAGAGCCACGAGCGCGGCGACCAGGACGGCAGCCGCAAACCAGAGATTCACGTTGCGTTGCAGCGCGGTCAGGGGGGCGGAGGAGGGTGTGACCACGATGCGCGCCTGTTCTACGCGTCCCGGTCCTTCGGTCGCGTCCACATAGGGCAGCGGGGGGAGCTCCACGATGAGCTTGCCCGAATCGGCGTTCGTTGCGTCGTTGGGCAGGACGAGCCCGACGCTCAGCTCGGGATCGCGGGCGAGGCGCGCGAGAAACTGCGAATCGACTGCGATCCCGCCAATCAGCCGGAACCGCCGGGGCGGGATGCGAAGCGAATCGCTCGTCACGAGGGCAAGAAACGAGCCTTCCGCGGCGGCCGCCCGAACCAGTGCCAGTCCCGAACCGGGCACCGCCGGGCCAAGGCGGTCATACTCGTTCCGGAAATGACCGGACGATACGACGCGTCCCTCGTCGTCCTGAATCTGCAGAAAATCGAGACCTGCCAGGCGCATCGCGTCGCCCGCATAGTCCAGTACGTAGCCGCGATTCTCACCCCGGACGACCCAGCTTCGGAAGCGGTCGTCGGCGACGAGCGAGCTCTTCAGCGCGGCGAGGCGAGCGCCAATGCGGTCGCTCTCCCGCGCGATGTCGGCGCTGATAACGTTGACGAGCGCGTCGACGCGCCCCTTGTATTGCGCGGTCACGCGTTTCGACATCTCACGGCGGATGCCGAGGCCAAACACGAGCAGCGGGACCAGCACCACCACCCCGAACGAGATGAGGAGGCGGGTGCGGAATTTCATGGAGCGAGATGCACCGTCCCGTCCTGATCCACGGTCCAGCGCGCGACGCCGCGGCGCACGATCGCGGTGGGGCGCGTGTCGACGAGCGCCGTGAACGCGGCCGGCCATGTCGGCAACAGATCCCTGGCGGAGCGGCAGGCGTCGGCCGTCACCCGCGGCAGCGGGGCGACGTACCCCCACTCTTTGCCCCCGGCGAGCGCCGCGCTGAAGTCATCCGGCGCGCGGCCGGTCGCCACGGCGTGCGTCAGCGCGGCGAGGCGACCGGCCAGCTCACGCGCGGTCTGATCGCCGCGCGAGTACAGAATGCGCTTACTCGTGGGTGCGGGCGGTGCGGTGTCCCGCGCTATGCCACAGGCTCGTAGATCGCGCCACCAGAAGTCCCCTTCGGCGCGCCGCGCCTCCGCATGCACCGCTTGCTCCAGACCACCAGCGTCGAACCGCGCGGCACCCCCGTCGCCACTGACGAAGACATAGGTGCGATCCCACGGCAGCGCGACGACGGTGAAGTTCTGGAGCGTCGCCGCATAATCGCGCAGCGCGCGGTCGCGCGTAACCAGCAGATCGACGCCAGCGTCGAGCAGGTCCCGTGCATCCCCGCTTGCGGCAACCTTGAACAGCAGCGTGTCGCCGCGCGAGCTGTGGGCGCGGATTTCCTGGGCCGTCGTGGTCGCGCTCGTCGCCCAGTAGGGGCCGGTGCCGATAGGCCAGCTCGAATCGGGCGCGGGCTTCACGACGGCCAATGCGGGATCGCCCAGCACCGGGGGCACATCGTCCTGTGACTTGGCCAGCGTCATCGTCACCACGCGAGCCTCGAGCGCGCCGAGCGTGTATCCGACGCCGCTGCGGCCGAAGACGATGTCCCGCGCCGTGACGGGTGCGCCATCCCAGAACTGCGCACCGTCGCGGAGGTGAATCGTCCAGCGCCGGCCGGCGTCGTCCTTCACCCAGCTCCCGGCGAGCTCGGCGTGCGCGTGGCCGTCGCAATCGAGACGCAGCGGCGTCTCGTACAGATGCCGAAACACCAGTCGCTCGGCGTCGTTGCGCGGCAGCGGCGCGTGCCGTGGATCGACGGCGTCGGTGAGCCCGATCGTGATCGTGGCAACGCGGCCAGACACCGAGCCCGTAGAGAGCAGACAGCTCTCGTCCGGCGCCTCCCGCGCGCCGGCGCCGCTCACACCGGTACCGACGCGCGCGTGCGCGCAGGCGGTCACGAGCGCGATGCCGGCGAAGAGCGAAATCCGATACGCTGGCATGAAGTAACGATACACTACACTATCTCTCCATGGGATTCGCACGCAGCATCCTCCTCAAGGCATCTCGCAGTCAATGGCTCGCCCGGCAGTTACGTGAGCGCCGCTTTTTCCAGCGAGCCGCCCGCCGCTTCATGCCCGGCGAGACGCTCGACTCGGCGCTCGACGCCGCCGCGCAATTCGGCAAGGCCGGTCTCGGCAGCGTGCTCACGGAGCTGGGTGAGCAGGTGACGAGTCGCGGCGAAGCGGAAGCGGTGCGGGATCATTACCTCGGAGTGCTCGACAAGATCCAACGCCGCAAGCTGCCGGCGCAGATCTCCGTCAAGCTCACGCACCTCGGCCTCGACGGCGACCGCGGCGCGTGCGTGGAGGACGTGCTGGCGCTGGCCCGCAAAGCGGAGCAGGCGCGTTCGTTTCTCTGGATCGACATGGAGGAATCGCGCTACACCGCCGCGACGCTCGACGTGTACCGCCGCGCGAAAGCGGAATGGTCGAACGTCGGCGTCTGCCTCCAGGCGTACTTGCGGCGCACGCCGGCGGACCTCGAGTCGCTGCTCGCGTTGTCACCGGCCATTCGCCTGGTCAAGGGAGCCTACAACGAGCCGGCCAATGTCGCGTTCCCCAGGAAGCGCGACGTCGATGCAGCCTACTTCCAGCTCGCCCAGCGCTTGCTCACGGAGACCGGGCGGCAGCGCGTCAAAGCGGTGTTCGGCACGCACGACCTCGACATGATCGGGCGGATTCGCCAGGCGGCCGTGGCGCAGCGGCTCGACCCGTCCGCCTACGAGTTCCACATGCTGTACGGGATTCGCGCCTCCGAGCAGCGCTCCCTGGCGTCGCACGCCGCCCAGGTGCGGGTCCTGATCAGTTACGGCAGCGCCTGGTTCGCCTGGTACATGCGGCGGCTTGCCGAACGCCCCGCGAACATATGGTTCGTGCTCCGGAACGTCGTGTAGATTACGGGCATGGTCACCTCTGCGATCTCCAGCCGGAAACGAGAAACCCGCGACTCGGTCGTGATCCGATTCGCCGGCGACTCGGGGGACGGGATGCAGGTGACCGGCAGCCAGTTCACGCTCGAGACCGCGCTCGCCGGCAGCGATTTCTCGACGTTCCCCGATTTCCCCGCGGAGATCAGGGCCCCAACCGGCACGACGTTCGGCGTGTCGGCATTCCAGATCCACTTCGGCAGCAGCGACGTGATGACGCCGGGCGACGCCGTCGACGTACTCGTCGCGATGAACCCCGCCGCGCTCACCGTCGAGCTGCGCGATCTGAAAATCGGCGGCACGGTCATCGTCGACACCGCGGCATTCAACGAGCGCAATCTCAGCAAGGCGGCGTACGCGCGGAATCCGCTCGACGACGATTCCCTCGCCAAGTATCAGGTGCTCCGGTTCGACATCACCAAGCTCACCGCCGATGCCGTGAAGCCGCACGGGTTGTCGTCGCGCGAAGCGCACCTCTGCCGCAACATGTGGGCGCTGGGACTGCTCCTTTGGATGTACGGGCACGAGCGGACCGCGACGATCGAATGGCTGAACCGGAAGTTCGGCAAGAAGCCGGTGATCGCCGCCGCCAACATCGCCGCGCTGAACGCCGGCCACGCGTTCGGCGAGACGGCGGAGATGCCGGAGCATCTGGTTGGGTACGTCGTCCCCAGAGCCGTCACGCAGCCGGGACGCTACCGTACGGTCAGCGGGACCGAAGGCCTGGCGTGGGGACTCGTGGCCGGGTTGCGGGCCGCCGGCATCGAGAAGATGGTGTTCGCCGGTTATCCGATCACCCCGGCCTCGGCGTTGCTGCACACGCTGGCGAATCTCCGCACCTATGGCGTCGTCACCTTCCAGGCCGAGGACGAGATCGCCGCGAGCGGCGCCGCGCTGGGCGCCGCGTATGCGGGCGCCCTCGGCGTGACGTCGAGCTCCGGACCAGGCATCGCGCTCAAGACCGAGATGCTGGGGTTGGCGATCGCGACGGAGCTGCCGCTCATCGTGATCGATTCGCAGCGCGCCGGCCCGTCCACCGGCATGCCCACCAAGGCGGAGCAGTCGGATTTGTTTCAGGCCGTGCACGGCCGCAACGCCGACGCGCCGCTCGCGGTGCTCGCGCCGACATCGACGGCCGATTGCTTCCATATCGCGATCGAGGCGGTGCGCCTGGCCACCAAGTACATGACGCCGGTGATCGTGCTGAGCGACGGCTACCTCGCGCACGCCGCCGAGCCGTGGCTCATTCCGCGCGAGGCCGAGCTGCCGCGCTTCCCCGTGTCGTATCGCACCGATCCGGAAGGATTCCATCCGTTCCTGCGGGACGCGGAGACGTTGGCGCGGCCGTGGGTGAAGCCCGGCACCCCGCAGCTCGAGCATCGCATCGGCGGGCTCGAGAAGGATTACGACTCGGGGCACATCTCCTACGATCCAGACAACCACGCCCGCATGACGAAGGCCCGCGCCGACAAGATCGCGGGGATCGCGCGCGACATTCCGTTGCAGGTCGCCACGCTCGGTGACGATCACGGCAAGCTCGCGGTGGTCGGATGGGGCTCGACGTTCGGCGCGATCCATCAGGCCGTGAAAATCGCGCGCAACGAGCAGCGCGACGTCTCGCACATTCACGTGCGCTACCTGAGCCCGTTCCCGCGCAATCTGGGCGACTTGCTCAAGCGGTTCGACCGCGTCCTCGTCCCGGAAATGAACAACGGCCAGCTCGTGAAGCTGCTGCGGGCGGAGTATCTGATTCCGGCGGAAGGACTCGGCAAGGTGACGGGCAAGCCGTTCCGGGTAACGGAAATCGTCCAGGCGATCAGAAAACTATGACAGTCACGACGATCACCGACGCGCAGCTCGCGCCCAAAGACTACGCCTCGGACCAGGAGGTCCGCTGGTGCCCAGGGTGCGGCGACTACGCGATTCTCAAGGCGGTGCAAAAGGTGTGCGCCGAGCTGGGGGTGCGGCGCGAGCAAACGGTGTTCGTCAGCGGCATCGGGTGCGCGGCGCGCTTTCCTTATTACATGTCCACGTACGGATTCCATACCGTACACGGCCGCGCGCCGGCAATCGCGACCGGCATCAAGCTCGCCAACCCCGAGCTCGACGTGTGGGTGATGACGGGTGACGGTGACGGCCTGTCCATCGGCGGCAACCACATGCTGCACGTGCTGCGCCGCAACGTGAACCTGAACATCATCCTGTTCAACAACGAGATCTACGGCCTGACCAAGGGCCAGTACTCGCCTACGTCGCGCCGGGGCACCAAGTCACCGTCCACGCCGCAGGGCTCGATCGAGTATCCGGTGTCCGCCTGCGCATTCGCGCTCGGCGCCGGGGCGCGGTTCGTGGCCCGTTCGATCGACACCCTCCAGGCGCACCTGATCGCGACGCTGAAGCGGGCGCACGACCACGCCGGGGCGTCGTTCGTCGAAATCCTGCAGAATTGCGTCGTCTTCAACGACGCGGTGTTCGAGCACATCACCGGGAAGGAAGTCGCCCCGGACGCCCAGATCCTCGTCGAACACGGCAAGCCCCTGCTGTTCGGCAAGAACAAGGAGAAGGCGCTGCGCCTCAAACCGGGCAAGCTGGAACTCGAGGTCGTGGCGGCGGGACCCGATGCCCTCGTGCACGACGAAACCAACCGTCCCCTGGCGCAGCTCCTGGCCTCCCTAGAGCCCCCCTTCCCAGCGGCCATGGGTGTGCTCTATTGCAACCCAGCGACGCCGTACGAGCGGGAAGTCGTGGTGGAGCGGAGCGGCAGCCTGGACGCACTGCTGAACAGCGAACGCACCTGGGAGGTGGGGGGAGAGGGAGGGGGGGAGGTCCCATGACGGTGGCCAATCGCAGGCGGGGCCCGGAGCGGCGGATGAAGGATGTCGCGGTAGACATGGAGCGCCGCAGCGGCCTCGATCGCCGGCTGATTGTCGAATCGGCGACGGCGCAGATCCACGCCGTCCTCGAGCTGCTCACACAGCTCGCCGATCAAGGCGCGTTGCGTGACGATTCGCGCCGGTTGCTCGACACCTCGATGCTGCGGCTGCGGTACGCGCTGGAGCGCATGGAGCCCGAATAACCTGTAGCATCAACGCGACAACAGCCGGCCCGCGAAGCTGGGCGGGCTGTTGTGTTTTCAGACCTTACCTGGGCATGTGACTTGCTGCCCTCGGGAGCATTCCCTCACCCCGAGGACCCATGAACAGATGGCTCATCGCAGCAGCAGCCTCGCTGGCTCTCGCCGCGTGCGACCAGGGCGGCCGGGTTGCAGGACCCAGCCGGCCCACGCCAACCGCGGACGCCGCCGGTAGCGACGCGGCGATCTACATCGTCAACTTCGACGAGACGCAGACGACCGAGGCCGCGGTAACGGCCGCCATTCTGAATGCGGGCGCGGGCGTCGTACAGTTTGACAACTTCTCGATGGTCGCGGCGCTCGCGACACCGGCGCAGCTGCTCACGATTTCCGCGCTGCCGGGCCTCGAGGGGATCTACGCGAATAAGCAGCTGACGTACTACACGCTGCACGAGAGCGTTCCAGCGATTCGCGCCGATGCCGTGCACGTCGCCGGCATCACCGGCAAGGGCATCGGCGTCGCGATTCTCGATAGCGGCATCGACGGCCTGTACAATCCCGACCTGGCGTACCCGCAGTACACGGTGCAGAACGTCAAAGTCCTCTACAATCAGAACGATCTCTTCACCTTCGGGAAAGACGCGCCCAAGCCGGTTCGCAAAGGCGCGACGCTGGTCGTCGAGAACCTCCCGAACTCCGAAACGTCCGTCGGGCACGGCACGCACGTCGCCGGCATCGTGGCGGCCAGGGGCACAGCCTCGAACGGCTACTATACGGGCGTCGCGCCGGGCGCGAGCCTGGTCGGGATCGGGACGGGTGACATCCTCTTCATCTTCTGGGCGCTGGCGGGCTTCGACTACATCCTCGATCACCAGCAGCAGTACAACATCAAGGTCGTGAATAACTCGTGGGGCACGAGCGGCGCGTTCGACCCCAAAGATCCGATCAACGAAGCCACCAAGAAAGTGTCGGGTCGAGGCATCACCGTGGTCTTCGCGGCAGGCAACGATGGCCCCGGACAGAATACGCTGAACCCCTACAGCGTGGCGCCCTGGGTCATTGGCGTGGCGGCGGGGTGCAAGGTCGGCGTCACCGATCCGACCAATTCCGAAGCCCACTGCATGCTCGACGACGGCTCGAACCCGCTCGAGCCGACGAACAACGAGCCGCGGGCTCACGTACTCGCCGACTTCTCCTCGCGCGGAATTCCCGGCGATCCGCTGTACCATCCCGATATCACGGCACCGGGCGTCCACATCGTCTCGACGCGGGCCTCGACGGGGACCGTGCTCAATGGCGACGACGCGAATCACGACGTCCGCATCTGTCAGATCTCGACCTTGAACATGCCGTTCTACACGTGTGCCTCAGGGACGTCGATGGCGTCGCCGCACATCGCGGGAGTCGTCGCGCTGATGCAGGAAGCGGCGGGCGGAAACCTCTCGCCGAGTCAGGTCCTCAACGCGCTCACGTCCACTGCCAAGCCGCTGCCGGGCTACGCGCAGTGGGAGGTGGGCGCGGGGTTTGTCGATGCGTACGCCGCGGTGATGAAAGTGAAAAAATGACGGTCTAGCGGAGAGGTTGTAGCCTCTCCCAAACGTCCGGCTGCACGCTCGCCTGCACGTCGTCCCACAGCGCGCGCCAGCACCGCTCCAACTCAGTCACGTTGACGGTGTGGGCGCGCGCCTCCATTTGGTGGCGCGCCACAACGATCGCCAGCGCCTTCATCTCGTCATCGCTCGGCTGCCCCACCGCGTGTAGCAACGCCTCGAGATACGATCGACCGCCATCGCCCGCCGCGAGCGCCAGCGCCCGCGCCGCTGCGTGCGATGTGTGCTGCGGGACCGCGAGTCCCAGCCGCGCATACGGAAGCGCCCAGTTGTCCGTCGCCAACAGTCCGTCAGGATTGTCGAGCCAGATCCATGCGTGCACCACGGCGAGTCGCGGTCCCTCCATCGTCATCTCATGCGACCCCACGCCGGCGTGCGCGCGTAGGAAACTTTCCTCTTCGACCGTGCCCTGATGGAAATGCCACGCGGCGGCAGGAACGGGGAGCGACGTCGGCGCGGTGTCGCCCTTCACCAAGACGGCGTAGGCAACGCCCACGAGGACAGTCGTGCCGTTGAGCTCGGCATACTCGAGCACCGGCGGCTGGGCAGGATCGGGCGTGGACCGCAGGATCAGCGCCGTGTGAATCCAGTGACGACCCATGCCGGGAAAGTCGGGGCCCACCGGACGGTATCCGGCCGCACGAGCCGCCTCGGGGCTGCGCAGCGCCTCCGTGCCGGCTCGCGCCCGCGCGACAAAGGAGGCGAGGGCGGCGCTGTCATCGGGGGAGGGCACCTGAGCGCGCACCACGGCAAATGGAATGGCAAGAAGAAGGATCGCGAGTCTCATTGGACGACCTGGATCTCGCGTTGGCCGTACGCCGCGAGGAGCCGAGTGCGGAGCTCCGCCGTGAGACCGGCTGGGAAGCGGCTGAGTAGCCGCAGGCGCTCGCGGCTACGCGCTACGTCTCCGCTTTCACCGAGCAGCGGGCCGAGGTCGCCGAAACTCCCCAACCGAATGCTGTCCACCGGGACCATGACGATGCCGCCCGGATCGGCGAGCACGATGAGCGCGCTGTCCTGCACCGCCAGCAGCTCGCCCCGGACTCTGGTCTTCCGCAGATGAAGATCGGCGGCGATGCCTTCCGGCGAGTGCGCCGGCTCGAAATTGCCGAGGCCCGGTCCATGATAGCAGCCTGCCGCGAGGACCAGGGCGGCGCTCACGAGTATCGATCGAGACATGATCACCTCAACGCACCGGAATGCGGGTAGCCGCAAACAGCGTTTCGAGCGAGTCCTGCGACGTGCGCCAGCGGGCGAGCGCGCGAGCCAGCGCCGAGTCCGATGGCGTAAATCCGCGATCGGCGTGCGGCGAGCGCAGCCAGTTGCGGCGCATCCACTCGATGTAGTAGCCCTGCGACGCCAGGAAAAACGTGCGCGTGCCGGCCTGGTTTACGCCGGTGGGACCGAAGACCGCAATGAAGCGCTCGCTGGGCGATGTCTGGAGGTAGCGGCCGTCGGCATCACGCATGCTCGCCAATGCAGTCGTATCGGACACGCCGAGTCCATCCTCGACATCTGCCAGCCGCACCACGGCGGGCGTCACCCTGTGGAAGCGGCTGGCGATCGCGACGCGGTCGATGCGCCAGTTGTCCTTGGGAAAGCTCAGCCGGACGCGAACGCTGTCGCGGGTCAGCACCGGCACTACGACGGCGGCATCCTTCCAGGCGATCGGCCCGGTGTCTCGGAGATGCGCGACGACGTGATAGGACCGTCCATCACCAACGGCGATGTTCATGCCCATGCGCTGCTGGTACCACTGCGCCACCGCGAGCGCCGGCCCCACCTGTTTCAGGTCCTGCGCCACCCAATCGAGTGAACGAGCGCCGGGGTCACCCAGCATGACGTCGTAGAGCAGCGTGGTATTCAGCAGGCTGTTCCGCACCCGCACCACGATTGCGACGCTGTCCGCTCCGGGCGGTGCCGGAATCGTGAGATCGATCCAATCTTCCAGGTCGCCGCTGTCTATGTGTCGCAGCGTTCGCGCATCCGTGCGGTACGAGCTGCCGTCGTGCGCGTTCAATACGTGGGATACGTCACTGCCGCGCCGATCCACGGCGTGCGGAAAGGACGTCTCCGGGCCGACGACGACGATTCGGTTCAGCTCATCGACGAGGGCGTCTTCAGCGGCGTCGTGCCTCACCTCCAACAGCTCGAGGTGATTGATGTAGTGCGTCTCGAGCGCTTCGTTGCGCACCTCGAGCCGCAGCGTCCCGTCGGCGGCCTGGCTGATCCGCAGGCGATCGATGTCCCGGCTCTCGAAGATCGGCGCGATGCTGTAGGAGAATCCCTCAGCTTGCAGCTGCGCCGTGCCGGCGCTGTCCGCGTAGAACGTGGGGCACGAGCCCCAAATGGCGACCGCGATACCAGCGACCAGGAGAGCTCCCCCGGCGGTGGCGACCAGGGTCGCGAGCGTGGTCACGACACCGTTGCTCGTCTGCTCGAACACCTCCATGCCGACGATGCTGTCCAGCGGAATGCTGCGGACCGCGGCGGAGTCGCGCAGCGTCAAGTCGTAGCGGTATCCATTGCCCTGGACTGTCTCGCTGTCCACGACGACGCCGCCACGGAAGACAACCGTGCTCCCGTCCAGGAGATGCGCCTTGACGGGCGTCACCACCGCAACCGGAGTGTGCGGATCGAGCGGGCGGGTGTTGACACCCTGGAACACCTGCAGGCACGCCGAGGCAACCAGCAGAAGCGGCAGCACAACGCGACGACCCATGAGAGGCTCCCGTGCGGACGCGTTCACGAAACGGTGCCACCATCAAGTGGGCGTCAAGGGGTTAATTTGGCGCCATGACCGACCGCCCCGCCCTGCTGCTCGACCTCGATGGCACGCTCACCGACAGCGTGTACCAGCACGCCCTGGCGTGGCACAAGGCGCTGGAGTTGAGTGGCATCAAGCTCTCGGTGTGGCGGATCCACCGCCGCATCGGCATGAGCGGCGGCCTGCTGGCGGAGAGCCTGGCGCGCGAGACTGGGCACGAGTTGAGCGAGAAAGAAGCGGCGAAGATGAAAACGGCGCACGCGCGTCTCTTTGCGGCGCAATTGCGAGACGTGCGCCCACTCCCAGGCGCGAAGGAGCTCGTGCGCCACCTCACCAGGGTGAAAGTGCCGTGGGCGGTCGCGACCAGCGGCGCCCTGGCGAGCGCGCGCCCGCTGCTGCAGCTCGTGGACCTTCCGGCCGGCGTTCCGGTGATCACCCGCGACGACGTCGAGCACGCGAAACCCAATCCCGATCTTTGGCTCGCGGCGGCGGCGCGGCTCGGCGTAGCAAGCGAATCGGCGATCGCGGTGGGCGACAGCGTGTGGGATCTGCTCGCGGCCCGCCGTGCTCGCGCGCTCGGCGTAGGCCTGCTATCGGGCGGCTACGGCCAGGAAGAGCTGGAGCGCGCGGGCGCCTATCGGGTCTATGAAGACCCGGCAGACCTGCTGCTGCATATCGATGAGCTCGGCATCCGCGCCTAACGATTCAGCCAGTACGAGGCCTTAATGAGGAAGGTGTTCCTCGGATAGGCATTGAACAACCGGTGGAAGTCGCGGGGGATCGTGCGGCTGCCCATGGTATCCTCGAAATCGGCGCGCCCCTGACTCCAGACGGCATACAAGGTCGACCCCGGCCGATACTCCCAGCGCACCACCAGGTTCGAGTTGAAGAATTTGCGATTGAAGTCCCCCGGCGTGAACCGCAGGTATGACTGATAGCGATCGTTGTAGCCGATCGCGCGCGGGGTATTGGACGGCTCACGCACGTTGTCGAACCGCGCCTTGCTGACGAACGGCTGCGCATACACCTGGACTGTCAGCGTGGGACTCGCGGTGTAATCGACCCGGAATTGCACCGAGACCGTCTGCTGATCCATGTGCGCAAACACGTAATGCGTGGTATTGGTCAGCGTGTCGAAGTGGGGGGAAAAGTCCTGTAGATCGTTGATATAGTGCGTGGCGCTGACACTTATCCCGCTCCGGAACTGTGAGGAAATCCGGAGGTCCAATTGGGGGTTCGCATTGAACTGCTGCGAATGTCCCTGATCGGCCTTGAAGTAGCTCATCCAAAGCGACGGGACGATGGCACGCCGCTGATCGTACTGAATACCCACCCACGGCCCGAAGTACTGGTCGCTCCGCACCGCCGGTCCGCCGCGCGCGCAACGGTCGCAAAAGACGTCACCGAGGTTCCCGAGCGTCCCGCCGAAGTGGATCCACCACTGATTCTTGAGCTGCGCGTGGATGTTCGTATTGGCGGCCCGGTCCGTGGGGAGGCCCTCCGTCGTCCAGTATTGCCACCAGTTGAAATTCCAAAACATCTGCTGGAACACGAAGGCCGGCTTCTGCCAGTTCAGCGACGCCCAGTTACTCCACGACTGTTGATCGGCCCGGAACAGGATGCCGAGGTCATTGATCTCGAACCCCGGCGAGCGGCGCAGATAGCTGGTCTGGAAGTGGATGAAGCCATTCAACCGCGTGAACAGCAGCTCCTCGGCGTCGCCGGAGAGCGACGTGCGATTGGGATCGAAGGTCACCTGGTCGTCGGGCCGCTGATAGTTGTGGGTCTGGTTCTGCTGGGTGAGCGCGATCGCGGCGGGGCTGCCGCTCACGCTGCTGACGTCGAACGAGCCAGAGAGCTCATAGCGGCCCTTGCTGAAGCGGTGCCGGAAATCGACTGCGCCGACATAGGCGCGATCGCGCAGATACGCCTCTGACCACTGGTCGAGATTCCGGTTGACCGCGGTGCCCAGGAAACCGATGCCGCTTTGGCCGTTGCGGTAGTCCTGCTGCGCACGCAGCACGGCGTAGTTCGTGAATGGCTCGATGGTGCGGTCGGCGGACCCGAGCTCCCGTTGGGTCACCGCGTCCACCGCGCCGATCGTGAGCCCACCGGGCAGCCGGCCCGTCACCTTGGCGGCGCCCAGGATTCGGCTGGCCGTCGGTGACGACGCGTCGCCGTAGGCCCAGCCGAGCTGCGGCTCGCGGCCGATGCGGCGCGAATAGAACAGCCCTTCACCGTTGCAGTTCACGATGCTGCAGTTGACGCCGAACTGGAAAATGCCGGTCCCTTCGATGAAAAACGGGCGGCGCTCCTGGAAGAAGGTCTCGAACGCGGTGAGGTTCACCACCGCCGGGTCGGCCTCCACCTGGCCAAAGTCCGGATTCACCGTTGCGTCGACGGTGATGTTCGACGTGATCCCGTATTTGACGTCGGCGCCGACCGTATACTGCTGATCGCGTTCGAAGGCGGGCCGCGGAACATTCTTGATGACCGCGTAGGGCGCCAACTCCAGGCGGCGCGGCGCGGCGAGGCCATCCAGTCCCACGACGTCGCCGAGCTGCGAGACGAAGCCGCGGCGCGATACGCGGTACAGCGGCCAACCCACACGTTCCAAGTTGTGCCGGTCGATGTCGCGCCAGATCGCAAACCCGAAGGTGTTCGTCGGTGCGTGCGCATAGCGCAGCTGCGACAGCGGGATCCGGAATTCCGCGGTCCAGCCGAGCGAGTCCACTTGCGTCGCGACTTCCCACACGCCGTCCCACGCATCGTCTTCTTGCGCGTCGTCACCGTACATCGCGTAGTCGCGCTTCACACCACCCGGGCTTACGGCGAATTCGAAGCCGGAGCGCCGGTCGTGGTAGGAATCGATCATGATCTTGATTTGGTCGCAGCAGATGCGGACGTCACGGCGGGCCAGGAGCTTGGAGATGCTGTCGGGATGCGGGTCGAACGCCCGGACGAAGACGTAAAAATTGTGGTCGTCGTAGGCAACCTTCGCTTCGGTGCGGACACTCGGATCGGCGTCCTCCACCGGCCGGAACTGC
Source organism: Gemmatimonadales bacterium (assembly GCA_035637435.1). GTDB lineage: Bacteria > Gemmatimonadota > Gemmatimonadetes > Gemmatimonadales > GWC2-71-9 > 20CM-2-65-7. The sequence goes on from DASPXD010000040.1 coordinate 15,636, forward strand.
CGGAAGCCACTGATGACCGGCGCCAGGCGCCAGACGGCGTCGTTGTCTTTCCCATCGATCACCGGCGGGGTCGCGGCGCGCTGCGCGAGGGCGGTGGTGGCAGTGGGCGCCGGTGGCGGCGGTGGTGATGCGGCTGCCTGCAAAGCCAAGACGACGGCGGCGACCGGCATAAGCGGCATCATGGATTGTCCCGGGAGTTGGCTATTCCTTTGATGGTACGATTCGCAAAATGGTTGGTTTCGTGATAGCTTGCGCTGGCAGACCAACCAGGGCTTCCCCTAGTGTTCACCAGACTGTGGGCTGACCGCCGCACCGGCACCGACCGCCGCGCTGAGCCGCGCCGGCAGTCGGTCGCGGTCGTCGGCGAAGCACAAGAGCGCCGCACTGTCGTGGACCGGCGCCGCGGCGCGGAGCGGCGCAGCACCCTCGATCGCCGCGGCCGCCAATCGCGCGCGCCCAACGCCGAGCGGCCGGTCGAGCACGTACGGAACGCCCTGCAATTGCTGCGAGAAGTCGCGCTGGTTGGAGAGTTGTCGCCGGGGCCGAGCGAGGACCTCCGCGCGTCCATCGACCGCCTGAACCGCGCCGTGGGCCTGCTCGAACGTCAGCCGAAATCTACTTCTTGAACAGCGCCAGATACTGGCCGTAACCCGCTGCGTCCAGGCTGTCCACCGGAATAAATCGCAGCGCCGCCGAATTGATGCAGTAGCGCAATCCCGTGGGTCTCGGCCCATCATCGAAGACATGGCCCAGATGCGAGTTCGCATGAGCGGACCGCACCTCGGTACGCTCCATGAACAGCGAGCGATCGGTCTGCTCCGTGACGTTGCCCGTCTCGAGCGGCTTCGTGAAGCTCGGCCAGCCGGTGCGCGAGTCGAACTTGTCGAGCGAGCTGAACAGCGGCTCGCCGGACACGACGTCGACGTAGATCCCGTCCTTATGATTGTCCCAGAACTCGTTCTGGAAGGGGCGCTCGGTGACTTCGTGCTGCGTGACCTCGTACTGCAAGGGCGTCAATGTGCGCCGTAACTCCGCATCACTCGGTTTCGGTTTCACGGTATAAACCTCACCCCCTGACCCCCTCTCCGTGTGACGGAGAGGGGGAACGATAGTTGAGACTTTTCCCGCTTCGTCACCCCAGATCTCGCGCAGCCGCCGATCGCGACCACAGCCGGTGCGGTACATCCCGTAACGGACGGGATTCTTCTTGGCGTAGTCCTGGTGGTACTCCTCGGCCGGATAGAACGCGCCGGCCGTGAGAACTTGCGTCGCGACCTCGCGGTGGAAGCGGTCGCTGATCTGCTGCCGCGTCGCGCTGGCGGCCCGGCGCTGCTCGGCGCCGCGCACGAACACCGCGGTGTGATAGTTGGGCCCGATGTCACAGGCCTGCCCGTCGGCCTGAAACGGATCGATGTTGTGCCAGAACGTCCAGAGCAACGTCTCGTAGCTGACCTTGGCCGGGTCGTAGACGACCTGCACCGACTCGAGGTGGCCGGTATGCCCTTCCACCACTTGCATGTATGTCGGGTCTTTGATGCTGCCACCCATAAACCCGGAGGTCGCTGAATTCACGCCGGGCACATCGTCGTAGGCGTGCTCCATCGTCCAAAAGCAGCCACCGGCGAATGTGGCGGTGTCGAGCGGAGTGGTCAGACTCAACGCGAGCAATAGTGCAATGTTCATGCGCTGATTATGACAGGACGCACATTCTCAGGGAAGTGGCGCAGCGCATTCTTAGAGCTTTCTCATCCTGTTCACATTGCCCGTGGCCTCAGTCCCGCCGTAGGTTAGCCCCGTGCAGATACTTCTCGTTGAAGACGATCGCGATCTCCGCCGCTTTCTGACCAAGGCGTTCCGCGAGGAAGGCTACGGCGTCACCGAGACCGACTCGGGCGATCGGGCGTTGGAGCGCGCGCTCGAAGGCAGTTTTAGCTGTCTCGTGCTCGACGTGATGCTGCCGGGGCGCGACGGCTTCAGCGTCGTCGCCGAGCTGCGCAAACGCGGCGTCTCGACGCCCGTCCTGCTGCTCACGGCGAAAGACGAGCTCGAGTCGCGCGTGCGCGGGCTCGAAGGCGGCGCCGATGACTATGTCACGAAGCCTTTCGACTTACCCGAGCTGCTGGCGCGCGTGCATGCCCTCATCCGCCGTGCCGAGCTGCGACACAAGGACGCCACGCTCGACGTCGCAGGCGTGACGCTCGATCCGCTGACGCGCCGGGTCACACAGGACGATCGTGTCGTCGATCTCTCGCCGCGCGAGTTCGCGTTACTGGAGTTTCTTATGCGGAATGCGGGCCGCACGGTATCACGGTCGCGCATCGCCGAAGCGGTGTGGAACTACAAGTTCGACCCCGAGACCAACGTTGTGGACGTGTACGTCAACTACCTGCGCAAGAAGCTGAGTTTCGGCGGCCGGACCGCGCCGATCCGCACCGTCCGTGGCGTGGGATATCGGCTCGAGGCGAGCGCGCATGGTTGAGCGGCGGTTGAGTCAGGTGCTCACGCGACGATTCAGTCACGTCGCGTGGACGGCACTGGCCGGCTATGCCGTCGTCGTCGTGTTGCTCTTCGCCGTCGCCGCGGAAATGGCTCTGCGGCGCTCGCTCGAGCACTCGGCGGACGTCATCCAGTCTCTGCTCGGCGCGTATCGCGATTCGACCAGCGCTCCCGGTGGCGTGATGCCATCCGCGCTCGCCGACCAACTGGTGGGCATGGGTGGGCAGGTCGTCATCACCCGCACCACCACAAACGCCGGCGGCATGCCACAGGTGTTTTATTTGTCTCCCGGAATGCCGGCCCGCCGGCTGGAGGGACTCCCTGATTCCTCACCGGAGCAAGTTCGCGCCGCGCTCGTCTCGACGATCACCGAGCGGGCACGCTGGCGCTACCGCGTCCTGCATCGCGCGATGGGGGAGTTCGATATCTACGTCGTCGCGAGCCGGCAGTCCTACCTCGTGCCGCTCGGCGTCCTCGTCGCCGCTGCGGGTTTGCTGCTGCCGCTCGCGGCGTTCGCGGCCGCCCGCGGGGCGCGGCAGGGGGTCGACGCTGCGCTGCAGCCGCTCGAGCGCGTGACGCGGGAAACACGAGAGATCGGGCCCTCCGAGCTGGGCACGCGGCTCGCGAGCCCGACCGGGCAAGCCGAGGTCACCGAGCTGGCTGAGAGTATCAATCGCATGCTGGAGCGCGTGGATCGCGCGCACCGGGCGTTGCAATCATTCACCGCCGATGCGAGCCACGAGCTGCGCACGCCGCTGACGCACCTGCGCGCCCAGGTGCAATGGGCTTCCGAGGAAGGGCGCAGCGACAGCGAGATTCGCGATGCCCTCGCGGCAATGGAGCGCGGCCTCGATCGCACGACAAAGCTGGTCGAAGAATTGCTGGTCATCGCGCGCGGCGAGAATCGCCAGTTGGCGCTGGCCCACGCCCCGTTCGATCTCCAGGCGGTAGTCGAAGAGGTCCGGGAGATCACAGAAGCGATGGCGATGGACAAGAACCTGACAGTGCGTGCCGAATCAGCTGATCGGGCGACGGCGATCGGCGACGCGGATCGCACGCGCCATATTCTCTTGAATCTCGCGTCCAACGCGGTCCGCTATACGCCGAGCGGCAGTGTCACGTTCGCCACCAGGCGCAACGGCACCGAGGTCGGCGTCAGTGTGCACGACACGGGACCGGGAATCGCGCCCGAGCACGTGGACAGGATCTTCGACCGGTTCTACCGCATTGACCAGTCACGCAGCCGGGAGCTTGGCGGCACAGGCCTGGGGCTCGCCATTGCACGGTTGTTCGCGGAATTGCAGGGCGGGAGAATCGAGGTGGAGAGCAAGCTGGGTGAAGGCAGCACGTTTACGGTGTGGCTGCCTTCACCCCCGTAATTTACCGCGCCACCAATCCCACCGTGCTCGCCGGCAATCCGGCGACGTTGCCAACCGCCGTCAAATGCCCGTCTGCCTCAATCCGGAAACCGCTGATGCTGCGGTTGCCGTTCAGCTCGTAGAGGTAGCGGCTATTCCCGCTCAGTGCCAAGTCGATATTCCCGCCACCCACAACGGCGGTGCGGCCATCGGCATCGATGAGACCGATCGAGCCGTCGTTCGCGATAGCGAATCCCGAAATCGAGCCGCCTTGGGCGTTGGCGGTGTACCCGAACTTGCCGTTCTTCGAGACCACGGCCCAGCAGGGCGCGCCCTGATGCGTCAGCACCGCACCACTCGCGAGCGCGAGGGCGCCGCTGTCATCGATCACGTATGAGGACGCGCTCCCCGTGGCCTCAGACACAAACAGCTCGTCGCGATGCCCGAAGGCGAAGCCGAATGGCGTGCCGCCGGCGGATGCGGCGGTGTTCGCCGCCGACGCGCTGCCGTCCGATCCCACCGCGTAGACGTCGAGCCGGTTGGTCGCCTTCTCGGTCACGACCAGCCAACGGCCATTGGGGCTGAACGAGACCTGGGCGGGACCAACAGCGCTTCCGGAAAGCGAGCGAGTCGAACCCGCAATCGGTGTCAGCGCGCCACCGTTGCCGACAGTGAAGCCGCTGATATTGCCCTCGCCGCCGGCGTTCAGGACATACACCACGTTGTCATGGACGGTCACGCTGATCGGTCGAATGCCTCCCGACGCCACGCGACTCGTGAGGGACAATCCGCCGGCGCTCACCTGGAATGCGGAGACGTCATTCGAACCGGCGTTCACCGCGAACAGCCAGCGGCCGTCCTCGCTCAGTGCGACGGCGCCCTGCGAACCGAGACTGCTTCCTGCACCGCTGCCGCCCGTTGCGACGCTGCCCAGCCAGGTGAGGGTGCCGTCCGCCGCGCGCGTGTACATCGCGACGGCGTTGCCGGCCGCCTGGTTCGTCAGCGCGTAGACCGCGCCCGGCGCGTCGGCGGAAACCGCGGCGCTCGGTGGGATGTCGACCGCACGGTCCGCCGCGAGTCCGGTGATACCGTTGTTGTCTTGAGCGCATGCCGCGAGTCCCAGCAGCACGGCTGTGACGAGGGCGAAAGACTTGTGCATCGAAACCTCCCGAGAGAAAGTGGTGACGGTGAAGTGCTCGGGAGAATGAACGCGCGCGGACGCGAAAGCGGAGGATCGTTCGCGGGTTATGAGAGAATTCTCATACTCCTATCATAACCAGCAAGAGAGGGATCTAGCGGGTTTCAGAAGTGCGGGAGAGAATGGTGCTGTACCCCACACGAAGGACACCCTATGCCCCGCCCCCGCCCCCGCCCCCGCCCCTCCCTGGTTCTCGTGCTCATCGCGTTCGCGCTCGGCACCTCCGTCGCGCAGGCGCAGCTGCCCGGCCTCCGCCGCAAGGTGAAAGACGCCGGCCGACAGGCCGTCACCGGCCAGCAGGCGCAGCAGCGCCGCCCGCCGCCCAAGTTCGACGCCACGATGCTCGAGTTGAATCCGCAGGTCGTCGCGCGGCTCATCAAGGGCCTCGAGACTCGCGGCATGACGCGCGGCGCCGGCGGCCAGACCGCGGCCGAGCTGCGGAGGCGCTCGTCGGCCGCCTCTGAGGAAGCCGCGAACATCAACAATCAGCACAGCGACGATCGCGCGCAGTGGGTGAACGCGAACGACGCGGCTGGGAGCTGCGTGAGCGACGAGCTCAACAACGTGCAGCAGCGACACGAGCAGGAAATGCAGCAGCGCTTCGTGGGCATGACGGGCGTGAACACTCCCGAGAAGATGAAGTTCATGCAGGACTGGACCGCGGCGACGCAGGAAGTCCAGCAGGCGGCGATGGCGAACGACACGGCGGCGATGCGACGCGCCCAGGAAAAGATGAATAAGCTCATGGGAGTGGACGCGCGGGCCGACAGCGCCAAGGCGCGCGCCACGTGCCATGTCCCCGCGATGCCGGCGTGGATGCGGCGCGCCGACTCGCTCGCCACGATCTCCGACACGCTGATCGCGCGGGCGCGCGCGGCGGAAGGTGCGGCGAGCGCCGCCGCCGCTCACGCGGCCGAGATGACGCCCGCGCAATTCGCGATGGCGGCTGAGCGCGCCGAGGGGTTCGTGGCGCTCCAGGCCGCGGGGAACGTCGGCAGCGGCTGGGTGTTCACCCCGATCGAAGAGCAGGCGCTCACTGCGCGGCTCGTCGACCTGAAGAAATACCTCGGGTGATCGGACGGACGGCAGCTAGCGTCATAGCGGTCGCGCTGTTCGCGGTGGCCGCTGGACCGGTCGGTCACGAGGACACGACATTGGCGGTCCGGCTCCCCTTCGGAGCGTCGCGTCTCTTCTGGCGAGCGTCAC
>DASPXD010000041.1:0-10756 GCA_035637435.1 Gemmatimonadales bacterium
TGTTCGTGCGACGCCAGCGACGGCTTGCCGATCCCCTCATCGATATGCGGCTGTTTCAGTCCACCGGGTTTAGTGCGTCACTCGTGCTCTATATGGTCGCGACGCTCGTCGCTTTCGGCGCATACGTCTTCATGGCGCAGCATCTGCAGTTGGTGTTGGGGCTGTCGCCCTTCCAAGCAGGACTGGCGACCGTACCGTCGATGCTCGGGTTCGTGTTGGGCTCGATGCTGGTTCCGCTGATCGTGCGGCGAGTCCAGCCTGTATCCGTCATGGTGGCCGGCTTGCTGCTCGCAGCCGTGGGATACGCTGTACTGGCCTACGCAGCCGGCAGCGCGGGCCTGGGCGCTCTCATTGCGGGCTCGGTCATCTACTCCGTCGGCCTCTCGCCGGTGGTCGTCCTCGCCACCGACTTGATCGTGGGAAGCGCACCGGTCGAGAAGGCCGGCGCCGCCTCGGCGATCTCGGAGACGAGCTCCGAGCTGGGCGGCGCGCTGGGTATCGCAATTCTGGGAAGTATCGGGATCGCGGTCTATCGCAGCGCGATGGGAGATGGCCTGCCCACCGGTCTGACGCCGGAGGCGGCCGAAGCCGCGCGGGCCACGCTCGGCGGCGCGGTCGCGGTGGCGGAGCGGGTGCCGGAGCAACTGCGTAGCGAGTTGCTCCGGACGGCCCGCGCGGCGTTCGCCAGCGCCTTCCAACTTACGGCGTTCATCAGCGCCGCCTTGGCTCTCGCCCTGATCCCCGTCACCGGGTTGCTCCGCGGGCGCGCACCAGGCGGCGACTGAGGGTCAGAAGGAGAGGCTAACTCCTCCCTGCCAGGCGATGTCGTGCTGCGTCTTGTCGAATCCATACCGGTCGAACTTGTAGATGTAATCACGGCCCTCGGCGCGCAGGCCGACACGGCCGAAGCGGTATTCGACGCCCGCCCCGACGTTACCGGCAAACTTCGTCCAGGTACTGTCTGAGCCCAGCTGATGAACGCTGATAGCGCCAATCCCAGCGAGTGCGTACGGCGCCAAGGTGCCGGTGCCGGTGTTGAGCGGATAGCGCAGGACGACGTCGGCGTCATAGGAGAACTTGTTGAACTTGCCGCGGCCGGAGAGTCCGGTCGCCCGCAGGCTGTCCTGCGCCCAGCTGCCGCCGGCGCGGAGGCCGAGGCGCGGCAGCACCCAGTAGGTGCCGTCGACCGAGCCGGCCCAGCCGAGACGCCATTGCGCCGTGCCGGCGTCGTTCAAGTCCGCCGCACCCGATAGCCCCCCGAACGCGGCCGCGAACGTCACGCGGTCGCTCAGCGGATTGGTGTTCTGCGCGTGCAATGCCGCCGGGGTAGTCGCGAGCGCTGCAACAGTGAGTGCCAGGGAAAGCGAATGCTTCAGCATACGATCCTCCGAAAAGCGGTGAATGGTGTTGGACAACTGGATGACAGGGGATTCACTCGGGCCGCCGCAGCGCCGTGAGGCGCTCGTAGTTGAGCCGCAGCAGCGCGATCACCTCGCGTACGTCGCCGTCGCTCTGGATGCGGCGCGCCGCAGGGCCTACAGAATCGGGAAAGAAGGGGTGACGCTCGATGCGGCCCTGCTTATGCAGATCGATCCACACATGGCGGGGAAATCCGAAATGCGCGGAGCTATCGCCGTGCAGGTGGCCAATTTCGCGGCGGCCCAGCCGGAACCAGAGCTCGCCGCGCTCGCCCCGCCCCGCCATCACGCCGGGCCAGGTGGTGACTTCCGCAACGATCGACTGACTCGCCGTAACCACTTCGAAATTGCTGCTGGACATGCCGCGCTCCGTCCTCGGGTCGCTCCGAGAACGTGTGCACAACACATAATTGTTCCTGGCGGGTCAGCCGGTCAGTCGGCGACGGCTTCCGTGAGACGCGCGAGCTGCTGGAGCTGAGGCGTACTGAGGGATTTTGTCAGCCGCCGGGCGGCGGCGGCGATTTCGGGATCGACGCGTTGCAGCAAGGCGCGACCCGTCCGGGTGAGGGTCGCGATGGAGCAGCGCCGGTCGTCAGGGTCCACGCGCCGCTTGGCGAATCCCTGCCCCACCAAGCGATCGATCATCCGCGTCATGTCTGGAGAGCGATGCATGCACCGCGCCGCGACTTCGCCGCGCGCGTAGCCGGTGGGGGGCGCGTCCCGCAGGATCCGCAACACACGATACTGGTCGGTCGTGATGTCATGACTCTCGCAGATTGCGGCAAACGACTGCTGCAGCAGGTCCGCGGCAATCAACACACCGACCGCGGCCGCTTCTGCCGGACTCACGACTCGTCGCTGGTTCACACGCTTGCGAACGGCCATACCGCAAAATCTGTTCCCAACACGCATTGTCAAGGCAGCCCGTAACGCTCCTGTAACAACCATTCTGCCGGGAACAATTCCGTGTTGTAAACACGTTCTCCGGCAATCCCGGAAACCGACCGGTTGCTGCGCGAGCGTTGCCGACACTGCCGTGACATTGCACTGCCCTGTCGAATTCGACCGCTCTCATCCGACGATCTGGTGAAGCTCATCATCCACATCAGCAAATCCGCCTAGGAGGTCGTCGCACATGCGTAGTCGCATTTTCGGAGAAACCGGTCGCGGCTCTACCATTCTGCTCGCCGTCGTGCTGGCCATCGGCATCGCGCTCGCGGGGTGGAAAACGGCGTCGGCGCGCGCTGCGGCCGCTGCCGCGGCCCACCAGCCCGAGCCGATCGAAGTGATCACCACGGCCGTAGCGCAGCAGGAGCCCCATCGGGCGACCACGACGTCCATCGGCACGGTGCTGGCGCTGCGTTCCATTACGTTGCGCACCGAGCTGGCCGGTACGGTGAGTGAAGTCGCCTTGGTGCCGGGCCGCATCGTGGACTCGGGCACCGTGCTGGTCGCCCTCGATATCTCCGTCGAACGGGCGGATCTCCAGGCGCAGCAGGCGCAGGCGGCCCTGGCGCAGACGAGCCTCGCGCGGTTGGAGCGCCTGCTTCAGCACGGCGCGGTCTCCGCTGAGGAAGTCGACCGCGCCCGCGCCGAGCGGGACATCGCGCAGGCGCAAATCGCGCGGACCGAGGCCATCATCGCCAAGAAGACCATTCGTGCGCCGTTCCGCGCCCGGGTCGGTATCGCCGACGTGCACCCCGGCCAGTACTTGAACGACGGGACTCAGCTCACGACGCTGCAGGGCGTCGATGGCGCGGCCCATGTGGACTTCGCCGTGGCGCAGCAAGTCGCCGCCGGTCTGCGGGCGGGAGAGCCGGTGCAAGTATTGACCGGCGCCGATTCGACGGCGATCACAGCGCGAATCGTGGCGGTGGACGCGCGCGTCGACCCCGTGACGCGCACCACGACGGTGCGCGCGACGATCGTCGGCGCCACGCCCGCACCGGGCTCGTCCGTGCGCGTCCTCGTCCCGATGGGACCGGTCGTCAACGCCATCGTGATTCCGGTGAGCGCGCTGCGCCGCGGACCCGCTGGTGACCACGTCTTCGTCGTCTCGCCCGACGAGAGCGGCAAGATGCGGGCGCACGAACGGCCCGTACACAGCGGTGCGATGCTGGGCGATGAGATCGTGATCCTCGACGGATTGCAGGCGGGAGAGCAGGTCGCCGCATCCGGCTCGTTCAAACTGCGGGAATCGGTGCTGGTAGCGGTCGGCGCAGCGGCGGGGGGAGGCGCTCAGTAATGAAATCCTTTACCGACCTCTTCATCCGGCACCCCGTGCTCGCGGCGGTCGTGAATCTCGCGATCGTCCTCGTGGGATGGCGATCGCTCGCCACGCTGCCCGTGCAGCAGTACCCCAACATCCAAAGCTCGTCCGTGGTGATCAACACCGTCTACTACGGTGCGAGCGCCGAGGCGGTGCGCGGGTTTCTCACGACGCCGATCGAACGCGCCGTGTCGGCGATCAGCGGCATCGACTACGTCGAGTCGACGAGCCGCGCGGGTGTCAGCACCGTCACCGTGCATCTCAAGCTCAATCAGAACAGCACCGCGGCGCTCGCAGAAGTGACCGCGCGCCTGCAGCAGGTGCGCTCCGAGCTGCCGGCCGAGGCGGAGCCACCGCAGGTGGAGGTGCAGCGCGCCGACCGGCCCTACGCCTCGTTCTACCTGAGCTTCTCGTCCAAGCAGCGTGACATCCCAGCGATCACCGACTGGCTGTCGCGCACGCTGCAGCCGCAGCTCGCCACCCTGGCCGGCGTGCAGCGCACGGACATCGTCGGCGGCCGGCCGATCGCGATGCGGGTCTGGATCGATCCGGACCGCCTGGCAGCGCACAATCTCTCCCCGGGCGACGTCTTCAGTGCATTGCGGCGCAACAACTACCTCGCCGCCGTCGGGCAGACCAAAGGAAACCTGGTGCAGGTCAGCCTGTTGGCGAACACCGATCTGCGCTCGACGAGCGAGTTCGAGAATCTGATCGTCACGGACCGTGACGGCGCCGTCGTACGGCTGTCCGATGTCGCGCGCGTCGAGCTCGGCGCCGAAGAACCGGACATGATCGCGAAGTTCAACGATGAAGAAGCGGTCTACCTCGGCGTCTGGCCGACGATCGGCAGCAACGAGATCGAAGTGTCGCATCGCCTGCACGCCGAGATCGCGCGAATCACGCCCACATTGCCGCCGGACATCCAGCTCCGGGTCGCCTATGACGGCACGATTTTCATGCAGGACGCGCTCAAAGAGATCACCAAGACCCTGATGGAGACGATTCTCATCGTGGGGATCGTGGTGTTCCTCTTCCTCGGCTCGATCCGCACCGCACTGGTGCCGCTCGTCGCCATGCCGGTCTCCCTGATCGGTGCCGGCGTCGTGATGATGGCGTTCGGATTCAGCCTGAACCTCCTGACGATTCTGGCGATCGTGCTGTCGGTCGGACTCGTCGTTGACGATGCGATCGTCGTCGTGGAGAACGTCGAACGCCACGTGCATCTGGGCAAAACACGCCTGGAAGCGGCGCTCGTCGGCGCCCGTGAGCTCGTCGGTCCCATCATCGCGATGACCATTACGTTGGCCGCCGTCTACGCGCCAATCGGCTTCCAGGGTGGCCTCACCGGTTCGCTGTTCCTCGAGTTTGCGATCACGCTCGCGGCGGCGGTCGTCGTGTCCGGCATCGTCGCAGTGACGCTGTCGCCGGTGATGAGCTCGCGCTTCGTGCATCCCCTGGGAGAAGAAGGGCGACTCACGAAGCTCGTGAATCGCGGGTTCGAGGTGGTGCGCAGCACTTACGCCCGGCTGCTCGACGGCGCCCTGCAGATGCGGCCCGCGATCGTCGCGGCGGCGATCCTCGTCATGCTGGCGGCGTGGCCGCTGTACCGCTACTCCAAGCGCGAGCTCGCGCCGGTCGAGGACCAGAGCCACATCAGCCTGTTCATGCAGGTGCCGCCCGATGCGTCGCTCGCAGCCAACAATCGCGCTTCGCTCGAAGTAGTCAAAGCGATCACCGCGTTTCCGGAGGCGAAGTTCATGTGGTCGCTGACGGCGTCGTGGGGCGCGTTCGGCGGCATGGTCGCAAAGGACTGGAAACAGCGGGAGCGCTCGACGGTGCAGTTGTTCCCGGCGGTGTACGGCGCCGTTTCGCAGATCCCGGGCGTGCGCGTATTCCCGCGACTCGACCCGCCCTTGCCCACGCCCGGCTCCTACGACGTGGAGCTGGTGCTCCAGAGTGACGCGCCGCCCGAGCAGATGCTCGGCACGGCGGGAGCCGTCGTCGGTGCGGGATGGCAGAGCGGCAAGTTTCTCTACGTCGATACGGATCTGAAGGTCGATCTGCCCGAAGCGCGCGTCGTGATCGACCGCGATCAGGTCGCGGACCTCGGCCTCGATCTGGCCAGTGTCGGGCGGGAGCTCGGCACGGCGCTGGGCGGCGGCTACGTCAACCGTTTCAACTTTTTCGACCGCAGCTACAAGGTCATCCCGCAGATCGGAGACGCCGACCGCACAACCGTCGGGCCGTTGCTGGATCTGAAGATCAAGACGCCGAGCGGCCAGCTCGTGCCGGTCTCGACGTTCACGCACATCGAATCGAGCACCGCACCGCGCACGTTGAACCGTTTCCAGCAACGCAATGCGGTTCGCGTGTTCGGCGCCGTCAATCCTGGAGTCACCAAGGACGAAGGGTTACGCGTGCTCGAGAACGCGGCGCAAGGACTCAATGCGCCCGGACTGACGCTCGACTATGCCGGCGAATCGCGACAGATCCGGCGTGAGGGTGGAGCGCTGACCGTCACGCTCGGGTTCGCCGTGATCCTGATCTATCTCGTGCTGGCGGCGCAATTCCGGAGTTTCCGCGATCCGTTGATCGTGCTGCTCGGCTCCGTGCCGCTCGCGATTTCGGGCGCGCTGATCTTCAGCTTCCTCGATCTGACGACCCTCAACATCTACTCGCAGGTCGGGTTGATCACGCTCGTCGGACTGATAGCGAAGAACGGAATCCTCATCGTGCAGTTCGCCAATACGCTGCAGCAACGCGGCCTCGCCAAGATGGCGGCGCTGCGCGAAGCGACGTTGACGCGGCTGCGCCCGGTCTTGATGACCTCGGCGGCGACGGTGTTCGGTCACTTCCCGCTGGTACTCGTGTCCGGCCCCGGATCGGCTGCCCGCAACAGCATCGGCATGGTGCTCGTCACCGGCATGTCGCTGGGCACGCTCTTCACGCTGTTCATCGTGCCGGTCTTCTACTCGCTCATCGCGGCGGAACACAGACCCGCGCCGGCATATGAGCCGGTCGGCCAGGAGGTATTGCAGACATGACACAGAAATTTGGGGCGCTGCTGGCGCTGCTCATCATCGGGGCGACCACGCAGGCTCGCGCCCAGGAACCCTTTTGGAAGCGACTCGGCGATACGACGCTCGAGCGGCTGGTCGGCGAAGTCGTGAAGTCCAATCACGACGTCCTCGCGGCCCGCGCGCGGCTGCGCGGCGCGCGCGCGGCGCGGCTTCAGGCGGCACTCGATTTCGCGCCGACCGTTACCGCGACGGCCAGCTACACACGGCAGCGGCTCGCGGCTGCCGCCTTCCCCGGCGGCTTCGGCACGGCATTCCCTGACCAGAATGTCTGGGACGCTGGGCTGCAGGTCTCGTGGGAGCTCGATGTCTTCGGCCGGATCCGCAAATCGACCCAGGCCCGGGGGGCCCTGATCGGAGCAGCGGAGGAGGACGAGCAGGATCTGGAGGTGCTGCTGGCGGCGGAGCTGGCCACCGCGTACTTCGATCTGCGCGGCGCGCAGGACCGCCTGCAGGTGGCGCGCCGCAACGCCGAGAATCAACAGCACACGCTCGACGTGACGCTGCAACGCCTCGAGGCTGGTCGCGGCAACGAGTTTGATTCCGAACGCGCGCGCGCGCAGCTGAACTCGACCCTCGCCGCAGTCCCGGAGCTGGAGGCGTCGATCGACGCCGTGGAGCATCGCATCGCGGTGCTCGTTGGCCGGCCGGCGACAGGGCTCGCGCAGGAGCACGCAGCGCCCACGCCATTCCCGGCGCTTCCGGATTCCGTCATCGTACCCAACCCCGACGCGCTGGTACGCCTCCGGCCCGACGTACGCAGCGCCGAGCGGCAGGTCGCCGCCGGCAATGCGCTCGTCGGTGCGGCCAAGGCAGCCTATCTGCCCCGCATCGCGTTGGGGGCCGGGTTGGGATACGTCAGCAGCTCATTCGACGCTTTGGGAAACGCGAATACGCCCCGCTACGCCGTCGGGCCGGTGATCTCCTGGCCCGCGCTGAACCTCGGCCGAGTGAAAGCCGGCGTCGACCTCGCGCGCGCACAGGAAGCCGAGGCGGACGCGTTTTACCGCAAGACCCAACTCCAGGCGTCCGAGGAGATCGCCACCTCGGTCGTCGCATACAACAAGGCCCGCAGAAGTCTTGCCTATCTCGACGTCGCCGCGCGGGCGAGCGAACGAGCCGCGGCGCTGGCGCGCTTGCGGTTCGACGAGGGAGTCACGGACTTCCTGCAGGTGTTGGATGCCGAGCGCACGATGCTCGAGGCGCAGGATCGGCTGGCCGCGGGTCGCACCGCGGCGACGACGGGATTGGTGGCGGTCTATCGGGCGCTGGGGGGCGCACTCCCCTAGCTCTGCCGGTACGCCCGCGGGCTCAACCCGAATTCCCTCCGGAACGCCCGATTGAAGTTGGAGACGTCTCCGAAGCCAGAGTCGAGGGCGACATCGATGACTCTGCCCGCTTCGGTCGCGAGCCGCGTCGCCGCGGCGCGCAGCCGGGCACGCAACACATACTGGTGCGGTGTGACGCCCGTCAGCCGTTCGAACGTGCGCAGAAAGTGAAACGGGCTGAGACCGCTGTCGCGAGCCAACGTGCCGAGGCTCAAGTCTCCATCCGGCCGGTCATCGATGGCGCGCACCGCCCGCGTCACCCGTCCCTCGGCGTTCAGCGGCACAGCGCCCTCATGCCACGATAGTCCCGCCGCGAGCTTCACGGCGCTGACCGCCAGCCGCACGCCAATCTCCTCCCAGGACACCGCGGGCGCGGCATCCCCGATCGCCCCCGCGCCGGCTCGAGCGACCAGCGCGGCGAGTGATCGCAGCGGAGGGAGCCGCGGAACCGGAAACCGCGGCTTCGCGCCGGCATCAGCCGCGAGCCGTTCGAAGTAGTCGGGCTGATAGTAGAACGCGACGCAGCGGTCGCCTTCGCCGTGGCGGTGACCGCACTCGTAACAGTGCCCCGCATTACCGAGCAGCAGCGAGCCTGGCGCCATGAATCCGTGGCCGAGTGGCGAGCGGTACTGAAAGCTGCCGGCGAGCACGATCGCGATGGTGGGGCGCGTGTGGCGCTCCTCAAAGGAACGGTCCTGAGGGCCGGATGTGCAGGTGACATCGGCCACCGACCAACCCTGGCCGGCGGCGACGCTGCGGCCGACGGCTCGACCCGCTTCGCCTCGTTCTCTGCGTCGCTGCAGCGCTTGCTGCAACGCCACCGCAATTTTTGCCAAGACTTACCTCCGGCTCCGATCTACCATCCCCACACCCAAAAATGGAGCCCCGATGAGCACCACGACCGCAGTTGCACTCGAATCACGAGTCCTGAGCGAAGGCTACGGCGCCGGCGCATGGCACGGCCCCGACATGAAGGCGGCGCTGGCTGACGTGACCCCCGCGCTCGCGTTCTGGAGACCGGCGGCTGACCGGCACAACATCGCCGAGCTCGTGCTGCATCACGCGTACTTCGTGCGCAGCGTCAGGTCGCAGATCTCCGGTCGGCCCGCGGAGCCTTTCGTCCTGCCGGGCGAGGACTGGTTTGCCGTCACCGACCAGAAGCCGATCTCATGGTCAAAGGTTCAATCCACGCTCGAGTCGGAGCAGCAAAGGCTGGCTGAGCTTGTCGCCGCGATCGAAGCGGGCACCGTCACGCCGGCGATGCCGGCGCCCGAGCGCTTCAGTCTCATACTCGGGATCACCTGTCACGCGATCTATCACGCCGGTCAGGTGCAGCTCATCAAACGGCTCAAGGAAGCCTAGCCACCTTCGCGATCGTATCCCAGGTACGCGTCGTTTGGTCCTTGCCGAACGTCTTCTCGATCAGGCTCATGAAGACGGGACCCTTGGGGGTCGGCAGATAGGCACTGAAGATTTCGCCGTCCTGCATCGCGAGGATGCGGGCGCCGTGCATCTCGACCGGCAAGGCGATCTTCGCCTTCGGCCGGCCGCGCAGGAACGTGACGATGCGTTTTGCCTTCGGGTCGACCTTGAAACGCTGATACGGATCGGACGCCAGCAGCGTCCGCAGCTGTTCTAGCGGTCGCACGATCGTCAGAAACGCCTGGCCGAGGTGCTCCTGCATGGCGGCTTCGGCGCGCTGCTGTAGCGCCTGTTCCGATGTGCTACGCGCATCGAACACCACGTTGCCGCTCCCCAGCACGGTCTTCACGTCGCTGAATCCCGCCGCTTCGAACGCCGCCTTGAGCGCCGGCATTTTGCAGTTCATCGGCATGACGCCCCGGAGGAAAGCCGCATAGCGTGGCATGTCGAAATCTAGCCTCCCGATACGACTACCTGGTGTCAAGACGATATTTCAGACTCTTCTGGAGGAAGCCATGAAATACCTTTGCCTGGTTTACCAGGAGGAGAAGCAGGAAGCGAACGTCCCGCGCGAGCAGATCGAGCAAGCGAAGCAGGACTACTGGGCCTTCGCCGAAGACATCAAGAAGAGCGGCCACCTCCTCGGGAGCAATGGGCTTAAGCACACCGACGCCGCCACCACGGTCAGGGTTCGGAACGGCAAGGTTTCGACCACCGACGGCCCCTTTGCCGAAACGAAGGAGCAGCTGGGCGGCTACTTCCTGATCGAGGCCACGGACCTGAACGACGCCATCCAGGTGGCGGCGCGGATTCCGTCGGCAAAATGGGGATCGATCGAGGTGCGGCCGGTCTGGGGATAGAAGAGGTCTACCGCGCGGAATCCCGCCGCGTCCTCGCCACCCTGATCCGCCTACTCGGCGACTTCGATCTCGCCGAGGAGGCGCTGCAGGACGCCTTCGCGGCTGCGGTCGAGCGCTGGCCGGTCGAAGGCACGCCGGCGAACCCGCGCTCGTGGCTCATTTCGACGGGCCGATTCAAGGCGATCGACCGGCGGCGCAAGCGGCGCCGCGAAGTCTCGGATGAGGTGGATGTGCCGCAGGAGCTCAGCGAATCAGAGGATTACGACGTCGCCGACGACCGGCTGCGCCTCATCTTCACCTGCTGCCATCCTGCCCTGAATCCGGACGCGCAGGTCGCGCTGACACTGCGCGAGGTCTGTGACCTGACGACGGAGCAGGTCGC
>DASPXD010000042.1:0-10618 GCA_035637435.1 Gemmatimonadales bacterium
GCAGCTCAGCACACGCACACCGTGCAGCGACACACCCTTCGCGACTCCATAAGTCGTACCGCCGATGGTGCCCGCGACATGCGTGCCGTGGCCGTTGCAGTCCTCGCCGCTCACGCCACCGAGCAGGTTGAAGGTCAGCGCATCGTACACGTTGTCCGCCCGGCCGTCGAAGTCCGGATGCGCCGTCCAGATCCCCGTGTCGATGATATAGACGTTCACGCCAGCACCCGTCGCGGTGTAGTCGTAGGTTGCGGAGAGTGGGAGCGCCTGCTGGTCGATCCGGTCGAGACCCCAGGGATCGCCGTTTCCGTCCATCGATTGCGTGACGTCGATGCCGTACACTTGATCCGGCTCGACGTAGGCGACGTTGGGGTTGTGCGCGAGCGCGGCGGCGGCCGCCGCGGGCAGCTTCGCCGCGAATCCCCTGAGCGCGCTGGTATAGGTGAAGCGCAACGTACCGCCCTGCAGCCGCACGAGCTGCGCCGCGAGCGCGGCCGGATTTGTCACCGTGGGCCGGAAGACGACGATGTATTCACCGGGAACGGCGTTCGACTTCGCGACGGAGGCGGATTGCTCCGGTTGCGTGGCCTCTCGGCAGGCGAGCCCACCGAAAACCACCACGCCGGCGACAGCGACCTTCCAGTTCATGACGGCTCCCTCGAGGTGGATACATCGAGTGGAGCAAGAATCGTTCTTGATGGGTCGCGTGGAGAAGCGGATGAAAATGTTGCGCGCCTGCTACAGAACTCAGATCTCCCAGTTCGAGAACAGCACGCCCTGCGCCGGATGACGCTCCGGGTAGTTCTCGTACGTCATCCGCAGATCCGTCCAGCGCACGCGATAGCCGCGCGCGATCAGGCGCCGGAATGCCTCGGCGTACTTGGTCTGACAGCGCACCGCGATGCGGCGGATGCCGGCCTTGGCTGCCGCCGCTTCCACCGCACCGATGGCCGCATCGAACGCCGCGTCGTCGCGCGCCGCGAGCTTGAGCACCCGGACTTCGTCCCGGGTGCGACTGTCGGCGAGCGGCGCGGAGTGCCACACGGCCATCGCGTCGAGCCCGGCATCCCCATCGACGAGCGACGTATCGCCCAGGCCAAGCTCCGCGGTCAGCAGGATCTCGCGTGAGAAGTCGATCCCGGAGACGAGGTCACTCACGAGCCGGCGGCCCGCCGCCATGGCCGCCTCCTTGTCATCGCCTGAGCGGCGCGACAACAGCACCGGCGCCGGATGACCGCGCGTCGCGATCTCGTTCGTGAGCGTCACGGTCAAATATCCCGGAATGAACCCCAGCCGGGCGTAGAACCCGATGTTTTCGGGGGTGCGCGGCATCGTTTCGAGGCCCAGCGTCGTAATGCCGCGGTCGATGAGCCAGTCGGCGGCGGTTCGCACGATTGTCTTCCCGACACCGCTGCTTTGTCGGTCGGGGCGCACGGCGAGCGGCCCCATCCACCCTTCGGCTCCCGCCAAATGCGCGACGTTGAACGCGGCGATCTCCTCATGCTCGTCGCGCCACACCATCGCGCCCTCGCCGGCATCGAGCAGGGCGTAGCGCCAGACCAGCGGATTGAGCTGCGGCACGCGGACGCCGATGAGCCCATCGCGGCGATAGCGGTCGGTGAACGCGTCGGCAAACACGCGGTTCAGCGCCTCGATGTCGCGCTCGGTGGCGCGCTCGGGGCCCGTTACGCGGGTGTCAGGCAGCCACGCTCGCATCGGGCGGTCCCAGGGTTGCAGTGTCGTCGCGCAGAATACTGGTCGCGGATGCCGTGTCGTACTGGACGTGAATCAGGCGATCGAGACTCCCACTCCCCAGTCCCGCCGGCAGCTCGACGTGAGTCGTGACAATAACCTGCGGGAACCGGTCACCCAAGCGACGCAGCAGCAGGAGCACATCCTGGCGTCGCGATTCGTCGAGCGATGCGAAGATCTCATCGAGCACGAGAAACGTGAGCGGTTGACCGGCCCGCGTCGCAATCATCTGTGAAATCGCCAGGCGCAACCCGAGATTGACCAGGTCCTCTTCGCCCCCTGAAATGACGGGCTTGGGAATGCCCTCGTCCAGGACAACGGGGCGATAGTCCTCGTCCAGCTCCACCTCGTCATACCGGCCGTCGGTGAGATCCGCCAGAAAGGCGGATGCCAGCTCCCCAATCTCGGGCCGCATGGCGGCGTTCAGCTCGGCCCGCAGATCGGAGAACGCGCGGTCGAGCTCGTTGTGCAGCCGCAGCTCGACCTTGCGCTCGACAATGGTGCGTTCGCGGGCCGCCCGCTCCGCGCCGCGGCGTTCCGTCTCGCGCACCGCGCTTTCGCCCGCGACCAGCTCGCCACGCGTCTCGGCGACGGCCAGCTCGGCGGCGCGCAACGCGTGCGCCGCTCGGTCGTGCCGCTCGCGGGCCGCCTGGAATTTCGGCTCGGAGAACCCCTGTGCCTGCACCGCATCCGCCAGCTGCTTGACCTGTTCCTCCCGCGCCGACAGCGCTTTCTCGGCGAGCTCCGCCTCGCCGACCAGGGCCTCGGCGCGGTCGGCGCGCGCGGAGAGTGCCGCCGCCGCTAACGCCACCGGCTCGAGCCGTGCCAACTCGGTGCGCACGTCATCGTGGCGCTGCGCATTGTACCCGGCATCGCGCGCGGCCATCCGCCGCTCGATCTCCTGCGTGCGCCGGGCGAGGCCGGCCCGCTCTTTCTGAATCCTGCTCCGCTCCGTTGTTTGCGCGCGCAGGTTGCCTTCCCGCTCGCTCGCCTGCCGCGCCTCCTCGCGCAGGGCGTCGCGCGCGGCTTCCGCCTGCGTCACCGCGGCCGGCGGCGTCGCCAATTGCTCGATGCGCTGCTTGAAGTACGTGCCGTCGGTGACGATCACGTCGAGCTGGCTGTTCAGGACGTCCAGCACGGCGCGATGCTCCGCGCCCAGCGGCCGCAGGCACGTCGGGCATTGTCCCTCAGGACCGAGGCGCTCGATCTTGTCGCGCTGATCCTTGACCTCTTCGTGCTGCTTGAGCAACTCGGCGCGGCGCGTATTGGCGTATTCCTTCTCGCGGACCCATGCGCCTTGCTGCTCCTGCGCGACCGTGTCCGCCGATTCCAACCGTTCGGCGAGCGCGCGGGCCTCGGCGCTCGCCCGCGCGAGCGCTGCCTCGGCGTCGCCCAGCTCCGCGATGCGGCGATCCAGGACGTTCAGATTCCGTGTCAGCTCGGTGAGCTTTGCCTGCTCCTCGCGCCGCGCGGCGTCTTCGCGGTGCAGGCGCTCGAGCTCCACGAGCTCCGCTTTCAGCTTGGTGATGGGCGCGACCTCGGCGTCGAGCTTGCGCAGCTCCTCGCGCGCGGCGAGCGCCTCGGCCAACTCCTTGTCCAGCCGCTGAAACTCCTGGCGCGCGACCACCACACCCTGCTCGGCCACGCGCAGGTCGCCGTGCAGGGAGAGCGTGCGCTCGCGCCGCTCGACCCATTGCTGCCAGCGCGGCTCTTCCTGCGCCAGGGCCTGCTGCGCCCTGGTGCGATCGTCCGCCGCGGCGGTCGCGGCCTTGCGGGCACCGACCAGACGCGCTGCCGCCGCCTTACGCTCTTTCTCGAGCTCGGCCTGGGGAGGCAGGCCCGTCTCCAGGCCGTCCACTTCATGGCCCAGCGCGTTGCGACGCTCGCGGATGCGCTCCTGCGCGATCGTGAGCTGCTCGTGGCGCAGCACCCGCGAGAGGAACGCGGCGCGCTCGGGGCGCGTGGCGTCCGCGAGCACCGCCAGCTCCTTCTGACCGGTGAAATACGTGTTGAAGAATTCGTCGTGCGTCATGCCAAGCACGCGCTGCAGGCGGCTCGTCACCTCTTTCAGGGAATTGGCGACGACGACGCCGTCCTGATGGAGCTCGGCATTGTTGAGGCCCCGTTCCACGCGGAAGGCATGGGTGCCGAGCCCGAATTCCAGCTCCACGCGCACCGGCGCGCGCGCCTTGGCGCGCAGGTTGCGGATGGAATCCTTGTCGCCGCGCGCCGCCGGGTTGCCGTAGATGGCCCACGCGATCGCCTCGAGCAGCGACGTCTTGCCCGAGCCGTTGGGCCCGATGATCCCGGTGATGCCGTCGCCAAATACGATTTCGGTATCGGCGTGCTGGCGGAAATTGACGAGCCGCAGCCGCTGCAGCCTCATGGGGACGCAGGCTCGGCGGTCTCGAGGTACTCTACGCCGAGCTTCACGAAGGTTTCGCGGTTCAGCTCCGCGTCGAGCGGGCGGCGGCCGAGAAAATCGCGGACGGTCTCGGTAAGTGTCTGGCGCTTGGCGCCGGCACCGGCTGCGCCGAGCGTCCGTTGGGATTCCGGGCGCCGCAGATCGAGCTGGAAATTCAACGCGCGGGCCTTGTAGGCGCGGATCGCCGCGTGATCGAGATCGCGAGCGGTCGCACGATCGACGTCCCACACCAGCAACCGCACGATCTGATCGTCGATCTTGGCCGCGTTGACGCGTTGCGCGATTTGGGCGTCCAACTCCTTGGCGTTCAGTCCGGCGCCCCGAATGGGCGGCAGGTCCAGGTGCCGCCGCGCCGGTGCGATGGGCCGGAATACGATGCGCGCCCCAGGAAGCTCGACGAGCAGATACCCCTTCCCGTTGCGCTCCTTCTTTCCCTTCCCCGCGGCGCGCTGCGCCGCTTCGTCCTGGATCTGGCCCCAGGGGTTGGGTGGCAGGTACTCGAGGCTGCCCGAATACCAGGCGTTGGCGGCAATCGATTGCGCCGTGTGGTAGTGACCCAGCGCGATGTAGTCCCACTTCTCCGGGGCGAGGATCTCGCGCGACAGCTCGGCGCCGCCGTACTCGAGCGTGCCGCGCTCTTCACCCAAACCGCCGTGCACGCCGTGCGCGAGCAGCACGTTGAGCGTCGGCCCGCCGGGTTCCGGGCGCAGCGCCGGGCGCTCCGCCTTGACGAGCGCCTGATGCGGGACCGCGAGCACAGCGCAGTCGAGCCGGGGCAGCACGATGCGCCGTGGCTCCTCGACCGCGATCTCGACACCGAGCGCCTCGTACAGCCGCAGAATCGTGCCCGTTTCGGTCGAGCGCGGCGTGTCATGCTCGCCCGCGATCACGACGATCGGCGTCTCCGGCAAGCCGGTGCGCAGGCGCTGCAGCTGCCGGAAGCAGAAGAGGATGGCCGCGTTGGTCGGCCGCACCGAATGAAACAGATCGCCGGCGATGACGATCAGCTCGGGCCGCTGCTCGAGGAGATCGTCCACCGCCCGGCGGAATGCCTCCGCGACATCGGCCTCGCGCTGGTTCGTGCCCCTCGGCGTCTGCCGGTCGAACTGGCGGAAGCCCAGATGGAGGTCGGCGAGGTGCGCGAGCTTCATTGCAGGTGCAGTATGGTTTCGGTGACGGATGAGACGAGCAGCGTGTCCTTGCCCAGTGCTGCGCCCCTGGGAGGATGATAGCGCAGCGCGGTCTTTCCTCCATCGCACCCACTCACCGCCACCGCCAGCGCAACGGCGTGGTGGCCGCGCATCTCAGTACGGCTCGTCGGAGATGGGATTCAGAGGGGGCACCGCATGATGCTCGCGCGGGACACCGCTCGCGGCCGCGACCCGGGCGCCCAGCAGCTTCCGGAAATATGCGAGGACGTCATCGGGGCGCGTGCGCCGCACCGCCGCGAGCGCCCGGCGCACGTCGTCCTGCTCCCGGTCGGCGATCAGGTCCTTGACCTGATTCGGACGGACGCGCCGATCCAGCCGGACGAGCTGGCGCACCACCGCATCCTCGAACGGCACGTCCGCCGCAGGCGGAAACCGTTCGACCCCGTCCCGCCCGCGGAGCACCGGTGGCTTCGGGAAGCGCACGAAGATCGGCTGGGTGAAGTGCGGATGTCGCACCATCAGCTCGCCGATGGGGAGGGTCGCCAGTTTGCTTTTCGTCGCCGGCGTCAGGACCTGGTAGCCGGGGGTCGCCAGCTCATCCATATCCATGCGGCCGAACAGCTGCGTGCCGGCGTTGCCCACCACGCGCCGATGCACCTGCGAGCGGAACTGCTCGGCACCGAACAGGACCAGGCCGAGGTAGCGGCCGCGCTCGGAGATGTCGAGCAGCATCTTCTTCACGTAGGTCTCGGGACCGTCGCCCGGCGCGTATTTGTTGAGCTCGTCGACAAACACGACGACGGCGTCGACACCCAGCTCCCGCCGCTCCAGCTGCTCGCGCAATTTCGAGACGACGCGTGCGAACACGAGATCCTGCCCCAGCGGATCCACGTTCGCGATATCGATGACGTAAACGGACCTGTCCTCGAACTCCTGCCAGGGCAAGTCGCTGGACGGCCCGTCGTCGGTTACGAGGCCTTTGCAGCGCGTCGAGATGTTGAGCAGGCGGTTGCGCACCTTGCGCATCGTGGCGATGTGATGGGTGCGCCAGGTATCGCTGCGGCCGCCCGCAGTGATCTCCAGCCCGTCGAAGATCGAACGAAACAGCCGGTCCAGGTCGGCGAAGGTCTGGACGCGATGCGTGGTGCCGAAGCCGTCGTCGAACGTCCGTCCGAGCACCCGGTCTCTCAGGAAATCAATAAACGCGTCAGCCTTGGCATCGATGTCGTCGCGATTGAGCAGCACTTCGGCGTAATCGACGACCTCCTGCAACCCCCACGTCAACGGCTCGACGTCACCCACCAGGTCGGGGTGCGTGCGCAGGGTGTTCAGATTCACCCCGTCCGCCTTCAGCGGCGCGTACAGCCGCACGCGTTCGAAGGGCGTGGACGGCACGCCGAGGCGCTGGTAGCGGTGCCGATCTTCGTCGCTCAGGTCGCCCGGTTGATCGAGAAAGCAGAGATCCGGGCCTTTGACGTTGAAGCAGACCGCGGCGACGCGGCCCTTGTGCGCCGGAAAGTGCGCGAAGATCGAGGCGAGCAGGAACTCGACCGCGCTCGTCTTCGTCGCCAACCCTGAGACGCCCGAGATGTTGAGGTGCGCAGCCTCGGGGCCGAGCAGGAAATCGGCGTCGAGATACACCGGCGCGTCGCGGCCGGCGGATGTGTAGAGACCGACGGGGATGGCGGTCGGCGTCGCCGAATAGAGGAAGCCGTCCATCCGCAGCGCCTGCGCGACGTCGGCGTCATCGGCCAGGAAGACCTGGCCCAGCGGCACCGGTTGCAGCGGCTCCTCGGGGGTCTGCCTCAACACCGCCGCGGTCCAGTACCGGATCTGCTGGCGGGCAGTGGGCGCGTCGGCCGCTCGCGTGGGATCACCTTCGGCGCCGACGACGTCGTGCAACGGAGTCGCCAGGTCTGAATAGGCGAATCCTTCGGTCACGACGGCGTAGACCGTGCGATCGTCAACGACTTTGACAATGGCGCCAATCCCGATCGACGTCTCGGTGGCCGTCCAAAAGTGGAATTGGTGCGGCGTCGACGGCTTCAGCTCGGTGGCGACGACGCGGCCGATGGGATTCGCATCCGGACGTGCGATCACGTGCCGGTCCTGGGCAGCCGCGACGCTCGCTGCGACCGAATGTCCCGGGGGGCTAGGGCCTTGAGGTATTCTTCCACGTGGTGTAAAGGATACAACAGGCGGTCCCAGCGTGCGGCCGGTGTCGCGAGCGGCGCGCGCTCGGCGAAGAGCCAGCCGCTCAGCTCGGACGCACGCGCCACGGTGTCGGGGTGCGCGCGCGCTTCGATCCGCAGCAGCCCGTAGAACAAGTCGTTCCCTTCCCACGGCCAGAGGCGCAGGTACCAGGAATACACTTCCGTGCGCGTGTGACCGCCGCGCACGGCAAAGACAGACGTCCGGTAACCGGCCGGCAGCGTCAACGCGCGCTCAAGTCCCCTGCCCTCCAGAAACTGCGCGCCATGACTCTTGATCACGCCGAGCGCGCGCGGATGCCGGGCCACTGCGGGCGAGCGAGACAGGAGGCCGTCGAGGACCAGCCACTCAGCGGCGCCGAGCTTGTCGATGCACGCCTCGGCGAGCTCACGCTCGAGGTGCGCACGCACGCGGCGGACGGTGGATTCGACCTGCTCGAGATAGCGCGCCGGCTGGCCCGCCAGCGCTCCGTCCATCGGTTCGACGTCAGCGCCGGACTGCTCCAGGATCGCTCGAAGTGCGGGACTCATGCTCTCGAGCGGGGCGATCGCAAAGGCACGGCTGCGCTCGGCAGTCGTGTGCGGCACGCCGTGCTTGTCGCGCCGCCGCACGGCAGCCGCTACGACGGCACTGACGACCTGCGTGACGCCGTCGTAGGCGACCACGCTCCAGCGCTCGATGCCGTTGAGAAAGGAGACTGCCGCGGGGATCTGCGCCGGCCCAACGGGATGGGCCTGGAGCTCCGTCCCTTCCACGAGGTCAGCGTGATCCGCGCCCTCGGGTTCGTCGCCCTTCCCGCCGCGTCCCGGCACGGCGCCCGCGGCGATGAGTGCCTGCCACCACGTCATGCGCTGTCCTTTTTCACGCCGATAACCAGCCCATCCCGCACGGGGATGATCGTCGCGACTAGGCGTGGATCATGCGCGGCCAGCTCATTGAACGCTCGCACGCCGAGTGCATTGGGGGACCGATCGTTGGGATCGATCGCCGCTCCGTGAAAGAACGCATTGTCGCAGAGCAGCAGGCCGCCGCGCCGCAGCAGTTTCATGCCCCACTCGAAATACTTGGGGAGCGGTTCCTTATCGGCGTCGATGAAAACCGCGTCGAAGCCTGGCGGCAGCCGCGGTAGCACGTCGAGCGCCGATCCTTCGATGAGCTGCACACGGCCGTGCAGGCGCGCGAGATCGAACGATGCGCGGGCTATTTTCGCGTGCTTGGGGTCTTTTTCAATGGTCGTCAGCTCGCCCCCTGGAGGCAACGCGCGCGCGAGCCAGACGCCGCTGTAGCCGCCCAGCGAGCCAATCTCCAGCACGCGCTTCGCCTGGATCGCGAAGAGCAGCACGTACAGCAGCTTTCCTTCTTCGGGCGAGACGTTGATCGCTGGCAGATTCTCGGCGGCGTGCCGGGCGCGGATTTTCGAGAGAATCGGGTCTTCAGCGGCGAACAGCTCGGTGACGTAGCGCTCGAATCTTTCGTCCACTACGCCGTAGCTTCGACGTTGGGGAACGGCGGGACGTCCAGCAGCCAGAGTCCGGCGAGCCGCGATTGCTTGTCCATCTCCACCAGCATGTGGTCGGCCACGCGCACGACCGTCGTGGGTTTCTGACGTCCCACGCGGATGTGAAAAACCGACTCGGTCTGATTCTTGTCGACGGTGAGCGGCGTATCGACTTCCACGGCCGCCACGCCCGGTTGCGACCGGCGGTCGGGAAAGGTGACCTGGCCCTCTTTCGACGCAGCCGGGGCCACGAGCGAGGCAACGGTCCGCACGTCATCCGGCCACGTCACCACATCGAGGCCGCGCAGTGCGCCACCCGCGACGTCGATCACGACAAAGGAGCCGTCCCCGCCTTCGAGATCCACCGTGCCGTCCATCCCGTTCCCTTTCGGGACGCCTTTACAGGCAACGGTCAGGATATCGGTCTCTGGGTCCCAGCGGTACGAAACCTTGGGAAGTTTTCCGTTGAGCGGTTCGATGCGTGCTTCGAAGTGCATGCAGGTCTCAGCGCCTTCCCGCGCGAGTAAGGCTCGCGTAATATAGCTGCACGATGGAACGGCGCGAGTTTCTCACGGTCACTGGCGGTGTGGTGATCGGAGCGACGGTTCGAACGACGGGCGGTCGGACGCTCGGGCGGTCACAAGCACCGACGCTCGGTCCCGCAGTCTTCGCCCAGCGCATCGAGCGCCTCCAGGCAGAGCTCAAAACCCGCAAGCTCGACCTTTTCGCGGCCGAGCCGAGCACCAATTTTCAATATCTCACCGGCTACAACCCGGGCCGCTCCGAGCGGCTCATCCTGCTGATGGTGCCGGTGACCGGGAAGGCCGCGCTGATTTGCCCGTCGTTCGAGGTCGAGCGCATCAAGCGCAATAGTGCGATCGACGACGTGCGTGGCTGGGAGGAGTCGCACGATCCGTGGGGACTGGTGAAAACCGCCGGGCGCGAGATGAAGCCCCCGCATCGCAACGGGACGGTCGCGGTCGAGCCCTCGACTTCCTACCAAAGCTTCCTGCACCTGGAAGACAAGCTCGGTGGCTGGAAGTTCACCGATGGCAGCGTGGTGACCGAACGGCTCCGCATCATCAAGAGTCCCGAGGAAATCGCGCTGATCCGGCGCGCCATCGCCGCAACCGAGGCGTCGATCGCGGCGACGTTCTCGCAGCTGGCGGCCGGCATGACCGAGCGGGACGTGGCAACCACCCTGTCCCGGGAAATGGCCAACCGCGGCTCACCGGGCGGCGGGCTCGTTCAGTTCGGACCATCCAGCGCGCTGCCGCACGGCGGCCCTTCGGCTGGTCAGCTCACGCGCGAGACCGTGGTCCTGATCGACGCGGGGTCGCGCATCGAGGGTTACACGTCCGACATCACGCGCACGATCTGGTTCGGCGATGCGCCCTCCGACGAGTTCAAGAAGGTCTACAACCTCGTGCACGACGCGCAGACCGCGGCGATCGAAACGGGAAAAGCGTTCACCACGCAATGTCAGGAGCTGGACCGCGCCGCCCGCAAAGTCATCACCGATGGTGGGTATGGGCAGTACTTCACCCATCGCCTGGGGCACGGCATGGGGATGGACGGCCA
>DASPXD010000043.1:0-3004 GCA_035637435.1 Gemmatimonadales bacterium
ACACCGGCGACCGCCTTGAATCGAAATGGCGGGACCGAATAAAGGATGGACAGCAGGAAACAGATGGCGTACGCGATCCGAAATCCCACCGGCAATGCGAACGCGAGCACCTGGCCGATCACGAGCAGCGCTACACTGAAATGCGGCAAATACCGCGGCAGCGACGGTGGCGCGTTGAGGTACCCGATGTCGCCTTCGTCCTTGTCGAACACGCTGTTGATCGCGAGCGTCCCGCCGTTCAGAAACACGACCCAGATGACGAGCGCGAGAAGCGCGCGACCCAACTGCTCCCCGCTCCCTGCTCCCCGCACGCCGACGGCGAGGACGTAACCCAGCAGCGTATGCCCCGCCATGATCGGCCATTCGGCGGGACGCATGTGCAGGAGATAGGAGTAGAGATCGCCGGGAAGGAGCCGGTAGCCCCACCGCCGCCACGCATTGAGTGTGCGGGCGTCTCTCCCCCCCCCGCCCCCCCGGCTCACCACGTCAGGCCGAGCGCCGATGCCGCGATTCGGAGACCGATGAGCGTCAGATCAGGATGAACGGATGCGATTTCCTTGCACAGCGGCGCCACGAGACTCGCGAGTCCCCCAGTCGCCACCACCGTCGGCCGCGTCTTGGACGGCCACTCCGCCTTGATGCGACGGACGAGACCATCCACGGCGTCGGCGGTGCCCCAGAGCACGCCGACGCGAATGCAGTCCTCCGTGCGGCGGCCGATCGCGCGCGTTGGTGGCGTGAGCTCGGTTGCCGGGAGCTTGGCGGTCTTGCGTACCAGCTCATCCGATGCGGTGCGCAGTCCCGGCATGATCACGCCGCCGATGAAGCGCACTCCTCCAGCAACCGTGATGCAGTCGAACGTCGTCGCCGTGCCGAAGTCCACAACGATCGTGTCAGTCTTAAAGAGCTCCGCGGCGGCCAGGGTGTTGACGATGCGGTCGGCGCCGACGGTGAGCGGCTCGTCGACGTCGAGCACGAGCGGCAGCTGCGAGCGACCGTCCACACGGAGCGGCTTGCGCGTCGTCGCCGCTTCGACGCCGTCGCTCAGGTTCTCGGTGATCTGCGGGGCGACCGATGCGAGGATCGCAGCGCGAATCTCCTGCGTCGAGTGACCGGCGTGGGTCAGCTGCGCGGTGAGCGCGTAGGCCCACTCGTCGGGGGTTCGATGCGACGTCGAGTGCAACCGCCAATGCGCCTCGAGCCGGTCACCGGCGAACAGCCCGACCGTGGTCTCGGTGTTGCCGATGTCGAACGCGAGGAGCATGGGGCGGCTAAGATAGCTCGACGTGGCCGCCCTGCACCATCGTCGTGCCGGCGCCGGTGTCGACGAGCAGGGCGCCATCGGGCCGGATACCGGCGGCACGGCCCGCGAGCGGCGTGCGGATCTGCCGGCCGCGCAACCAATCACGACGCGCGAAGGCCGCACATTCGAATTCGGTAAGCCGTGCGTCGTGCGTCGTGAGTCGTAGCAACGCGGGAACGAGCTGATCGAGCACGTCGATCCGGCGGGCCGTCGGCCGGAGCTGGCATAACGAGACCGCGCGATCGGTCAGATCCGCGGGGATTTCGTTTGCCACGTTGATCCCGATGCCCACACCGAGCCACTGCAATGTCTCGCCCTGCCAGCGGCTCTCGCACAGAATGCCGGCGACCTTCCGATCGTCGACTAATACGTCGTTCGGCCACTTGAGCCCCGCTCGCGGACCCGAGAGCGCGCTCGGGCGAACGCCCAGGATGGCTTCGACGACGTCCGCGAGCACGAGCCCCACGCGCAGCGATAGCACGCCCGCCGGCGGCAGCGGTGGCCGGAGGAGCATGCCGAGCCAGACGCCACCGGCCGGGGAGCGCCAAGTTCGCCCGTCGCGACCTCGTCCGGCCGTCTGCTCCTCGGCGAGGATCACGGTGCCGGCGGGCGCGCCCTGTGCACCGAGGTCGTGAATGGCATCGAGGCTCGAGCTGAGCGAACGAAACACCCCGCATTGCGGCACGCCCCAGCGCCGGGCCAGGACCGCGGCAGGGATGCCGTCGATTTCTAGCCGTGCCACAGCGCGTAGGCGAGCGTGAACAGACCGACGGCAAAGCAGTACGGCGCGAAGGCATAGAAGCGGCCTCGCCGCAGCATCGCGACGAGAAACCGGATGGCAAAGACACCCGCGAGAAACGCGACGATGCACCCAACGAGCAACGGGACGGCGCCAACCTGCGCGATGTCAACGGACGCGTGGCGAGCCTCGACCAGCCCCGCACCAGCGATGAGCGGGATCGCCATCAGAAAGCTGAAGTCGGCGGCGGACACCGCACCCAGCCCGACCCAGAGCCCGGACGCGATCGTCGTGCCGGAGCGCGAAACCCCGGGGAGCGGCGCGAACGCCTGCGCCAATCCGATGATCAGCGCGCCGCCGGGCGTCGGGCGATCGAGGCCGACCGGGTTCCGATGCCGCGTGGACCAGAGCAGCGCGCCGGTGATGAGAAAGCCGACTCCCGCAGCCCACAGCGATTCGAAGGCACGCTCGATGAGATGCTCGAGGAAAATGCCGACCAGACCGGCGGGAATCATGCCGATGATCAGCAGACCTGCGTAACGCAACGCGTCCGGTTGCCGGCGCAGGACATCCACCGCCAGTCGCCAAAAGCGTCCGCCGTACACCACAAGGATCGATCCCAGCGTCGCGACGTGCAGCGCGACCTCGACGAAGACGCCCGGAGTCCGCACGCCGGCCACATGGCCGATCACAGCGAGATGCCCGTCACTCGAGACGGGAAGGAACTCGGTAAGTCCCTGCACGAGACCGAGCAGAATGGCTTGCCAGAGATTCATGCGACCTTTCCCGCGACCAGCGCGACGAGCCCAATCACCATGGCGCCTTTGAGCAACGCACTCACCCGTTCCACCTTCCCCAAGATCAGCCACGTAGCGGCCACGAGCACCGCCAGCTGCGCGAACAGCGCGATCAGGTAGTACGCGCCGCCGTAGCCGGCCGCGCGCGGCACGAGCAGGCTGGCG
>DASPXD010000044.1:0-2734 GCA_035637435.1 Gemmatimonadales bacterium
TGCCGGAGCCGTAACGACTGCCGTAGGCGTGCCAGTAGCTTCACGGCCCAGCATACAGCGCTGCAAGCCTACCGCATCATCATTCTAGTCCTTGTACGGATCGAATTCCTCCGCGCCCGCCATGACTACAATCAGCGGCCGGAGCGTATGCAACACTTCGACCGTCGGACCTTGAGCCCTGAGCACGTCCGGCAAGCGACGATAGACATGCGGGCTCTCGTCCGTGCCACCCCCGCGCAGCAACACGCCCTTCTCCTGCACCCACGCGTGCATCATCTCCCGCGAGATCGCGCCAGGCTTGAGCACCTTGCCCTTGCGCGTGCGCTTCCCCGCCGCGGCGGTGCGGCTCATGACCCGCCCCGCTCCGTGCACCGTCGAGTAGAGCGCGCGAGCCTGGAGCTCCTGCGTCGCGGCATCGGCCGGCGTGGCACCCTGCAAAATGACGGCATTGTCACCCATCGAGCCGCCGACAAACCCTTTCTGCCCCGGAAACGCCGGCGTCGCACCCTTGCGGATGACGTACAACGACTCGCCGCCGTGCTCTTCGATCCAGGCGAAGTTGTGATGATTGTGAACCAACTCGACTTCGCGGCCGCCGAGCAGCGACACGACTTTGCGCGCCACCCACTCGCGACCCGCGTAGGCGTAGCGTCCCGCGAGATTCATCAGCTGCCAGTAGGCGTCGCCAATCGGCGCATGGACATCGAGCAACACCTCGCGCTCGGGCGCGCGCTCACCCCACGCCTTGTTCTGCGACAGCGCGAGGAAGCCATGGGCGACGCCAAAGCCAAATCCACGCGAACCAAAGTGTACGCCGACCCAGATGCGATCCGCCTCGTCGCCAAACACATCGACGTAGTGATTGCCCGAACCCACGGTGCCGAGCTGCTCGCGCGCCTTGGCGCGCAGCCGGTCGCGCTCGTGCCGATCGGGCACTGCGTCCCAAGCGGGGTCCTCGAACAGCGGATTGTCCGTCGGGGCGTCGGCGGCGCGGTTCCTCAGACCCACGCCGAACGAGAGCGAGGCCTGAATCTCGTCGGCCAACTCGCGCAGCCGCCCCTGGATCTCGGGCAGCTTCAGGTCCGTGCGAATCGCGGCGTTGCCGCACGCGATATCAAAGCCCACGCCGACGACCGAGACCTTGCCGCGATACGCCGCGACGCCACCGATCGGCATGACATAGCCCAGATGCCCGTCAGCCATGAGCGCGGCGCGCTCGGCGCGGCTGGCCACATCGCGCAGCTGCTCGAGCGTATTGGGCTCGTGAGAGCCGAAAACCTGGATGTCAGTCATGCTGCGTCTTCGTGATGCGGACGTGGCTGAACATGGCTCGCTCGGTGACCGTGTCATTGTGCGAGCACACGAACAAGCCGACGTAAACCGTATCAGGGAGAGAGACGCGGGTGAGTCGCTGCGTGACCAGCCTATCCCCAACACGTGCCACTGACAAGAAATACTCGCCCTCGCGTCGCTCGAGCCGAATCACCGCGTCGGCATCGGGAAGACTGTCGGCTGACTTCTCCTCCTCCGTGATCCCGCCGGCCTGCCGGCGGAACTGGAGCGACATCAGGCCGTTGCCGTGCAGCGCAGCGGTCACGTGGGCGCTGCCCGCGGCGAGCGAAGGGCGAATAGTCCAGCCAATCTTGCGGTGCGGTTCAACGCCTGCCCCGATGAAGCGCGCGTGTGTCGAGAGGAGGAAGTTACCGTTGATCCGCTTCCAGACGAAATGAAAGTCGTCGCGGGCATCCCACATGTTCTGCCCCGACCCCGCGATGACATAGGTCTGCTGCTGCGGGTCGTACGACGCGGTACCCGTCGCGCGGCCCACATTCGTATGCGCGGCAAAGACGCCGATGGGGCCTTGAGCCCCGAGGATACAGGCGAGGACCGCGGAGATCAGAGTCATGGCCACAGCCGATAGAGCGTTCTGGGGAACGCGATTGCCTCCCGAATGTGCGGGATGCCGCAAATCCACGCGACCGTCCGTTCAACTCCTAGGCCGAATCCCGAGTGCACGAACGTGCCGTATTTGCGCAGATCGAGATACCACGAGTACGCCTCTTCCGGCAGCTTCTCGGCGCGGATGCGCGCAAGCAGCCTGTCGTAATCATCCTCGCGCTGGCTGCCGCCGATGATCTCGCCGTACCCCTCCGGCGCGAGACAGTCGTTGTTCAGCACGGTGCGTGGATCGGCTGGGTTTTCCTTCATGTAGAAAGCCTTCACGGCCTTCGGATAGTTGTAGACGAACACCGGCCGGTCGTACTGCTTGGCCAGCATCGTCTCATCGTCGCCGCCCAGGTCGCGGCCCCACTCCATGTCGCCCCCGAGAGACTTGAGCTTTTCCACGGCATCGGTATAGGAGATCCGGTGGAACGGCGGCGCGACGCGCTCGAGCGGCGCGAGATCTCGCCCCAGCTCCGCAAGCTCGCTCTTCCGCTTGTGGAGACAGCGGCCCACGATGTACGAAACGAAATCCTCTTGCAGCCGCATGTTCGCATCGGAATCGTTCCAGGCGACCTCGGGCTCCACCATCCAGAACTCCGTGAGATGGCGGCGCGTCTTCGACTTCTCGGCGCGGAACGTCGGACCGAAGCAATAGACTTTGCCGAGCGCGGCCGCCGCAGCCTCGACGTACAGTTGCCCGGTCTGCGCGAGATACGCCTTGCCGAGATCGAAATAGTCGACCGAGAACAACGTGCCCGCGTGCTCACCGATCGAGCCCGTGAGTATCGGC
>DASPXD010000045.1:0-35034 GCA_035637435.1 Gemmatimonadales bacterium
TGGGCGCGCTTCAGCTTCGACGTGGAGACGAGCTCCATCGTCTTGGTGATTTTCTTGGTATTCTGCACCGAGCGGATGCGCCGCTTCAGCTCGCGGGGCTTCGCCATTAGAGCGCCTTGTACTCCTCGATCGCCTTGCGCAGCCGCCCGCTCAGGTCGTCGGACA
The DNA here is from genome assembly GCA_035637435.1 of Gemmatimonadales bacterium. GTDB lineage: Bacteria > Gemmatimonadota > Gemmatimonadetes > Gemmatimonadales > GWC2-71-9 > 20CM-2-65-7. Next base: position 166 of record DASPXD010000045.1, read on the forward strand.
GCGTGCGGCGCGTGCGGATCTCGTCCGCAATCTCAGGATGTTGTGCCGCCATGAACTCGAGCAGCCCTTTCTCCCACTCCTTGATCTTGGGTACGTCGACGTCGTCGATCAGCCCGTTCGTCACCGCGAAGATGACGATCACCTGCTGATCGACCGGCATCGGCTGGTACTGCGGCTGCTTCAGCACCTCCACGACGCGCGCGCCGCGGGCGAGCTGCCGCTGCGTCGCCGGATCGAGCTCGGAGCCAAACTGCGCGAACGCCTCGAGCTCGCGGTACTGCGCGAGGTCGAGGCGCAGGCGCCCGGCGACCTGCTTCATCGCCTTGATCTGTGCGTTGCCACCCACGCGGCTCACGGAGATGCCGGCATTGACGGCCGGTCGCACGTTCGAGTAGAAGAGATCGGTCTCGAGAAAGATCTGCCCGTCGGTGATCGAGATGACGTTCGTCGGGATGTACGCGGACACGTCGCCGGCCTGCGTCTCGATGATCGGCAGCGCCGTCAGCGAGCCACCGCCCATCTCGTCGGAAAGCTTCGCGGCACGCTCGAGCAGGCGGCTGTGCAGGTAGAAGACGTCCCCGGGATAGGCTTCGCGCCCGGGGGGACGCCGCAACACCAGCGACAACTGGCGATACGCCGCGGCCTGCTTGGACAGGTCGTCGTACACGCACAGCGTCGCTTTTTTCTCCTCGTACATGAAGTACTCCGCCATCGTGCAGCCTGAGTACGGGGCGATGTACTGCATCGGCGCGGGCTCCGACGCGGAGGCGACGACGACGATGGTGTACTCCATCGCGTCGTGCTCCTTGAGCCGCTCCACCACGCCCGCGACGGTGGAGTTCTTCTGGCCGATCGCCACGTAGACACAGATGACGCCCTGCCCCTTCTGATTGATGATCGTGTCGATCGCGATGGCGGTCTTGCCCGTCCCGCGGTCGCCGATGATCAGCTCGCGCTGGCCGCGCCCGATGGGAATCATGGAGTCGATCGCCTTCACGCCCGTCTGCAGCGGCTCCTTCACCGGCTGGCGCTTGATGATGCCGGGCGCCACGATCTCGACCTTGCGGCTCTTGGTGGTGTGGATCGGGCCGAGCCCGTCGACCGGCCGCCCCAGCGCGTCGACCACTCGCCCGACCAGCGCCGGGCCGACGGGCACCTCGAGCACGCGCGCGGTGCGGCGGACTTCGTCCCCCTCGCGCAGCTGCAGGTAGTCCCCGAAGATCACGGCGCCGATGTTGTCTTCCTCGAGGTTCAGCGCGAGGCCGGTGATCTTCTCGCCCGAGGCGGAGACGATGAACTCGAGCATCTCGCCCGCCATGGCGGACGTCAGCCCGTAAATCCGGGCGATGCCGTCCTTCACCTCCAGCACCGTGCCAACTTCGCGGACATCGATGTCCGCCAGGTCGGCGGCCTGGATTTCCTTCAGGAGGAGGTTCTTCAGCTCGCCGGGACGCAGGATGGAATCGGTGGCCATGGGGATACCGGTTGAGAGATTGTGAAAAATATCACAAGAGAAGCGGCGGCGAAAGGCGGCGATGCCTACACACGAGACCTGGTCCGTCCGCTAAGGAATCTCGTCAAAACACCCCGCGCACCGAGCTCACGAAGCTCCAGCGGTGTCGCCCCCGCAACTCGTCGCGCTGTCCCCGCCAAGTGGCTGGGCGACGCATAGCCCAGGATGCGAACCACGCAGCGAACGGTATAGCCGGGGTTCCCAAGCAGGTCCGCGGCGCAGGCGGCGCGGGCGAGATCGATGACGCGCTTGAGATTCGGCGCCCCTCCCGCCCCGAACTCGCGCGACAGATGCTCCCGCGTGACGCGCAGCGCCTGGGCGACGTGCCCGGTCTTGGTCGGCGTGCCGGCCCGGCGCAGGACCTCTTCCCAAGCCGCGAGTTGTAAGCGGTCTGTGAGTCGCAAGAGCCGTGGCGCGTCCGCAAGGGCCAACCGCCGGGCAACCTGCGCGGTGCGAGCGGCGATCCATTCGCCGGCGACGGCGTTGTCGACGCCCTCGACCAGCACGCCGGTGAAGCCGGCATCCCGGCAGGAGGCGAGCAGGACGCCATCATCGGGTCGCACCGCGCACAGCGCATACATCGGAATGCGCGGAAAGCGCGCCGGCAGTGCCAGTCCCTCACCATCGCAATGGCGCACGTCCAGCACGACGGCGTCGACGAGCCGTTGCTCGAGGAGCCGCTGCACCGCCTGGATGCTGCGACACAAGCGCACGCTCCCGGCGCCGTGCGGATAGCCGCGCTTCACCGCCCGGCGCGCGTCGCGGCGGTGATGGAACACCGGGACCACGGGATAGGCGGCGGCGCCGGCGGCGCCGCTCATGTCTGCACCAGCGCCTGTTGCATCTCCGCCGCCTGTTGCAGCACCTCGCGGGCGTTGTCGTAGCTCACCGTCTGCCGCGCGTCGTCGAACGGATGCCAGACGCAGGCGGTGATACCTTCGGCTTCCTCCGGCACCGGATCGCCGCGCCGCGACTCGAACAGAAAAAAGTGACAATACTTGTGGACGGTCTTGCCACGGAACCGGAAATACCAGTCGATCACCTTGATCGGGCCGTGCAGCACCAGATCCTGCAGGCCGGTCTCCTCGGTGACTTCCCGCCGGGCGGCTTCGGCCGGCGGCTCCCCCGGCTCGAGGTGCCCCTTGGGGAATCCCCAGTTCTTGTACGAGTCGCGAATCAAGAGAAAGCGCACCTGCCCATTGGGGGGAGGGCCGCGCCGGAAGACGACGCCGCCGGCGCTCGTTTCGCGCTGGGCCCGTTGCCTGACCCCCTTCTTTCGCCGCCTGGTCATGCCATTGCGGATTGCGGATTGTCGATTGCGGATTTGTGGGGAAAGGCTCGAACCCTGTGGCTGGGCACGAAGCCAGCCTCAACAATCCGCAATCCGCAATCCCCAATCCGCATTTGTCTGTTAGAACACGCTGAACGTGAAATACTTCCGTGGATTCGCCTGAATGTCCGAGAGCAGCTGGCGTAGTTGGATCATCGTGAGCGTCGTCTCGCGGTAGAGCGCCGAATCGGCGACGAGCAGGCCGAGCGTGCCGCTACGGTTCGAGATACGCGAGAAGATGGTGTCGGCGTTCTGCAGCACGCGCACGAGGCTCTCCTGATTCCGGTTCGCCGCCGCCATGAGCTGGCGGAAGTCCTGTGACGCACCGCGCAAATCGGTACTCGTGGCAGCCGTGTTATTAAGGATAGTCGCGAGCTGTCCCTGATTGGTCGCCGTATCCACCCGGCCCAGCGTCGTCCTCAGGTCCGTGGCAGCACGAGCCAACGCGTCTGAGCCGTGTTGCAGGTTGGAGCCGACATCGCCGATGACGTCCGCCTGCTCATTCGTCACGCGCACCAGCCGATCGGCCACCTGACCGAAGTCATGGATCGAGCGGCGCAGGTCCATCACCGCCTGCGTATCGAACGCGCTCTGCACTCGTGCGGCGACCGTCCCAATGTCGGTCGCGATGCGGCTGGCTTGCGCGGTGAGCTGACCGATGTCGGGGAGCGTGGCGCCCGGCCACTTGCCGCCGCCCACCGCTTCGGCTTCTGCGAGCGCCTGGCGAATGTTGGGATCGACGGGCGGTGGTTCGCTCGAAATCAATGTCGCCGCCCACTCGCCGAACAAGGACGCCGAGGCGGCAATGACCGCCGGTTTCGCGGGCGGCGTGACGCCCGCGTAAATCTTGAGATCGGCCTCCACCCAGTTTCCCGGAGCCAGCCGAATCGATTCGATGCGCCCGACACGGACGCCGCGCAGCACCACTGGGCTTCCCGCGCCGAGGCCGCCGACGGTCCGGAAGCGGGCGACATACACCGCCTCCGTCTTCCCGAGGTGCGCGCCGGAGAGCCACAGCGCGCCGCCCACGACCAGCGCGAGCGCGGCGATGACGACGAGACCCACCGCAAACTCGTTCTCGCGCTTCACTCGGCCCGCCCCTCGATGAACTGGCGCACGACGGGATCCTCCGTCCCCTGGATTTCCTCGACACTGCCCACCTGCCGGATACGCCCTTCGTACAGCATCGCGATCCGGTCACCGACGGTGTAGGCGCTGCGCATGTCGTGCGTCACGACGACTCCCGTCACGCCGAGGTGCTCACGCGTTCGCACCATGAGCCGGTCGATCACCGCGGACGTCACCGGATCGAGTCCCGTGGTCGGCTCGTCATAGAGGATGTAGCGCGGCCGGAGTGCGATCGCCCGCGCGATGCCGACACGCTTGCGCATGCCTCCCGACAGCTCGGCCGGCATCTGCTCGCCTGTCCCCGAAAGATCCACCAGCGCCAGCGCTTCGTTCACCCGTTCCTCGATCTCCTCGTCCCCCAGGCCCCGGCGCCGCAGACCCAGGGCGAGGTTGTCGGCCACGCTCAGCGAGTCGAACAGCGCCGCGAACTGGAAGACATAGCCGATGCCCTGACGCAGCGCGGTGAGCCCGTCGCGATCGAGCGTGCTGACGGCCTGGCCGTCAACGATGACGTCGCCCGCATCGGGGTGCAACAGCCCGACGATGTGCTTCAGTGCCACGCTCTTGCCGGTCCCTGAATAGCCGATGATGACGACCGTCTCGGCATCCCGAATCTCGAGTGACAATCCCTGGAGGACCTGCTTGCCGTCGAATGCCTTGTGGAGGTCCTGGAATTCGATCACAGCAGGACGACCGCCCAGAAGGCATCGAGCACCAGGATCAGGATGGCCGAGTACACCACCGTCCGGGTTGTGCTGCGGCCGACGCCTTCCGCCCCGCCCCGCGTCGACAGCCCGACGACGCAGCCCACGAGCGTGATCGTGAATCCGAAGCTGGCGCTCTTCAGCAGCCCGAACCAGATGTCCTTGAACAGATAGAACAGCTTGAGTCCCTTGATGAAATCGGGCGTGGACAGGTCGAGCAGCACGAGGCTCGTGAGCCACCCGGTGATGATGCCGGTGGCGATCGCGAAGGCGACGATCACCGGAAACATGAGCGTGCCCGCGAGCACGCGCGGGAGCACGAGATAGCTCTGCGGGTCGTAGGCGAGCGTCTCGAGCGCATCGACCTGCTCGGTGACCGTCATGGTGCCCAGCTCTGCAGCCATGCTCGCCCCCACCCTGCCGGCGAGGGCGAGGCCGGCCAGCACCGGGCCGAGCTCCAGCATCATCGTCTTGCCCACCAGTGTCCCCACGAAGTAGAGCGGGACCGCGCCGGTGAACGTATACGAGGCCTGCAGGGCGAGCACGATGCCGGTGAAGGCGGCGATGAAGAGCGCGACCGGCAGCGAATCCACGCCGACGCGCCGCATCTGGACGATGAGCGGCCGCAGCCATGTCCCGATGTCGGGCAGGGCACGCACCATGTCCGTCACGAAGTAGCCCACCCGGCCGACCGACTCGACGGCGGAGATGGAGCGCCGGCCTATGGATTGAATCACGGGGAAAAACTAGACCAAAAACAGAAGGGGCGCAGCATGCTGCGCCCCTACCATCTCACAACCGCGCCTGTTTACGCCGCGAAGCTGGCGAGCGCCTTGCCGACATCGCCATCGCGCAACCGCTTCAATGCACGGTCGCGCAGCTGGCGAACCCGCTCGCGAGTCACACCCAGCATCCCGCCGATCTCTTCCAGCGTGTGCTCCCGGCCGCCGTCCAAACCGAAGTACAGACGGAGCACCTTCGCATCGCGCCGCTGCAGGGTGTTGAGCGCCTGCTCGATCTCGTCCGACAGGAAGCGGTCCATCGCCTGATCTTCCGTGTCCGGCAGATCCTCGGCGATGAAGCGCTCGATCAGCGAGCGATCACCGTCGGGATCCAGCGGGGCGTCGAGTCGCACGTCGCCCGTGTTCAGCGCGGCGAGCGACTGCACCACTTCGAGCGACAGCTTCGTCGCGTCGGCGATCTCTTCCGGCGTCGGCTCGCGCCGCAGCGTCTGGCGCAGGTACTCCGCGGTGCGCACGATGCGCGACAGGTCCGCGGTGCGGTTCAGCGGCACGCGGACGGTGCGACCCTGGCGCGCGAGCGCGGCGAGGATCGCCTGGCGGATCCACCACACGGCGTACGAGATGAACTTCACGCCCTGATCGGGATCGAACTTCCGCGCGGCGGTGAGCAGCCCGACATTCCCCTCACCGATCAGGTCGGTGAGCGGCAGCCCGCGGTTCTGATACTTCTTGGCGACCGAGATCACGAAGCGCAGGTTGCGCTTCACGAGCTCCTGCATCGCTTCCTGGTCGCCGGCGCGGACCTTGCGGGCGAGGGCGATCTCCTCCTTCTGCGTGAGCAGCGGAGTCTTCGAGACCTCGTGCAGGTACTGATCGAGGATGTCGCGCTCGTGCTCGTGATTACCCAGACCCGTGAGCAGACCCCGGCGCCGGCCGCGGCGCTTCACGACCCGTCGCTCAGTCGTCGCGACGGGCGCGGCCTTCGCCTTGGCCTTTGCCGCAGGTGCAGGTTTCATCTTCTTACGAGTACGAGGCATGTCGTTCGCCCTAGTTGGGTGCTCTGTAGTACGCAGACGCAGCAGAAATGTTCATGAAACAGGCGTGAAATCGCTTGACACCGCTGGAACGCGCCGATAAGATGCCGTGTTCCCGCCGAGTCGCTAGGCTTTGCGGGGCGGCAATATACAGGGGGCGTAGCTCAGTTGGGAGAGCGCGTGAATGGCATTCACGAGGTCAGGGGTTCGATCCCCCTCGCCTCCATCGGTCGGGGCAGGCGGACGGGTGGTAAAGCACTGACAGGGTGGTAGATACCGGCCCACTGAGCGGTTAGATTTGGCGGCGCGCGGGAATAGCTCAGTTGGTAGAGCACAACCTTGCCAAGGTTGGGGTCGCGGGTTCGAGTCCCGTTTCCCGCTCTCTGCCACTGATCACGCGGATCAACAACGGATTCTCGCAGATAGGGCAGGACAGGAATAATCAGCGAAAACCAGTTACTGATCTGCGAGATCAGTGGCCAACGACGCGGGGTGGAGCAGTCTGGTAGCTCGCCGGGCTCATAACCCGGAGGTCGTGGGTTCAAATCCCACCCCCGCTACTGAAAGCAATGCGGATTGTGGATTGTGGATTGCGGATTGAGGGTGCCGGTTCAATCCGCAATCGCAAATCCGCAATCCGCAATTTGTTCGCGGGCGGTTAGCTCAGTTGGTTAGAGCGCCACGTTGACATCGTGGAGGTCACAAGTTCGAGTCTTGTACCGCCCATCTTACGACTGGTCAACTGGAAACAGGCCAAGGTCAACCGAGGCAGCGGCCGGATGCAGGTTCGAGTGAGCAGGACAAACCTGTTTCGTGAATCCTGTTCACCGCTGTGCGTCCGATGACGACAACCCATTTGCTGTCGACCAGCATTAGGCGCCCATAGCTCAACTGGATAGAGCGCTTGACTACGGATCAAGAGGTTGGGGGTTCAAGTCCTCCTGGGCGCACTGCCGCAGATCACGCAGATTAACAACGGATTCACGCAGATTGCTCCGCAGACCGCCCTGATCTGCGTAAATCCGTTATAGATCTGTGTGATCTGTGGCTGACGGGGCGTAGCGCAGTCCGGTTAGCGCGCCTGGTTCGGGACCAGGAGGTCGGAGGTTCAAATCCTCTCGCCCCGATTGCCACAGATCACGCAGATCGACAACGGATTCACGCAGATCGTGAAGGTGCCGGCGGAATAATCTGCGGTGATCTGTTGATGATCTGTGAGATCTGTGGCCACGCGCCAGTAGCTCAGCTGGATAGAGCGTCGGCCTCCGGAGCCGAAGGTCCCGCGTTCGAATCGCGGCTGGCGCATCGCCACGGATCTCGCAGATCAACAACGGATCACCGCAGATAGATGGCAGGGCCGGGAGTAAGCAGCGCAAATCAGTTGGTGATCTGTGGGATCAGTGGCTCAGAGCAAACCCGATCCGTCCCACCGACTGCTGAAGCGGCGCGGCGGTATCGCCACTCCCATCGTTCGTCGTCCGCGAGAAGCGCTGGAATCCGTAGTCCCCCGTCACGTGCACGCGGCCGCGCAGGGCCTCCACCGTGAGCCCGAGGCCGAGATGCAGCGCGCCGAGCGCAGACGTCGATCCTCCGCCCGAGTATTTCGAGCCGAACATCAGGCCGCCGCTCAACGCCATGCGGACGCCAGGCCCCAACAGGTACGCCATCTGCGCGCCGGCCGTCACGGCCCCGACCGATTGCGCTTCGAACTCCGGATCCGCCGTGCGGTTCATGAACCCGAGCTCACCACTCACCGGCCCGGTGATGTAATACCGCAGCCGCACGTCCACTTCCGATGCGTCGAACTCTTTCGTCGCCGTGCCATCGTTGCTGGGCTTGTACTTCAGCTTCGAGAGCACGATGTCCGCCGAGAACTTCTTCCACTGGAGTGTGGCGCTGCCGGCGATGCCGGAGCCGCGGTAGTGCAGATCGGACGAGACTTCGCGGTAGTCACCGAACGCGATCTGGGGGCCGATGGAGAAATGCTGGGCGGAAAGTTGGAATGATGGAATGATGGAAAGAACGAGCGCCGCCATCCCAGCCACACATACCATCGTTCCATCATTCCCTCGTTCCGCCCTCATCGCCCACCCCCAGGCCGCGCCAACGGCACGACGCTCAGCGCCACTTGCTGGCGGCGGCGCGTGTTTTCCTGGGCGATCTCGGTGTTGCGGCGGGAGATCTGCTCGCGCAGCAGTTGGTTATAGAGAACGTTGCCGCGGGCCGCCTGCGGCGCCGGCTTGCGCAGCGTCATGATGAATCCCGCAAGTATGACGCCGCCACCGATCATGCTTCCTTCCCGCAACGACGTCTTTCCGAGATCGCCGCTGGAAAAGGCGGACGTTCCTGCCAGTGCAATACCGGTGTAGACGAGCGCCAGCCCCATGGGCTTCCAGCTCTTGGGCGGCACCTCCGTCTCCGGCAGATCGGTGTAGCCCGGCAGGCTGGTGAGGTGCGGCAGGGTATCGACCGCTCCGTGGGTGATGCGGATCGCCTGCGACGTCGAGAAGTTGTTCTGTCCCACCGTCGCTTCCACGACGACGTTGTAGTCGCCGGCCGCGACCGGATCGCCGCTCGCGAGCCGCGCGGGCCAGCGAATGTTCACCTGCCCGCTCGCCACGGTCGAATCGATCCTGAGCGAGGTCTGCGCGCCCCCGCCGAGGACACGCGTGACGACACGGGCGGGCTGCGTCACGGTGTAGCGCACCGCGACCACACCTTGCCCACCCACGAACGAGACGCTGTCGACGTGCAGCTGCCGGATGACCAGCACCTGGGTGAGGGCGACCTGGAACGCGCTCAGCGCCTTCGGTGACGTGCGTGTCGGATCGAGGTCGCGCTCCGGCTCGAGCAGGATCACCTGCTTGAACGCGTCGACCGCACGCAGAATCGAATCCATGCCGCTATAGGTGAAGCCGAGCAGCTCGTACGCCCGCGCCCGCTCGAATCCGGTGAGTCGCTCGCGGAGCGCCGCCTGCCCCGCGCTCAAGGCCTGACGAAAATCGAGATTGTTCAATGCCTGCTGCGCTCGACGCAGCGTGGCGTTCTGAACCGTCTGTGCCGCGCTGAGAGCCGGCAGGAACGCCAACACAAGGACGAGCAGCACGCGGACGCGCATCAGGTCATCCTTCCGGATCGAGCACCCAGTTTTTGCGGACCGGCCCGTTGGGCGGGACATCCACGGTCTCGCTGCGTGTCTTGTAACCGGCGCGCTCCACGCGAATCGAGTGACGCCCCGGGCTCACCGTAAACTCCACGACCGGCGTCGGCCCGACATCGCGGCCGTCGATGAACACCTCCCCGGGCGGAATCGAATTCACCGTGATAAACCCCTGCTCGGCCGCGGCCGGCGGAGCGGGCGGCGGATTCTGGCGGCGTGTATCACCGCCTCGCCTCGAGGGAGGTGGCGGCGGTTGCGCCGGTACCACGGCAGCCGGTGGAGGTGCCGGTGGAGCCTCACTCTTGTTGCCCAGTGTCAGATAGCCACCAACGCCGGCCGCGGCGACCACGAGCGCGCCCACCAGAATGCCGACACCCGACCGCTTCTTCTTGCCCGCGGGAATCTTCATCCCCGTGCGCGGGATCGGCGTCGTCGGTGCGCTGGTCACTTCCGTCGGTGCATCGGCCGAGGCGGTGCGCTGCGGCCGCGGCGGCGGCCGCCGGTGGCTCTTGCTCGCTCCAGCCTTGGGGGCAGTCACCGGCTGTTCGGGCCACACGGCGGTGGCGAAGTCTTCCATCGTGTCGAAGCGCTGGGCCGGCTCCTTGGAAAGCGCGCGGGAGATCGCGCGCGTCAGGAACTCGGGCGCATCGCCGCGCTTGGCGCGCGCGCTCGGGATCTCCTCGAAAATGTGCTTATAGAGGATTGTGTGGACCGAATCGCCCGTATACGGCAGCTCGGCGGTCATCATGCGATACGCGACGACCCCGAGCGAGTACTGGTCGGCGCGGCCGTCGACGGTGGCGCCCTTGGCCTGCTCGGGCGCCATGTAGTGCGGCGTCCCGATGATCATCCCGGTGCCGGTGAAGCCCGTCGCCGCCTGCAACGCCTTGGAGATGCCGAAGTCGGTCAGCATCACGCGGCCGTCATGGTCGAACATGATGTTGGCGGGCTTCACGTCGCGGTGCACCACGCCGCGTTGATGGGCATGGCCGAGGGCGCAGGCCGCTTCCCACAACACGCGCTGGATGTACTCGATGGTGAGCGGGGGGGACTGCTTCTGATCGAGCACGTCCTCGAGCGACGTGCCCGCGATGTATTTCATGACGAAGTAGTTGAGTCCGCCTTCGCTCTCGACGCGGTAGATCGGGATGATGTTCGTGTGATCGAGCTTCGCCGAGGTCTTCGCTTCCTGCTGGAAACGCTTGACGATGTGCTCGTCCATCGAGATGTCGGGCGGCAGGACCTTGATGGCGACTTCGCGCTCGAGCGTCAAGTCGTGCGCGAGAAAAACGGCGCCCATGCCGCCTTTGCCGAGCATGCGCTCGACTTTGTACTTCCCTTCGACCAGGCGCTGCAGCCGCAGCATCAGTGCTTCGGTGCCGCTGGTCCCTGCGCCGAGCGTGCCGCCTCCCGTCACGTCCGCGCCGCAGGCGTAGCAGAACTTGCTGCCGTCCGGCAGTGGCGTGTGGCACTTGAGGCATTCCATCATGGATCCAGCGGCCCCCGCACCAGTCATGGACGCACAGCCGGCCGGTACGACGGGGCACGTCGACCGCCGCTGGCGGCGCGGATCGACGCAGGGGCTTTCTTGGGCGAGCTGGCTGGCGCAACCGGGAAGCCGGAGCAGCCGCTCGTGTTGATGCAGAGGTCGTACGCGACGGGTGCGCCGAGATAATCGACCGCGACGAGGTAATAGTCGCCCTGCCCTAGCAACGCCGTGATCGATTCCGTCGAGCCTGTGTCGGTGGAGGCTGCCTTCTGGTCGAGCGTGCTGCTCGCGCCGCCGCCGGGAACCGTCAGCAGGTAGAGGTCCACGTCACTCGACCCGGACGTCGCGCTTCCGGGCAGCGCCGCGATTTTCATGGTGACGAGCTGCCCGGCAATACCCGTCACGCGAAAGCGGATCCAGTCGATGTCGTGGGCGTTGTCGATGGTGAGCGTGTCACGGAACGCACCGGCCGGCAGCGTAACCGCCAACCCGCGGGCATCCGCGGCGTCGCAAAAATCGTCTTCCTCGTGCGCATCGCGGCCGACCTGCGGGTCGGCGATGTACCCCTCGAACACCGCGAGGCCGTAGCGACCCGGTTGCGAATACAAGGCCAGGGCGTGCAGCCGTCCAGCCGGCATCCCACGCAGTGCGACCACTGTCGATTCGGGCTGCACCTCGGCCGGCTCGAACGCCTCACCTTTGCAGGCGTGTGAGCCAGGTCCGATCGTCCAGGCACTATCGCCGATGAAGTACTGGTCCGGTGTGCCGCCGCTCCCCGGCACGAACACGAGCGAATCGGATAAAAAGGTTGAAAACGTGCCTCGAACGTCGGGCGCGGTCAGAATGAGTGTGAGATCGCGCGGCGTCGTCTGGAAGAAACGATACCAATCGACCCCGAGCTGGTCCCGCTTGAGCGGTTCGAAGGCGAGCGCGGGATTCAGGAATTTGATCTGTGGAACCGCGGGGAAGCGCGGCGGCGCCTCGAGGTTGATGTTGCGCGGCGCGACCTCGTTCGGCTCGAGCAAATCGAACGGCAGGATGTGCGTCGTATCGGGTGCGTTGCCGAACACACCGGGACCGATGAACGAGACAGGCGCGGAGTGCGCCACCGGTGTCACCCAGAAGGTTGCCGTCGAAAAGCCGGTGGAGTCGCGGGTGCGGGTGGCAATCAACCCGGGCAGCGGATAGTCGAACTGGGTCGTGTTATCGAGAAACGCGATGAAAATCGAATCGACGCCGACGCCATAGACCGTGATGGTGTCGCCAAAGCGCACCAGGCTGGGCCGGACACTGTCGATTTCCAGCGGCTTGGAGACGCGCAACGGCACGTAGGCCGTCTGGGATTTCTCGAAGGCCACGGCGCGCGCGCTGACGGTGACGTTCCCCGACTTGATGCCCGTCACCTCGGCGCCGCCGAATCCTTCATTTTTGACGAACGCCAGTGAGTCCACGTCGACCGCCCACTGGAACACCGCATTCTTGATCTCGACCGAGTCCGTGCCGGCGCGTTGCCACAGGTACCCGTGGAGGCCAAGCTTCTGCCCCGCCAGGACGACTTGCTTGCCCGAGTCCGGCTGGACGGTGACGAAGACATCGTTGCTTTTGTCGGTGGGAAACGCACAGGTAACGGCGGCGAGCGCCGCTGCGAGCGTGACCACAGGTATGGCTCGGTCTAACCTGCGCATCCGGTCCAATCCGTGACTTGAGGGACGAACATACTATATGAGGGATGGCCGGGCCAGACAGTGACTTACAGCGTGCCCCGGCGCTTCAAGTCGAGATATTTCGCGACCACCGCCTGCGCCGCGCGCTGCGGTGTGACGTCGATCACCAGCACCCCCGCGCGCCGCATGTGTCCCAGCGCTTCCTCGCGCGCATGCAGCAGCTCCTCGGCGGCGGCCTTGCGAAAGGCATCGCGCGCTGTGGCGGGCCGCTGTGTCGCGGCGGCGTCGAGCTCGGGATTGCGCAGCGTGACCGCGAGCGGGAGGTGACGCGGGCGTAACGTCGCGACGTTCGCCACGAGCGCATCCGAGGCAAAGCGATCGATCACGTCGGTGAACAGCACCGTCAGCGCGCGCTTGCGGTTGCGCGCGGCGAGATACCGGAACGCCCCGGGATAATCGGGCTCGACGAGTTTGGGTTGCACTTCCGCCAGCACATCGAGCACTCGCCGCACGCCGCTGCGTCCGCGCTCCGGCGCGACGAAATGCTGGACGCCGTCGGCGAACGTCATGATGCCGACATTGTCGTCGTGCTGCGCCGCGGCATAGGCCAGCTCCAGCGCCGCCTGGACCGCGAAATCGAGCCGCGCCACGCCGGCCGCCACGTCGGCGGTCATGAGCCTTCCCGTATCGAGCACCAGCAGCACCTGTTGGCGACGCTCGGCCTCGTACTGGCGCGTGATCACCTTCGCGCGGCGTGCCGTCGCCTTCCAGTCGATGTGACGCAGGTCGTCGCCTGGCACCCATTCGCGCAGCGACTCGAACAACCGTCCTTCTCCCAGCTGACGAATCGGCTTCGTGCCGACGTGGCGACGCCGCAGCGCTTCTGCGACCGAGGCACGCAGCCGCACCGATACGAGCGGTGGATAGACGACCACGTCCCACGGCAGCGGCAGGCGAAAGCGATGCCGCCCCAGACCCAGGGGACCCAGACTATCGAGCACGAAGCCGCCGGTGCCGGCGGCCTCGCGCCCCCGCCGCAAGGGAACGACCGGCACCACCTCGCGGGTCGCCGCGCGGGGGGGAATGCGCACGGGCCTGGCCGGCTGCGACCCGCCGAGGATGTCGGGGCGCACCTCCCGCACGCGCAACCGCGCGCGGCGGCGTGACGGGTTGGTCCAGCGATAGGTGACCTCGCCGGTGTGCCCGACGGACAATGCGGGCAGCGGCTCGCGGGCGACGACGACCGTTTGCGCCAGCGTAGCATCGAGCCAAATCAGGACGACCAGGGCGATGTCGGCGACGAGCATGACATCGAGGCCCCACGACGTCCAGAATTGGGCGACGCCGAACAGCGACAGCAGCCCGCCGATCAGCAGGGCGCGCGGCGTCCAGAGAATGCCGGCCACGGTGCCGAGCACGAGCCACAGCCCGAGGAAGGCGGCGATGACGGCGCCGACCGCGAGCACCGGCAGCAGGTTCAAGCGGTCGGCGCCTCCGTGCGGTCGAGAATCGCTTTGAGCGCCTGATCGGCGGTGACACCCTCGAGCTCGAGCTCCGGCGCGACGTTGACGCGGTGCCGCAGGACCGCGGGCGCGAGCAGCTTGACGTCGTCAGGAATGACGTAGTCGCGGCCGTCCAGCAGCGCGGCGGCGCGCGCGGCCTTGAACAGCGCCACGCCGGCGCGCGGGCTCGCGCCCAGCGTGAGCGACGCGGCCTCGCGCGTCGCCCGCACGATCGCGGTGATGTAGCCGGTGATGCGCGGCTCGACGCGCACCGCGTCCACGGCCTGGCGCAGCTGCTCCAGCCCCTCGGCATTGACCACGGGCGTCACGCCATAGGTGCCGGTGCGGTCGGCTTCGAAGCCCTCGAGGTAGCGCGTGAGGATGCCCTGCTCCACGGCCGCGGATGGATAGCCGACCTGCACCTTCGCCATGAAGCGGTCGAGCTCGGCTTCGGGCAGCGGATAGGTGCCCTCGAACTCGATCGGATTCTGCGTCGCGAACACGGTGAACGTGGCGGACAGGGGATGACTCTGGCCGTCGACCGTGACGGTGCGCTCCTGCATCGCCTCGAGCAACGCCGCCTGTGTCTTGGCGGGCGCGCGATTGATCTCGTCGGCAAGCACGAGGTCGGCAAAGACGGGTCCCGGCCGAAAAGTGAACTGCTGCATGCCGGTGAGGAGCGTGATGCCGGTGATGTCGGCCGGCATGAGGTCGGGCGTGAACTGAATCCGCACAAAGCGCACGTCGAGCGCGAGGCCGAGGGTGCGGACGAGCAATGTCTTCGCCGTTCCGGGGACCCCTTCGAGCAGGATGTGGCCGCGCGCGAGCAGGCACACGAGCACCTCGCGGGTGGCGGCTTCCTGTCCCAGCACCACGCGGCGCAGGGCCTCTACGATGCGCTGCGCGTCGTGCGCGGGCGTAGTTCCTCCCACACGTCCTCCACGGCTTGAGCGGCATGAAGCACGCGACCAGGTCGGTCGTCGCGATCGCGTACGGTGAGCAGCTGATGTAAACGACGCACGGCGGCGCGGCCCTGGGGACCGCGCATTGCCAGCTCGAGTCCCTCGACCCACGGCACCACGTTGCCGTCGGCCAGATACCCGGTGCGGCTCAGGCGGCGCCGCAGTCCCAGCGCCAGCCGGCGCACGGCGGTATCCGCGTCGGCGGCGCTCTCGAGCCCCGCCCCCAACGCCTCCAGGTGCTCAAGCGGCGAGCGGCGCCGCCGTTCGATCACGGAACGCGCGGGCCCGAACCGCACGGCGGTCATTGCCAACCACACGAGGGCGACGGCAATCAACTGGAGGATCGCCCACCCGGCGGGGGAGCTGCGCAGCCAGCTCCACGTGCGGTCTGCAAACGAGGTCTGTTGCCCGAATCCAAATCCCTGATGGTATTCATCCCACGCCACCCGGCCGGGACGCTCGCGACGCGGTGTGAGCAGCGGCAGTGCGACGCTGGGAACGTCGCTGTCGCGCCAGACCTGGTTCGTGAACCAGCCGGGATCCGCGACGAGCGTGATCGTTCCGCCGCCACGATAGCGCAGGCGCAGAATCGCGGGACGGTTGTTGAGCGCGATCACGACCGTATCGACTGCGAACGGCGACAGCGTGTTGCAGATCCCCAGCCGCCCGTCTTCCTCGGCGCCCTTCCGGAGTGATTCGAGCCTGCCTGTTCCGCTCGTACGGGGTTTGACGGCGGTCAGCACGCGCGCGGTCTGTGGCAAGTGCAGGCCGGGCTGGGGTGAGCGCACGGCCATGCTGTCGTCGGAAATCCCGGCCGACCGCGTCCGCCACCCCGTGCAGAACGTGATGCCGCCGCCTTCACCGGTGGCGAGTACCGCGCCGCCACCCCGCACGTACCGCGCGACCTGCTCCAGCTCGGCATCCTGCAGCGAGATGATGGGATTCAGCAGGACGAGAACGGCGGGACGGTGCGCGCGATCGCTCGCCAGGTTGAGCAGTGACGTACGCCGTCGCTCCGCAGGCCGGCCCAGACGTGCGAGGACCTCATTCAGCGCCTTGCTGCCGCTGGGACCGCTGAGATACGTCGACGTCCGCCGGTCGAAATCCGATTCGCGCGTCGGCCGGCGATTGGCGGCCCAGAGCGCGATGGCAACCGCGGCAGCGAGCAGCAGCGCGAGCCCGATTTCAAGCCGGTACGACATGCCGTCCCCGCGCCAGCTCCTGCGCCGCGGCGCCGAACGACTCGTACTCTCCCGCGTCGCACGGCACGGCCCCGAAGAGGTGGCGGTACAACTGCGTGACCAGACCGGCCAGGGATGCGCGCCCCGCATCAGTGAGGCGCGCTTCGCCGACGTACTCGGCCGGGGTCTTCGACACGTGGAAGCGGAGCGCCTTGAGCCGGTCGAGCTCGAGGACCACGGCGAGGAAGCGGTGTGCGAGCGCCTCCGCGTACCGGCCCGCGCGGGCGAGTGCATCGGCGCGGGCGAGATGCGCCGCCGCGTCCATTATGATGCCGGCGCCGGCAGCGGTCTTACGCGTGCCGGTCCGCGCGGCAGGCCGCACGATGCGCCACATCACGTATGCGACATGCACCAGCAGCACGATCAGCGCGACGACAACCAGGGCGAGGCCGATGTTGAAGCCGACGGGGTAGCGATCGGCGAGATGATTGAGCCATTCAACCAGGTTGTGCCACTGCCGGGCGAGCCAGGACACGAGCCGGCGGCGCTCCACCCACTGGTATTCCGGACGGGTGAATACCTGGCCGACCACGCGCCGCAGCGAGTCGGGTGGGACAGCCGGTGGAGCGCTCGATGCCTGGAGCAGGGCGAGCCAGGTTCCGATCAGCGGATCCCCATTTGCTCGCTGAGAACCTGCAGATCGAACGCCTCGCGCCGCACGCGCAAGTCGTAGTAGAGCAGCGTGATCGCGCACGGTAGAATCGGCGCCAGGACGATCCCCATCAACGACGCCACCACGACAAAGAGGGGTTGCAACGAGGCGTTCCCCGCCGCGCCCAGCGCCCCGCTGATCCCCCCCACCACCATCTGGGGGAGCAACTGCGAGATCAGCCACGCGACCACCGCCGTTCCGAACACCTTTCCCCGCGCGCCACGCGTCAACTCCCAGGAACGGCCGAACGCATCGAACGAGCTCGTCAGGTCTTCGAGGACGACGATGGGTGTGGTAGTGCCGTAGACACAGGCAACCCACACGACGAACCACGCCAACCCGACGAAGCCGACAAATCCGATCAATCCGCCGACCCCCACCCCCACCACCTTGCCGAGCATGACCAGCAGGACGACGACGAGCGCTCCGGCGCCCGGCACCAGAATCAGCAACAGGTTCTTGCTGAAGGTGACCAGCAGCAGCGGCAGGATCTTGGAGACACCGAATCGCAGCGCGCTGCCGAGCTGCGGCTCCTGGCCGAGGTAGGAGTCCGAGATGATCCGAATCGTCCCCGCCTTGAGCAGCAGCCCCGCCGTCGTCCATACGACGATCAACAACAGGCCGAATAACACGGTGGTGCCGGTGTGCTGCTCGAGGATGTTCAGCATTTCGAATGGGCTGTTGCTGAACCGTACCTGCATGTAGATGCCGGCGGCCGTCGGGAGCCACACCAGCGCGAGGCTCAGTCGCATGAACAGGCCGAAGTGACGGCGGTAGATGTTGAAGCTGCCGTCGAGGATTTCGCCGAGCTGCATGGGCCTGAGATTCGAGCTAATGGGTCGCTCCGCGAGGGGACAGGCGGTAAAATGAGGACATGGCGGCTTCCGCGCGAGACCTCGATCTGCGCCAACATCACGGCGTCGAGACGCCGGAGCACGTCGAGGTCCGCTTCGAGCTGGCTGGTGTCGGCTCCCGCATGGCGGCCGGACTGCTGGACCTGCTGTTCCTGTTCCTCGGCCTGATGGTCCTCTGGGTGGGCGGAGGCGTGATCGTCGGCGGTGTGTTATCGCGGCAGGGGATGCTGCAGGGATGGTTCGCCGCCGTGATGGTGCTGATCATGTTTTCCGGGGTGTGGGGCTATTTCACGCTGTTCGAGGCGCTGAACGGCGGCCGGACGCCCGGGAAACAGCTACTCGGGATCCGCGTGGTCATGGACACGGGGCGGTCGATCACGCCCCCCGCGGCGGTGATCCGCAATCTCGTCCGGCTGCTCGACTGCTACATCCCGATCCCGTTCGCGCCGGCGCTGGTCACGATGTTTCTCCACCCGAGCAACAAGCGTCCGGGGGATCTGGCGGCCGGCACGATCGTCGTGCGCGATCGTCCCACCGACTGGGTACTTGGGGCCGTGACCGAGAGCGAATCGCCGGCGGACCCCATCGAGACCGGCCCGCCCGAGCTGTCCGAAGACGAATTCCGGCTGCTGGATCGCTTTCTCGCACGTTTGAGCGAGCTCAATCCCGACGTCCAGGTCCGGATGACGGCGGACCTGGTGCGCCGCTTCGAGACGCGCATTCCGCGCCGCAGCGCCGACCCGCAAGGGTATCTCGTCACCGTCTTTGCCGAAGAGCAGCGCAAGCGCCGCAGCCGCTTCGCGCCGCGCGCGCAGGCCGGCGCGGCCGGCCGGATCACCGTGCCGGCCGAGCGCTTCGTCGAGAAGAAGCGGCAGGGATGGGAGTCGTTCCGCGTCACCGCGGTGCGCATGGAGCGGTCCGGCGTCGGCGCACTGGAGCCGGGCGAGATTCCGGCGTTCGCCGCGCAGTACCGCGAGGTCGCCGCCGATCTCGCCCGCGCCCGCACGTATCAAGTCGACCCGCGGGTGATCACCTACCTGGAGCGGGTGGTCACGGCCGGCCACAACGCGCTCTATCGGGCTCGCGGCAAGCAGCGCACGCCCCTGCCCCACTACATCCTGCGCGACTTCCCGGCCGCCGTCGTGGAATCCTGGCAGTTCGTCCTGCTCGCTTTCCTTTTATTCGCCATTCCCGCGGCGGTCGGCTACCGGATGATCCGCGACCGGCCCGCACTGGCGGAGGAGATCGTTTCGCCGGTGATGGTCGCGCGCGCCGAAGAAGCGGCCGAAAATCAAGTGGAAGGGCGCGGCTATGCGCAGGCCAGCAAGGAAGAGCGGCCCGTAGCCGCCGCGTTGATCATGTCGAACAACATCAACGTCTCGTTCGGCACGTTTGTCGGTGGCCTGACGGGCGGCTTGCTGACCGCCTGGCTGCTGTTCGTAAACGGGATGATGCTGGGGCTCGTCATCGGCCTGTTTCAGAACTACCACGCGCTCAACTATCTCATGACGTTCGTGGCGGGACACGGCGTGCTGGAGCTGACGGCGATCTTCATCTCGGCGGGGGCGGGGTTTCGGCTGGCCAAGGCGCTGATCGCCCCGGGGGACCGCACTCGCAGGGACGCCCTGGTGCTGGAAGGACGCATCGCGGCGCGCATGATCGGCGCCGTCGTCACGCTTCTCGTGATTGCGGGGACGATCGAAGGCTTGCTCTCGGCGTCCGATGCGCCGGCGGTCTGGAAATACGGTGTAAGCGCATCAACAACGCTGTTGTTGGCGCTGTATTTCGTAAATGGCCGAAGGTATTTAGTTGTTCAGCGCCCCCTGTAGAATCCAGTTGCGAATGGTGTTGATCGTCCCGTTCGGCAAGCAGTTGGTCGTGCACCCGAAGGGCATGCGCACCCCGCTGCCTCCCACCCCGAGTTGCGTCCCCTGAATCTTGTGCACCAGGTATGAAGAGTCCGGCAGGAAGGGACGAACGCGTTTCATCCCCAGAGCCTCGCCCGACGCGTGGTCAACCAGGAGCGCGTAAGACGAACCCGACACCAGATTCAGTCCCTGCGGAGCACCGACGCCCGCGTGGCAGCCGGTACAGTTCGCCGTAAAGACGGTTTGCACGCTCGTCGCGAAACTGATGCCGGTCGGCGCGACGGCGACAACGCGCTCGCCGAAGATCGCTCCTATCGTTGCACGCACGGTCTCGGAGCCGGGCGTCGCATTGGTCGTGACGTTCACGGTCTCCGTCGAGCCCGCTGACAGCGTCGCGCTCGTTCCTGGCGTAATCGACCACGTCACGTCAGTTCGAGACCGCGGGTCGACGTTATTGTTCGCGTCACGCACGACCGCGATGAACGGCGCGCTCTGGCTGACCTTCATCTGGACATCGGGCGTGCCGAAGTTGACCGGCAGCAGCGACACGAACGCGGCTACCTGATCGACCGTCACGGAGTTGACGCCTACAACGCTCACCGCGGCTGTGGCATTGATCGTTGCGCTGCCGTTGCCCGCCGCCGTGATCGTGGTTGTCTTCGCGGTTGTGGGGTTGAACGTCACGACGTTCGCCGTCAGCGCGCTCCAGTTGCAGGGATGGTTGGGAATCGTGTCGGTCGCGGAGTCGCGCACCACGCACGACGCCTGCACGCTCTGGCCGATCGCCGTCAATGTGCTGAAAGAATTGGGGCTCAGGTCGGCGAACCGGGGCACCTGCCGCACGACGATCGATCGCGACGAATCGGTCAACGCATTCACGGTCGCCTTGATCTTCACCGTGACCCCGCTCGCGCTTGAGCGTTGCAGCGCGGTCGCCAGCCCGCCGGCGTCGATGCCGAGCACGGCGTTGTTCGTCGACCAGGTGATCGCTTGACCCGGGATTGTTGCACCGCCCGAATCGCGTGGCTCGGCGGCGAACGTTTGCGTATCGCCGACGAAGTTCAATGGCGCCGGGCTCGCTGGCGTCACCGCGATGGTCGCCAGCACCTGCCGCACGACGAGCGGAACCTTGTCGTGGATGCCGCGGGCCACGACGTCGACGCTATCGATTCCCGTATTGCTATTTCCCGTTACCAGGCCGGTCGAGGAGCCGATCGTCGCAATGGCGCCGGCGTTGAAGAGCGACCAGGCGAAATCCTTTGGATTGGGCACGATGGTGTTGCCCGCATCGCGCACGATGAGGCCGAGCTGCAGCGAGCCATTGAGGCGGTTGATGCGGGCGGTGTCGAGCGGTGTGGGAGTGGGGCCCGTCGTGGCGATTTGAACGGAGGTATAGATGAGATTCACGGACACATCCACCGAATCTCCAAACACACCCGACGTTGCGACCACGCGGGTCTGCCCTTCGTCGACCGCCCTGATGAGCCTGGCCCCATTGACCCCGATGGTATTGACCGTCGCAACGGCGGTGTTGCGCGAGGCCCAGACGATCATCGAGTCATCGAGCTGATGCCCGCGTGCATCGAGCACGACAGCGGAGATCGTGTCGCTGCCGTTGATGCGGTCGAAATTGAAGGTGATCGGCGTGAGACCCAACGTCGTCGCGACCTGGTGCACGGTCGCCGTAACGGAATCGGAGACGCCGTCGCCGCTCGCCACGACGCGGGTCGAGCCGTTCTGGAGCGCGGAGATATCCGCGAGCTGCGAGTTCCCCACCCGCCCCTGCGCCGACACGATCGCCGGCGCACGGGACACCCACGCGAACGTCACGCCCGGCACCGCCGCGTTGAGCGCATCGCGGGCCTCGGCGGTCAGCGTCGCACCATCGCCCAGCGAGGAGAATGTCTGGTTGCCCGGCGTGATCACAATTGAGCCGATCCGCGTTCGGACCGCATGTGCCGAGCTCGACACCGAGGTCGGGGTGCCGTTGAGGACCGCGAGCGCGGTGATGTTGGTGTTGCCGAGTCGCACGCCGGTGACGAGCCCCGATCCCGAGACTCGGGCGCGCGTGGTATCGGATGAAGTCCACTCGAAGGTGAAGCCGCTGATTGCCACGTTCCCGCTCAGCGCGATGGCGGTCAGTTGGCGAGTGCCCGCAAGCACGACGGTCGAATCGCCGTTGATGACCACCGATGTGATTGTCGGAGGACCACCGTCGCCGCCACCACCGCCGCACCCCACCACGACGCCAGCCAACCCGCCCCACAGGATCAGACGGAAACGACGCATGACGGCTCCAGGCGAAGGACTCTCCTAGGATGGGCCGGGCCACGCTGGCTGTCTAGATGGTGGTTACCTAGCCCACTCGATAAACAGGCCGAGCCGCGGCCCTACGATCGAGACATTCTTTCCTTCGTCATGGAGCGTGCCGAATGCGAGCTGCGCCTGCACCACGCCGGCGGCGCGGTCGCTCAGCCGATATCGCAGGTCGGTTCCCGCGCGGAGCAGATAGCCGAGCAGCGCCATCCGCGCGCCATTGTCCGTCAGCTCATGACGGAACTCGAGCAGCGGCGACAGCGTCGTCTTGGGACTGAGGGGGCGATCGAGCTTGGCGCCGAGCGCGAGCACGTTGCCGCGCGGCACGGGCACGGGCCCGGGCGCTGCCTGTAAGCGCCGCATGTCCCAGCCGTAGACCGAGAATTGTGATTTGCCGAGCGGCATGGTCACCGCCGCGTATCCGAGGACGCGGTTTCCGATCGTGCTTTGGCCGCCGCCGCTGATGTCGTTCGCCGCCGTGTTCGTGTAGATCAGCGCTCCCCGGAAGTACTTGCCACCGCCGAAGGGGCCCTCGAGTCCCAGCCGCGCGCGCATCTCGCCTCCCGGACTCACCTCGCTGCCCCCTTTGACTGGCACGTAGCTCGCGCCGTAGCGGTAGCTCGCACCGGTGCCGACAGCCCAGTCGCTGCCCATTGTGAATGCCGACGCGAACCCCGCGGTAATCCCGCCACCCGAGCCAAATGCAGGCGTCGTGAAACCGAGCAGATCGGTCGCGGTCGCGCCGAACAACGGGATCTTCGTGTCGGAGACTTCCGTAGCGCCGGTGGGAATCGTGCCGACGAGATTGAAGACGAGCTTGCCCGGAATCACCCCCACGGTGGCGCGAATATCGGTATCGACCAGCCCCGAATGCGTGATCGTCCCAGTGCCGGCCGCTTCGTGGACTGACGCGCTCGCGTACGCCGTGCCGACGTCGATGACGAGCCGGTTGCCGATGCGTTGCGTCACACTGATGGGAATCGTGAGCTCGCTGAGCCGCGTGAAGGCGAGCCCCGAGCCGAAGCTGTAGGACTCGAAGTACACGCCGGTGCGCGCGGTCGTCGTCGCGGCCTGCGCGGCAAGCACCCCTGGCACGAGCGCGGCGGCCAGAGCGAGCACGCGGTGACGGGCGCGGGTCACGGTATGTGGAAGATGACGCGGAGTATGCCGGAGGCCTGCACCACGCTCGTGATGCCCTGACTCTCCGTCGTGGCATTGCTGCCGATGAGGTTGCTGCCGTTCTGAAGGGGCTGGGTAATGATCGGCGTCAGCTCAGCGGTGGCTTGGTTCAACGCTCCCGTCGTGGCGGGCTCGGTTGGCGTCGTCATCTCCGCGACCGCTTCGACGACCGTCACCACGTCGCCCGGCGATGCCTGCACCGCGGGCGCGGCTTCGGCCGCCTGCTGCTGCTGCTGGGCCGGTTGGAACGACGGATCGGCGCGCACCGCCGCGCTGAACGCGGCCGCGGCGGCGCGGTAGTCACCGCGATCCAGCGCTTCGAGTCCGTTACTGTAGGCCAGGAAGGCCGCCAGATTCTTCGGTCCCTGCCGCAGGATGCGCTGCCGCTCCGCTTCCGTTACCTGAATACCGAGCTCGGTGGCGAGGCCGAAGACGAGCTGCTTCTCGAGGTCGAGCAGTTGTTTGAACGTGCCGTTGGCCTGCGCGCCCCCCCCCGGGCGCACGTTGCCGTCGGCGCGCACCACGGTCGCCGACATGCGCACCGGGCCGTTCTGTGTGATCGACGCGACGCCCTGCACCATCCGTTCCGCGCGCAGCAGGCGCCCGACGCGCGCCGCCGTTCCCGGATCCGCGCGCGCGCTCTGTCCGAGCTTCAGCTCGTCGAGCAGCGCGCCGATCTGTACGCGCTCCAGCAGCCGCAGGCTACGCACCATCGCGAGATCGGACATCAACAGCTCGGCGAGTCCCCGCGACAACGGCTGGAAGCTCGAATCACCCGCGATCGTCATCGGCAGTACCGCGATCGTGGAGGGCTCGGGGACGAGTGTCGTCAGCGTGGACTCGCGCGCCAACGCAAGCTTGGCGGTCTGCGCCGCCTGCGTGCGCAACGCGAGCTGCGCCAGCGCGCGGACGGCGGCGATGCCGCGCGCCTGTGGATAGCGGGCCGCGAAGGCGGTGTAGGTCGCAAACGCGAGATCGTAGCGCCCGTCTTTCTCCTGACAGCCGCCAACGACCATCGGTCCCAATGCCTCACCGGGGGCCAGCATCTGGCCCGCGTTTGCGACGACCACCGCGGTATCACACCGTCCCGCCGCCATGAGCGCGGCGGCGAGACGGAAGCGGACTTGAGCGTTTGTGGGTTGCTGGGCTGCCTGGGCTTTGAGGGCGGGGATGTCAGCGGGTGTGACGGGAGCGGTTCGTGGCCCGCCTGCACAGGCCACGAACAAGCCGCTCATCCCTAAGAGCAGATACCGCGGACCAGCCAGAATCTGGGACTCCACCGGGGAAGAAGGGGTCTAAAATGTCTGTACCATGGACCCGCGCAAGAGCGGGCGTGGCGGGGACTGATTTACCGCTGTCTGACCGAAACTGCTATGACGCGCGTCACGCGGAACGACATGCGGCGCGCGGACCGTCTAATAAGGAAGGCGATGCGCAGGCGGGTCGGAGGCCACCACGCCGTGGAGGGGCAATACCGAGGGCGATGCCGCCGGCTCACTCTAGGCTTTGCAGCAGCTGACGCATCTTGCGCGCCAGGTCCTCGATCTGTTTGAGCCCGGCCAGCGCCTCCTCGTCGAACTTCTCAGGCGTGAGGAGCAAGAGCTGAGTCTCGGCGAGTATCGCCGAAAGAGGATTGGACAGGTCGTGCCGCAACCTCGCCATCGCCTGCGGATCGGGCATCAGAGCAATGAACGGTACAGGTCGCGCAGGTGATGATCCC
Source organism: Gemmatimonadales bacterium (assembly GCA_035637435.1). Classification (GTDB taxonomy): domain Bacteria; phylum Gemmatimonadota; class Gemmatimonadetes; order Gemmatimonadales; family GWC2-71-9; genus 20CM-2-65-7. The sequence goes on from DASPXD010000045.1 coordinate 25,225, forward strand.
GCAGGTCCCGCACCGATTGCCACAGATCCTGCTCCGTGCCGGCACAGAAGATCTCCGCGCTGGAGCGCTCCATTTCCGTTCCCTCGGCGCCGAACATGATGCGGCCACGCCAGATGCCGTCTTCGGTGCGGCGGAGGGAAAGGCGGATGTCTATGGGTTGTCCGTCAAAGCGGATGGGGGGCAGATCATGGACGACCGTATCGGTCGCAGCAGCTGGTGTGTATCGGGCAGGTTGTGCAGGCATGCCGATCCAGGGGCTGGTTTGAAAGAACATTATAAATGGCTAGGAGTTACGCAATAGCGTGAGCAAGGAGCAGGGAGCATGGAGCAGCCGACTGCTCCGTGCTTCTCTGCTCCGTGCTCCGTTAGGATCGGAACGGCGCCGGCGCAAACGTCAGCAGGAACAGCAAGAGGCTCGCCCAGAGCACCCATCGGCGAGATCGCGGCAGCGGGCGATAGGCATCGAGCACAGGCGGATGGCGCAGCTGGCCGCGCGAGACCACGAGCACGATGAAACCCCACAGCAGCCACCCCACCCAGAACCACCCCAGCACCATGACCACAACCCAGAACGCGCGCGCGATCCGCTGATGCCACCGGGTGGTGGCGGCAAAGACGATGTGGCCACCATCGAGCTGCGCCATGGGCAGGAGATTGAGCATCGTCACGAACATGCCGAACCACCCGGCGAGTGCCATGGGGTGCAGCATGATCGTCGCGGTATCGCCTTGGGTAAGACGGCGGACGAGCCATGTAATCGCTGAATCGCCGAGCGCCATGACGCCAGGGCCCCACGGTGCCACCATGCCGCGGATCGGCGCATCGGTTATCCCGTGGCTGTGCGCCAATCCGATCCACAGGATCGGCAGGGCGACCACGAACCCCGCGATCGGCCCAGCGGCACCGACGTCGAGCAGCTGCCGCCGGTCGTTGACGATCGTCCTCAGCCGGATGAAGGCTCCGAACGTCCCGATTGCCCAGGGCGCCGGCGGTCCCGGAATAAAGTATGGTGGCGAGACGTTGAGCTGGTAGCGCAGTGCCGTGAGGTAGTGTCCCAGCTCGTGGCAGAGCAGGATGGCCAGTAACGGCAGCGAAAACGACAGACCGAGCGGAAAGGCACCGAGCAAGGCGTCCGGCCGCCAATCCCGGGGATCGGAAGGCAGGGCACCCGCGACGACAGCGCCGGATAGCGTCGTCGTGAGCAAGACCCCCACGAACAGCAGCGCGTGCGTTGTCCACGCCTCGCGCGCTTTATGCGTGGGACGCGTGAGCACCAGATGGCGCCCGTCCGTCTCGTTCGACCAGTAGTACGTCCCTGGCCACTGCCGGAGAGCGGCGGAGAGCTCGGCGGAGGGTGGGGACCCGGCATGAGCCGGATCTACAAGTGCGTCAACAACTTCGCGGTCGTGGAGGGGTGTGGTCCGCCACGCGAGCAGAAACCTTGTGAGGCTCACGTCCGCGTACTATACTTGAGCGTTCGCACACCGCCATAACTCCAAGTTGCCATTATCAACGAGACCACTCCCCAACCCCGGGTTTTCCCCGCCGTAGCGCAAACGGAGCTGAAGCACACGTGGATATCGCCGAACTAAAGAGGAAGTCCGTCGCGGAACTACACGCGATGGCCGAGAGCCTGAACATCACCAACTACTCCGGGCTCCGCAAGCAGGATCTCATTTTCCGCATCGAGCAGTCGCTGCTCGACACCGACACGGTTCTCCGTGGCGAGGGCGTGCTCGAAATTCTGCCGGAAGGCTACGGGTTCCTCCGCAGCCCCGACTGGAATTATCTGTACGGCCCCGACGACATCTACGTCTCGCCCAGCCAGATCAAGCGTTTCGATCTGCGCACCGGCGACACGATCATGGGCCAGGTGCGGCCGCCGAAGGAGGGCGAGCGGTACCTCGCGCTCTTGAAAGTCGAAGTCGTCAACGGCGAAGAGCCGGAGAAGGCGAAGCATCGCGTCGCGTTCGACAACCTGCGCCCCCGCTATCCCGAGCAGCAGCTCAAGCTCGAGCGGAAAGACGGCGATCTGTCGATGCGCGTGATGGACATCCTGTCGCCGATCGGCAAGGGACAACGCGGCCTGATCGTGTCGCCACCCAAGGCCGGCAAGACCATCCTGATGCAGAAGCTGGCGAACTCCATCATCGAGAATCATCCCGAGGTCTATCTCATCGTGCTGCTCATCGACGAGCGGCCCGAAGAGGTGACCGACATGGAGGAGAACGTCAAGGGGCCGAACGTGGAGGTGGTGTCGTCGACCTTTGACGAGCCGGCGGACCGCCACGTGCAAGTCGCGGACATGGTGATCGAAAAGGCGAAACGGCTGGTGGAGCACGGCAAGGACGTCGTGATTCTGCTCGACTCGATCACACGCCTGGGCCGGGCTCACAACGTCGTAGTGCCGCACTCGGGCAAGATTCTCTCCGGCGGTGTGGACGCGAACGCCCTGCAGAAACCGAAGCGCTTCTTCGGCGCCGCGCGCAACATCGAGGGCGGCGGCTCGCTCACCATTCTGGCGACCGCGCTGATCGACACCGGCTCGCGCATGGACGAGGTGATTTTCGAGGAGTTCAAGGGCACCGGTAACTCCGAAGTCATTCTCGACCGGCGCATCGCCGAGCGGCGCACCTTCCCGGCGATCGACGTGCAACGCAGCAGCACCCGCAAGGAAGAGCTGCTGCTCAGCAAGGAGGAGCTGAACAAGGTCTACCTGCTCCGCAATTTCCTGTCCGATATGCCGCCCGTCGAGGCGATCGAATTCCTGCTCGAGCGGCTCAAGCGCACGAAAACGAACACGGAATTCTTTCAGACCATGTCGCAGGGTTGAGAGAAGGTTGGAAAGATGGAATGTTGGAAGGAATGAACGTTCCAACTTTCCAACATTCCAACTTTCCACCGCGAGGTCGTCTGCTTTCCGTTGACTGGGGCCAACGCAGGATTGGTCTCGCGCTCTCGGACGAAACCCAGACACTCGCCCAGCCTCTCGCCACTCTCACGCGCCGCGCCGGAAAACGCTTCCCGATGGCGCAGCTGCTCGAGCAGGTCACCAGAAACCACGTCGTGGGGATCATCGTCGGGCTGCCGCTGAACGAGGCGGGAGCCGAAGGTGATGCGGCTCACGCCGCGCGAGCCCTCGCCGATGATATCAAGCGTCGGGTGGGGGGGGGCGGGGGGGGCGGTGCCCTGGAGGTGCGCATGTGGGATGAGCGGATGACCACGGCCCGGGTCCTGGCGGCGGTGCGTGAAATGGGCGGGACGACACGCGGCCGCAAGGAGGATGTGGACGCGATGGCCGCCGCACTGCTGTTGCAGCACTATCTGGATGCGAAGAGAGGAACGGCGCTGTGATAACGCGAAATTCGGAATTCGAAACGCGAAATGGCGTGTGGACGATCGCTCGTCAAATTCGCATTTCGAATTTCGCATTTCGCATTCTGCTTTTGGCGTTCGCGGTCTCATGCGGCAAACCCGAACCGTCCAGCTATCAGTCCGTTGCAAACAACATCATCGTGATCATTCCGCGCGGTGCCACCTATTACCAGGCGCTCGACTCCCTCGAAGCGCGTGGCGTGATCGAGAGCCGCGACTGGTTCAGCCTGTATGCGCGTCTCCGGGGGCTCCCCTCCAACCTGAAGAGCGGCGTCTACATGTTCGCGCCCGATGAGAGTTGGAGTAGCGTCGTCAGTACGCTGAAAAAAGGGCGCGGGCTCGAGGCGCGCTTCACCGTGCTCGAAGGGATGATGGGATTCGAGGTGGCCGAGCGGGCGCGCTCGTGGCTGGGTGTATCTCGCGATTCATTCGTGGCCGCCATGCGCGATACGTCGCTCGAGCGCGAGCTGGGCATCAAGCCCACCCCGGCGGGAGTGGACGGCTACATGTACCCGACGACGTACGTCGTCCCGATGCGCATGCGCGCCCGCGACCTCGTGAAGCTGATGACGCACGAGTTCATCGCGCGCTGGCAGCCGGAGTGGGACGCCCGGCTCGCCGAGCTGCACATGACGCGACACCAGATCGTCACCCTCGCCTCGATCGTCGAAGCAGAAGTACGATACACCCCCGACCGGCCGTACGTCTCCGCGGTCTATCACAACCGGCTGAAGCGCGGGATGGCACTACAGGCCGATCCGACCGTCGTCTACGCGCACGGCCGCCGGCTGCGTCGGGTGTGGGAGAAACAGCTGCAAATCCACTCCCCTTATAACACATACCTGAATCCGGGACTGCCGCCGGGCCCGATCAATCAGCCCAGTGACTCGAGTCTGATCGCGGCACTTTACCCTGCGCAGACCGGCTACCTCTATTTCGTGGCCCAACCCGATGGGAAGCACATATTCTCAGCCTCGTACGCCGATCATCTGGCCGCGATCAAGCGCGTGCGGCAACGTCCACCGCCCGTGCAGCGGCCTCCGGGTCCGCCGCGCCCAGCACGGCGCCAATGACGGCGACGCCGGCGGCACCGGCGCGCATGACGGACGACGCGTTCGGCGCCGTGATGCCCCCGATCCCGATGACCGGGACACCCTCGGGCGCGCGCCGGGCCAGCGCCGCGAAGCCCTCGGGACCGAGCGGCGGTCCCGCGTCGCGCTTCGTGGGTGTTGCAAAGCAGGGACCGACGCTCCAGTAATCGGCAGGAAGGGCGGCCGCGCGCTCGGCCTCCTCGGCCGTCCCGACGGAGATGCCGAGCAGGAAGCCGGCAGGAAGGTGCTGGCGCAGCGCCGCGAGCGGGACGTCGTCCCAACCGAGGTGCGCGCCCGCGGCGCCGGCGGCGAGGGCGATGTCGGCGCGATCATTGACGAGCACGGGAACCGGAAGGGCCGCGATCAGTGCGCGGGTCAACTCCAGAACTTCGTCCGGTGAGCCATCTTTCCAGCGGACCTGAATCATCGTGGCGCCGCCCTGGGCGGCGGCGCGGCAAACAGCGACGGCATCCCGCCCGGCGAGCAGGACGGGATCGGTGATCACCATCAAGCGCATCTGATCGGCTAGTGCCATGACGAAAATCCTGCGTGGACTGCGTGGGGCGACCACGGCGTCCGCCAATACCAGCGACGCGATACTCGCAGCGACGGAGGAGCTGCTCTCCGCCCTGCGGGACGCCAATGGCTTCGCGCCCGAAGACGTGGAGAGCGCGATCTTCACGTCGTCACCCGACCTCACCGCCGAGTATCCCGCCCGCGCCGCGCGCAGGCTCGGCTGGAGGGACGTGCCGCTGCTGGGCACCGCGGAAGTCGCCGTTCCCAGCGGACTGCGACGCTGCATCCGGGTGTTGCTGCATTTCTACACGGCCAAGCCGCAGCAAGCGCTGAAACATATCTACCTGCGTGAAGCCGCGAAGCTCCGTCCGGACCGATGACGGTCAAACTCACCGCGCGCGGGGCTGAACGCTGGAAGCAGGGCCATCCGTGGATCTACCGCAGCGACGTCGCCGAAGAGCCCGATAAGAAGCCAGGCATCGTCCAGGCCTTCGATCGTAAAGGCAAGTTTCTCGGACAGGCGCTCTACTCCCCGACATCCGAGATCCGGCTGCGGCTCCTCTCCCGTGGCAACGAGCGGATTGACGACTTTTGGTGGAGCCACCGCATCCTTGTGGCGGCGCGCCGTCGCAATGGAATCACGGCAACCGCATGGCGCGTTGTTCATGCGGAAGGAGATGCGCTCCCGTCGCTCGTGATCGATAAGTACGGTCCGTTCGTGGTGGCGCAGCTGTTATCGGCCGGGTTGGAATCAGTCCGCAGGGACGTTCTGGAGGCCATCAAGTACGCCCTCGAGCCAGAAGGCATCCTGCTCCGCAACGATTCCGCGGTTCGTCGTCATGAAGGGTTGGCAGCCGAGGTGGTCCTGGCCCACGGCCAGGTTCCGCAGGTGGTGGAGATCGTCGAAGATGGAGTCAAGTACCTCGCGGCTCCGTGGTCCGGCCAGAAAACCGGCGCCTTTCTCGATCAGCGCGAGAACCGGATCCTCATCGGACACCAGACGAAAACCGGCGGCCGTGCGCTCGACCTCTTCACCTATCACGGCTCGTTTGCACTGCATCTCGCGCGCAACGCGAAAGAAGTGCTCGCGGTCGATCAGAGCGCCGAGGCTTTGGCGCGCGGCGCCGAGAACGCCAAGCTCAACGGGATCAACAACATCAAGTGGACGGAGGCGAATGCCTTCGATCTACTCCGGGAGCTCGAACGGCGCCGCGAGCAGTTCGACACGATCGTGCTCGACCCGCCCGCGTTCGCCAAAACCAAGGCCAACCTCGAGCGCGCCGTCGCCGGGTACAAGGAAATCAACCTCCGGGCGATGAAGGTCCTCGCGCCCGGAGGCGTGTTGTTCACGTCATCCTGTTCCTACCATGTGAGCCGCGACGTCTTCACCGCGATGCTCAGCGACGCCGCGCGCGACTCGGGCCGCCGCATGGAGCTCGTCGCGGTGCGGGGAGCGTCCGCCGATCATCCTGAGCTGCTCAACGTGCCGGAGACGGGTTATCTGAAAGGCGTGCTGCTCAGGGCGGTGGGATGATCGTTATTTCGCGCCCTGAGAGGGCGCGCTCGGCTCCGAGCGTGCGCCCTTACAGGGCGCACACAATGCCGAGCCCGGGCTCTCAGCCCGGGTACACCTACGATCTCCCTTGCTCCCGTTTCCACAACACGTAGGACTGCACGATCGGGATCAATGCGACGATGACGATCGTCGTCACGAACAACGGCGGGAAGGCGCCATGCGGCAAAATGAACGCGCCGACCGCCAGCACGAATCCTCCCAGTACCATGAGCCATCCGCCCGTGCGATGGGTCTTTCGCCACACCGTGTCGCTCGACAGCGTCCACGGCGTGCGGATGCCGACGAACCAGTTCGGTTCGACGCGGGTGATGTAATTGCCCAGGAAGATGAAGAGCAGGCCAAAACCGAGCGGCATCAGGCGGTCGATCCTCACCGAGTAGCCGAGCGCCGACGCGATGATCATCGCATGCGCCACCAGCACGAACACGATCACGGCGTTGGCGATCAGCCAGTAGGTGCTCAGGAACTTGGCGTAGTTCTCGCCGCGCGGATCGAGCTTCGGGAGCACGTTGTACAGTCCCGTCATCACGAGCAGGACCACGGGCACAATCGAGACGGCCAACAACCGGCTGGAGAACCCGTCCGGCGCGCCGCGCAGATCCCAGTGCGTGGCGACGGTAGGCGGCAGACGTGGATAGGCCCAGATGGAGACCGCCACGGCCACCGCGGCAATCACGAGACCAAACCAGCGGCTACGCATTGTTTGCTCCCCCAAAGCGGGTCATGAAGTAGCGCACGACCTCTTGAAAGACGGTCGTGTTCAGCCTGTAGCGGATGAACTGCCCTTCGCGCTCGGCGGCGACGAGGTCGGCCGCCTTGAGCACGCCGAGATGGTGCGACACCGACGCGAACGCGATCGGGAACTGCTCCGCGATCTCGCCCGCGGTAAGATCCTTGGCGGTCAGCAGCTCGAGGATCTTGCGACGCGTCGGGTCGGCCAGAGCGCGAAACAGCGAATCGTCCATGGGGAGATATTTATACAAATATCTAAATATGTCAAGCAAAGTTGACTAAATCCGCTCCCATCACAAGCTTGCACACCATGTCTGTGCCCCCGCCCGGTAACGCCCTGGACCGGTCGCGCGCCGTCCGTCGCGTACTCGGCGGACTCCTCATCGCCAACATCGCTGTCGTGCTCGCCAAGGCGACGATCGGCATGCTGGCCGGCTCGCTCGCCGTCCTGGGTGACGCGGTGCACTCCTCCGTAGACGCGGTCTACAACGTGCTGGGCCTCGTCGTGGTGCGCGTCGCATCACGCGAGCCGGACGAGGAGCACCCCTACGGACACGGCAAGTTCGAGACGCTCGGCGCGCTCGCCATCGTCGTTTTCCTTTCGATCACCTGCTTTGAGCTGGTCCGCAGCGCCATCGGCCGTCTCGTGTCGGGCGGGCATACGGTGCGGATGAGCGACGCAGGCCTCGCCCTGCTGCTCGCGACGCTCGCCACGAACATCCTCGTCGCCTGGTACGAAAACCGCCGGGGGCACGAGCTCTCCAGCGAGCTGCTCATCGCCGACGCGGCGCACACGCGTACCGACGTCTTCATCACGATCGGCGTCCTGATCGGCGTGCTGTTTTCGCGTCAGGGGGAGGGCCATACCTGGGTGGATCCGGTCGTCGCCATCGCCGTCGCGCTGCTGATCGTGCGGGTGGCCTACCAAATCCTGAAACGCGTCGTGCCGGTGCTCGTCGACGAGCGCGCGATCCCCGAGCCAACGATCCGGCAATCGGCGCAAGCCGTCGCGGGCGTGAAGAGCGCCTACGGGATCCGCTCGCGCGGCGGCAATACGGGCGTGCGCTACGCGGAAGTCACGATCGCCGTCGACTCCTCGGCCAACGTCGCCGCCGCGCACGCGATCGCCGATGCCGTCGAAGCGCGACTGAAGAACGACCTGGAGCTGGAAGAAGTGACGGTGCACGTCGAGCCATGCTGACCTCCCTGCCCTTTGAGCGCGCCAGCAAAACCACCGGAATGCCCCCAGTCCGGCGGCTGCCCCGGTCGCTCAAGCAGGAGTATCAGGAGTTCATCCTGCAGCGGCTCGAGGAGTACAAGAACACCGTCCCACGGGCGGAGCTGCTGCAGATCGGCGACGAAGCGGTGCGGGAGCTGCAGACGAGCGCTCAGGATCAGTATCTGCTCACCGAGGTGCTGCTGCTCGAGCATGTCGATCGCATCATCGCCCGACGTCTGCGACTCCCTTCATTTCCGCGCTGGCGCCAGAAGCACCGCGCGTTGCGGGAGGCACAGCGGGAACCGACGCATTGGGGATTCGACCGCGGGCACCCGGTCGTCCCGTGGGCCGCGCGGGTCGAGCCGGGCGACGTCGTCGTCGTGCTCGGCTCCGCGGCACTCGCGGAAGCGTTGTTTCTCGCGGCGCACGATGCCGAGGTGTTTCTGCTGGATCAGGATTTGGGTGCCGTCGAGGCAGCCGAGGGACGCGCCGTCACCGAACAGCTTGCCGGGGCATTCCAGGCGCTGGTCATCAATTTCGGGAGCTGGTTCCCCGATCTCTCACCTTCGCTCGTCGCGATCGCGCCGGCCGCGCTCGGCCAGCTCCGCGCCAAAGAGCGGGCGTCATTGATCGCCGACCTTCAGGTACGGACGCCGTCGGGCGGGGTGCACGTGGTGCTGCCTCCCGAGGCCCCGAGCCGGGGGGTCATTCCTCTCGCCCCCGAGGCACTCCAGACCCTGTATCGGGGATGGCAGGTCCAGAACGGCCGCCGTTCCAAGCGCTCGGGGTTCACTGCGATCAAGCCGCCGCGTCAGGTCGACACGGCAGGGCCGGCGTTGAACGTGTCGGAGTGACGACTCGGGACTTGGCGAAAACCGTAACTCGTTGTAGGACGGTACGTTGTACGCAATGGAGTCTGGCAAGATGATTGCGTTACAACGTAGCGACATACAACCCGTAACGGTGCGCCATGACGAGCCTTCCGCTGATGATCGACGACGAACCGATGGGCATCATTCTGCGAGCCGGCCAGCAGGTGCTGCGGCCCGCCAAGATTTGGGCGTATTGCTGGTTCCTCGATGAGGGGGAGAATGGGGATCACACCCACCGGCATCTCCCAGTCGATCCGAAAGTCTGAACATACTCGGCTACAAAACCACACCGGGGCCGGCGCTGAGCCGGCCCCGGTTTGTCTTCACGGCTTGTACGCTTCTACGGCTCTTTGGTAGTACCCTCCAACGACATAGAGCAGTCCATTCAGAACGCTGGACGCCGCTCCGTCCCGCGCGGTCGGCATATCG